>NZ_JAIVFW010000129.1 GCF_020829595.1 Nostoc sp. CHAB 5844
GCTGTGAGACGATACAGTTACCTGTTTCGCCCCTTGAAGATGAGGACAAGCTTAGGACACTAGCTTGCAGAATTTTCCCTTGAATTGGGATATTCTGACTCATTACGTGCGACATCGACTCGCACACCATTGTGAGACATTTTATCGCAAAATGCCTAATTATGTACAAGAGCGTGTGATCGCTCCCGTACAGGGACGGACTATCAACCAAGTCAATCGTTGTATCGAAACCTATGCTCGGCTTGGCATACGCAGAATTGGCTTTGGTTCTTGGGGAACATCAGGCCCCAACGGAAGTGTCAATATGCTTTCTCAGGAAAGCTTGGCATTATTTAAAACGGTTTGCGATATTGCTAGAGAACATGGAATGCTCATTCACTGTTTTGGGATTGGTGGGCCAAACAGCTATAATCGCCTCCGCAGACATAACTTAATTCCCAATACTTTGGATAGCACGACTTGGTGGAAAGCTGGAGGCTTTGGTAGCATTTTTTTTCCTAATAAATCTCAAATACAAATTACAGTAAGACGAAGTTTTGAAACCACAAAAGCGGGTGTAGAAAAGCTCAAAAAAGATACTCAGCACTCCTGTTATTTTTGTCAAAATATTGAGCAATTAAGAACCAGCCGCAATCATCGAATTATGCACAACTTAGTCGCTTGGTTGGATACATTGGAGCGTGATTTATGACCAAAAGATTGACTCTCCACCTACAGCAAAATACCACTTTGGAGAGAGTGGCAGTTATTCTGGAAAATTTTTCTATTCAAAAAACAGATATTGACCAGTTAGCAGTTCTTTGCCAACTTGGAGCTACTGTTTTACAAAAAAATGTCTTTCCCTTTCTGCGTAACCTCTCTATTATCGAAAAAAAGAATTCATCTGGTTTAACTCCACAAGGTAAAATAGCGGCTAATATTCAACAATCAAACCCAGAGCTACTGGGCGATTTTTTACACTTAGTAATTTATCAGCTACATCTTTTCGACCCTGATAAAAGATTCTCATGGGCTTATGCAACTGTTGTACAACAATTGTGGTTGCGAAAAGAAGTTGTTTTATCATCTACTGAAAGAAAGTCCATAGTGACAGAAGTAATTGAAAAAGCTGCTATTAACTTTGAACTACCTACCAGTGAAATAGCATTTAGTGATAGCAGTATCGCTGGTGTCTTGAACTGGTTGCGTTCTCTCTCACCCTGCGTAATTAAATCAGAAGGAAAATCCGAATACTTTAGCCGTCGCTACTTCTGTGCTGCTCCTATTTTCCTAATAGCAGTAGATGCGATCTACAAGCAAAAACAACGAACGTATGGAACTAAACTGTTCTTGCGCGAAGACATTAAAGACGTTATCTGTCAAATGCTTTTGCTAGATCCCAGTGGGTTAGATGGCACTCTAGATAATGCAAAATGCACTTATGATTATGACCAGGGAGGGTTCTTCGATTGGGGATATGAAGGAGGTTATGGACAGTGGATAATGTTAGCTAACTCACTAGATTGGAGTGAGTTAATATAAGTAGGTAGTCACAGCAAAGAATTGTTGAAAAGGGGTTATGTATAATATTTTGTTTATAATATAAACTTTCCAAATGCAACCTATAAAATAAGAGGTAAAAATATGTTTTCTTCAAAAATTAAACGAATTTCATTAGAAATTGTACTACTATGAAGACAATCAACTAAAACTTTATTCGCTTCATAGTATTGCTCTAAAACTGCATGATCGCTAAAAAAATATAAAGTTTTGATTAATCCCATATTACGTTGCTGAATTATTAAATTTCTAAATTCCTCATACCAGGAAAAACCATAATGACTCCACCAGTTTATAATAAATTCATGGTCATCAATAAAAGCTGGTAATTCATTTCTAAGTTTCCGTATAGACTGTGTAGACTGTATGGTACATCTAAAAATATTGTTTGTTGGCAAACTTCAGAGTTAAAAGTACCAAGTTGTTGATTTTCAATTTTATAATAATGATTGGTGATTATGTGTAAAATCGATGTCATCTTTTCTTTCAATTCAACTGTTAGTTCATTAACAGGGGCATCTTCAAATTCGTAAAGTACGCTTAATTCATCAGCAATTAAAAGAGTGTTAATTAGAAGATTGTCAAGCGCAATATCGTCTTTTCCAACATTATTTAATTGAGTAAAATGGGGAAAATTATTATCGATGACGGAAGCTAGTTTAAACAGAAAGTTATCTTGTTTTACTCCATTTTCGTAAACCCAATGACCACCACCAGAAATATCACTTCGACCTAAACTAAATTTAGTTATAATAGCAAAACAAATAAAGTAAAATATACGGATAGCTGCTGGTTTATATTGATAGCGATTAGAGACTGTATAGGACTTATGATTTAATTTAACTAGGAGTTCTTGTAAATCTTGATCGCTCATTGATGGATATTCCCATTTATCTTCATTGGCATTAGACTGCTCATCATACCAATAGTCATAATCGGTTTTAAAGTTAGAAAATTTATCTTGTAAATATGTCACGAAATTATTAGTACCAAGTTGCATATCAAGCATGATAAAAAACACTTCCCGCCATCTAGGTTCTGCTATATGTGTAAGAACCTTTCGCCATCCCAGTGGAGAATTAGACAATGCTTCAGCAGTCAAATAAGTAAGTCGTGGGGAAATTTCATAAGTATGTAACAAACAATTAAGCAGAAGAATGAGAGTTAAATTTTACACGTTGCGTACTGTAGTTGGCCTTTTCTCCTCTTGTTTGGACTCCATCAATCACAGCATATGCAAGGTCTAACTCATCCTCAAAAGTTTTCGAGGCAAGTTCATCTTTTTTGAGGTGTTGCCACTCTAATTCAATGGGATTCATCTCGGAACAATATTTAGGTAAAAAGAAGAGGTACAAACCCATTTCTTCCCACTTTGACCATAATTGCGCTCACTTCTTTACATCGATGTATTGGGCCGTTATCCTGCACGATGACTCTAATACGTCCTGTTTTTTGGGCTTCGGCAGCTTCAAGCTCCATCATCTGAATATAAGATTGACGTGAAACACCACCAATCACTAGACCGTAAACAAAACTAATCAAAGGTTGAAGAAAGCTAATAATACTTAACCTTCGACCTTCTCTACGTACCAACCATGTGCGCTTAATCTGATGACTTGTGCTCTGTCTTTTACTTTCTGTGGTACATCTGCCGTTCTCAAGTTGAAAAGAGTTTTATCTTGCTCTCTAGTCAGAAACACCTTTAAACGGCTTCCCATATCCCTGTTACCTTGGTAGATACATTGTACGTATTTACTTATCTTTACACAGTTTGGTTTTTTCACCTCGTTCTACTTACTCTTGAAAAGTTTGATGTGAAAATGCGTAGATTTGCCAACTTTTCTGTACCAAGAGACCAGAGAGGACTCCTATATCTTTCTTTTGTCAATCTAGGCAGAGGAAAAAGAGAAAAAGTCTGACCAAAGGGATAAAAATAGATGATTGTGCAAGGTATTCATGATACTAATTAGGTGAGAAAATCCCGGAGAAAGTTGGGGAATAGAAAATACTTTGAGCCAAGGTTTAATCAGATTGAAAAGTATGATTGGTTGAACAATAAGACGTAAATTATTCAAGATATTCTTCCAACCAAAGTTTTCATCCCACAAAGGATGTTCCGCAAATATTTGGAGAATATAGCGATGAGATTTTTGGAAGACACTTGAATGAAGACTGACCATGAGATAGGTACTACAAACTATTTCCCACCCTTCGGGTTCGCCAGTCGCTACAACGGGGGGAACCCCCGCAACGCGCTGGCTCATTCAATACTCGTAGTATTAGTTCTAATCTTCGCTTCTTTAATGATTCTACTGACCACGGTGATTCTGTTAAAAAATGATGTAATGATTGGTGATTTTCTAATCCTACCACCTTGGCTATTTCTGGTAAAGATTTCCTTTTTATCTCGGATATCATTCCCAAATGTAGATCTCGGAAATTTTCCAAACTCCTAACTTCTGGAAATAGGTTTTGGTAGATTGCACAATATTCCTCTACAAATTTGATGCGCTTGTTTGGGGCTTCTCGGCTGTGTCATCCTCCCCTCCTGGCTTTCAGTCCTATTTTCTAATTTTACTCTTCCCAGAGTGACAAAAGAAAGATAGGATGCTCCCGCGATAGCGTAACGCATCAGCTAAAACTTGCTCTTACACAACCATTTAACTACACTAAACTTAGTTCTAAAAAATAATGGAAACTGTTAATATTTATCAAGCTAAAACAAACCTTTCACGTCTGTTATCGCGTGTGGAACTTGGAGAAGAAATCATTATTTCTAACCGAGGCATTCCTGTAGCAAAGCTAGTTCCATTTCGTACTTTATCCAATCGCCAAGCTAGTTTAGGTTTGGATAAAGGGCGTTTCATCGTGCCAGAAGACATTAAAGCGCCTTTGCCAGAAGAGATTTTGGCTTCCAAGTCTCTAGCCACTTGTGTCGCTACAATCACTTGTGTTGCCCTCAAGATGCGATCGCCCCATAAAACTGAACAATCTTGCTTAGCTGCTAATCTCTAGCCCCTATTTCAGGGTATAACTGTGAACAGAAATCATAAATAAAATCTAAATTTTATATGATGTCGCTTCCCGTTCTGAATCAGCGCTTGCGTCGTTGGTGGCAGCCGAGAAAAGGTTTAGCGATCGCTGAAGCTTCTATTATTGGGATTGTAGCAGCTTTATCTGCGGTATTTTTAAAAGTGGGTTCTGGATGGCTGGGAGCATGGCGTGTTCATACTTCCCACGTTTTCCCTGCATGGTTAGCTTTACCAGTAGTGGGTTTAGCTTTTGGCTACCTTGCTGGTTTTTTGGTACAGAGATTAGCACCAGAGGCTTCTGGTAGTGGTATCCCGCAAGTGAAGGCAACTTTAGCCAATGTACCAATGAAATTGTCTTGGCGTGTGGCAGCTATAAAGTTACTCAGTGCCATGATTGTCATTGGTTCAGGCATAACTTTAGGCAGACAAGGCCCGACTGTTCAAGTCGGCGCAAGTTTAGCCGCAGGGATGAGTCGCTTGGTTCCCACCTCCCCAGATCATCGGCGACAGATGATTGCAGCGGGTGCTGGTGCAGGTTTAGCAGCTGCATTTAATGCCCCACTGGCTGGTGTAATATTTATTATTGAAGAATTACTGCAAGATTTATCTGGGATAACTTTAGGAACCGCCATCATCGCTTCATTTATTGGTGGCGTAGTCTCACGATTATTAGGTGGCCGCAGTCTGCAATTAAATCTGCAAATGCTCCATTCTTCAAGTCAGTTTTCTCTGCCAGAAATTCCCTTTTTCTTAGTGTTGGGAATTTTGGCAGGTTTACTAGCTGCGTTATTTAATTATGGTTTAGTTTTTAGTATCAAATTTTATCAACGATTACACATTAGTTTGCCATTAAAAGTAGCTTTAGCTGGATTTATTTCGGGGATAGTAGTAGCCATTCTCCCGGAATATTTTCGCAATAATACTGGTTTACGTGAGTATATAATTACAGGTGAATCTAACGCTTCGGTAGCGGCGATCGCTTTTGTTGCTCAGTTTATTCTTACCTTAATTGCCTTTGGTTCTGGTGCGCCGGGAGGGTTATTTGCACCCAGTCTGATTTTGGGTTCTTGCTTAGGACATTTCGTTGGTGTTTGGGAATCTCACTTATTAGGCATAGGTTCTCTACCTACCTATGCTTTAGCTGGAATGGGTGGCTTTTTTAGCGCTGTTTCTAAAGTACCAATCACCGCTATTGTGATTGTGTTTGAAATGACAACAGATTTCAATCTGGTTTTACCTTTGATGATTGTGGCTGTAGTGGCTTACTTAGTTGCAGATAAAGTCATGCCTGGTTCACTTTACGATAAACTTTTACAGTTAAAAGGTATTACACTCTCAAAAGTAGCGCCAGCGGAAGCTATCTTAACAACGTTAACTGCTAAAGATGTGATGCAA
This sequence comes from Nostoc sp. CHAB 5844, assembly GCF_020829595.1. Classification (GTDB taxonomy): domain Bacteria; phylum Cyanobacteriota; class Cyanobacteriia; order Cyanobacteriales; family Nostocaceae; genus Nostoc_B. The sequence continues at coordinate 5,967 of NZ_JAIVFW010000129.1, forward strand.
CAGCAAGTAGAAACTCTGGATGCAGACATGACTTTAGAAGAAACCAAGCAAGCATTCTCTAGTTCCCATCATCGGGGTTTCCCTGTAGTCAAAAATAATAAACTAGTCGGGATTGTCACGCAATCAGATTTGACGAAAACGCCCAATCGCAACTTGCCAAACGAAACGCGTTTAAAGGAAATTATGACCTCTGCGCCGATGACAGTCACGCCCCTACACAACCTAAGTAATGTGCTGTATTTACTTGATCGTTATCAAATCAGTCGTTTACCAGTTGTCGATGGGCGAAAATTAATTGGAATTATTACTCGTGCAGATATTATCCGTGCAGAAGCCGATCATCTCAATGGTGAAAATGTTACCCCAGCACCACGAGCAGAGCCTTCTTATGTAGTTTACCAAACGCGATCGCCTAGTGTTGGCAGAGGCAGATTATTAGTGCCGATAGCTAACCCAGAAACTGCTGCTACTTTATTGCAAATGGCAACTGCTATTGCCCGCGATCGCCATTATGAAATAGAGTGTGTACAAATAATGTTAATCTCGCGCCACAGTTCGCCATGCGAAACTCCAGTCAGAACTGCCAAAAGTCGGCGCTTACTCCGACAAGCCGAAGTCTTAGCCAAAAAGTGGCGCATTCCCTTACATACACAAATTCGCGTCGCCCATGATGTTGCCCAAGCAATTTTAGAAACAATCAACGAACAACATATAGACATGATTTTAATGGGTTGGAAAGGTAACACTTACACCCCAGGCCGGATTTTTGGTAACACTGTCGACACCATCATTCGCCAAGCCACCTGTGATGTTGTTCTAGTAAAGCTAGGTAACAGTCAAGAGTCAAGAGTCAAGAGTCAATTGTCAACAATTTTCCCTATTCCCAACTCTCCACTCAACACTCAGTACTCTTTCAACCGCTGGTTAGTACCGATGGCTGGTGGCCCTAATTCTAAATTTGCACTAAAATTGTTACCAGCATTAGTAGCATTGGCAAATGAGCCAGAAATTCACTTAACGCAAGTATTCAAGCCATCTGAGTTGAAACCAAATATGCAGATGTTAGAACAAGCCATCCATCAACTAATGCGTCACCGTCAATTGTCTAGCACTGCATTTGTTGCTACGCCAGTCCAGGCTGATTCAGTTTCTGAAGGTGTGATTAACTTGGTAAAAAAAGAAGGGTTTGATGTTGTGGTTTTAGGTGCTACCCGCGAAGGATTACTGCAACAAGCAATTCAAGGTAATATTCCCGAAGCGATCGCTTCTGGTGTAGAGAGTACAGTAATTTTGGTACGCGGGGCAATTAATAATTAATTTTCCGTAATTGTAGGGTGGGCAATATTCACAATGTAAAAATCAGGTTTTGACTGAATATGCAGCATTTGCCCACTTATAGCGGTTTTCAATTGAATGGAATACACCCCTTGAAAATTAAATTATTGTAGGGGCGTAGGCTCCGCCTTCCCGTAGGGAAGTTTTGCCCATTTGCCTTAATGCTTTGATGCGGATGAGTGCGGCTGGTTGGGCGATCGCATCGTAACAAAAAGATTCTATAATATAACGCAGAGATTCCAGCGAGTACCTTTCTATATAAAAAGCCGAATTTAGCGGTACTGGATTATGGGGAACTTCTAGCTTGTGAATACGCGGAGATATTGGCAATGATTTGCGCTTTTTCTTTACTCTATTTAGGGCTTGCTGAAAAAAAAGAAAAGGAGACAATCTCTAGAATCTCAAAGCAAATAAGTATATTCAGGTGCAAGGAAAGAAGGTAAAATAGCTCAAAATCCTTGCATCACAGTGGTCAGACT
>NZ_JAIVFW010000012.1 GCF_020829595.1 Nostoc sp. CHAB 5844
ACAATTGGTCTTCCAAGCTTAATTTACCAGGTCGTCCTGTTTTTTGTTTCGGCTGACTGTGCGATCGCACGACCTCAATCATCTGCTTAAAAGTTTCTGGACGAACGCCACACAAGCGTTTGAAGTCTTCTGACTTCAGGTTTTTTACCTGTTCGTAGGTCATACATGTCACTCCACTCTCTCCTACTTATCTCATCTCACTGGGGACTTTTGCAAGAAGTCTATTGATTCTGGCTTGATGTTAACGCCGTGCAAAGCCAGACGTGTAGCTTTTTACAAATTTTCGGACAAGCCTATTATGTAGTCCGCACTTGCCGATTACGTATGCGTTCTGGGCTACCTGTAGGAATCGAAGCAATTAACTTTTGTGTGTATGCTTGTTTCGGTTCGCGGTAGATGCTTTCGGCTGTACCTTGTTCGACAATTTGACCGCGATTCATCACTAAAATGCGATCGCTCATAAATTTCACTACACTTAAATCATGCGAAATAAAGATATAAGTGAGTTGAAAATCATCTTGCAATTCTTTTAACAAATTCAATACTTGCGCCTGTACTGATACATCTAGCGCCGAAACTGATTCATCACAAATAATAAATTTCGGATTTAATGCCAAAGAACGGGCAATACAAATCCGCTGACGTTGACCACCAGAAAACTGATGGGGATAGCGGTTCATCGCATCTGCACTCAAACCCACTCTTTCTAAAAGTTCCGCAACTCTGTCTCGCCTTTGTTTAACCGTCCTACCCACAGCATGAATTAACAACGGTTCCATGATTGCGTCGCCAACTTTTATCCGGGGGTCAAGGGCGCTAAAGGGGTTTTGGAAGACAATTTGCATTTCTCGCCGGAGTTTCTGTAAAGCTTCACCCTTCAAATTGGTGATATTTTGCCCATCGAAAATAATCTGACCACTCATGGGTTCAATTAACCGCAGCAAAGTTCTACCAAGAGTAGTTTTACCGCAACCAGATTCACCCACCAAACCCAATGTTTCCCCAGGTTTGACATCAAAGGAAACATCATTAACTGCTATGTTGTAGCGTTTTGTGCCGCCAAAAACTCCCCGCACAGGGAAACCCACTTTCAGATTACGGATTTGCAATAAAGCTGACTTTTCTTCTAAATTTATTAGTCGAGTAGCAATTTCTTCTGGAGAGATTTCTGGCGGCTGTGGCGGTTCTTTCGCCTGAATTAATAACTCTCCGTTTTTTGTTTCCTCCACACTCATATAATCAGAAACCGTTAGCAGTTTGTGGGGACGACGGGTAAGTGTGGGGCGACAAGCTACTAATCCCTTAGTGTATGGATGTTGAGGATGACTAAAAATATCTGCGGCAGCACCGTACTCGACAATTTTACCTTTGTACATCACCGCTACTTTATCAGCAATTTCTGATATTAATCCCAAGTCGTGGGTGATAAAAATCAACGCCATCTCGCGGGTTTGCTGCAATTCTCGTAACAAATCAATAATTGTGGCTTGCACCGTCACATCTAAGGCTGTGGTTGGTTCATCCGCAATTAACAGCAATGGGTTACAAGAAATGGCCATTGCAATCATCACCCGTTGTAACTGTCCGCCTGAAAGTTGGTGCGGGTAACGTTCTAAGAAGGTTTCTTTATGCTGTTTGACTAACTGCGCCAGTTTGTAATCATCGGGGATAGATGACTTGGGGTTAGTTTGCGGCCAAGTTTCGAGATACTGTTGTTTGGTTTGCTCATCACTGGGTAGGAGTTTCACTTCCTGTAAACCTGCGATCGCAATTTGCCTAGCTTCGGCTGTCGAGACATTTTGATGGCGCATAATCGCTTCTGTTAGCTGAAACCCAATCGTATAAACTGGATTCAGCGAACTCATCGGTTCTTGAAAAATCATCGCCAGGTCGCCGCCTCGGTGTAGCTGCATTTGTTCTGGTGGTAACTCCACCAAATTTATCGGCTTGGCTTGGGGCTGCTGACGAAACCAAATTTCCCCACCACTGATTCTACCTGGAGTTTGTAATAAACCCATGACTGCGAGTGAAGTTACAGATTTGCCGCTTCCCGATTCTCCTACAATTCCTAGAGTTTCACCCCGATGCAATTCAAAAGAAATTCCATCTACAGCTTTGAGACTGTTGTCATCACTCTTAAATTCAACTTGCAGATTGCGAACCTCTAGGACAGTTTCTCTCATAGGAGTTGCGTAAGGATATTCACAGAAAATTATTTGGATTCTAACAGCAGTTTGGACTTTATACTCAGTAAATTTAAATTTTGTAGACTTTATAGCGGTTCTTATCCCAGTGGGGTACAGGCAAAAATAATTAACCGCAGAACTCAAATTAGAACGGAATGTCATCAGGATCGGGTTCTTCTGTGACTGGTGTATAACTACGTTCAAAATTGCTGGGTTGGTATACTGGTTCAGGATTTGTGACTGGTGGCGCAACACTAACGTTGCTAGTAACGGGTGCAGATGTGGGACGTGACGGCTCGTAACTAGGAATATCAGTTGGCTGATATGCTGGGGGAGCAGTTGCGGTTGAGGTTTCTGGAACTGATGAAGTAGTAACGAAACCTTTACCTACAGGATGAATGCGTTGGATTGTCAGTTCGGCACGTTTTTCTTTAAAACCTTCGTTACGGCGCTCGAATGTTACCATGCCTAAACGCCCTTCAATAATCACGCGATCGCCTTGATGATAGTTTTGCTGCACATCTGTAGCTAAATTTCCCCAACTGACAACTTTCAATGTTGCTGGCGGATCTTCTGGTCGTTGGGAATTAGAAAACTGTACTAGCATTTCTGTGACTGCTAGATTATCTGCTGTGTAGCGTAATTGTGGCTCTTGAATGATATCTGCCATTAAAACGCAACTGTTCATTGGAATCCTCCTAACCTAATAATTCGTAATTATCAAAATAGAATTCAGGCTTCGGCGTGAGCGTCAGCCTTCGACTGAGCGCTCACGCCGAAGTCCGAACGGAGCCAGGAGTCGTATTCAGAATTTATCTGAATACGACTGGTGGATAAATAGTGAAACATAAAACTAAATCTTCGATTTCATCCATTAGCGGCGGGTCTAAATGTTCCATTCATTGCTTCTGACTTCTGAATTCTGACTTCTGCATTCTTCTTCAATAATTAATAAACCGTCTATTGTGGGTTATTTCTAGCATAAAAGCCAAGCGATGGCGTTGCACAGTAGTCATAACACTACTGGCCACCTTCGCCTGACTAGAACGAGCATTGATTTCTGCATGAGTAGTATAATTGTACCACTAATGAACAGAAAAAATACAGATTAAGAGTCATTGCTCTTGAGCGTCACCCAAAGGGGGGAACCCCCGTTGTAGCAACTGGCGTGGCAGAGCCTTTCGGCAATCGCTCATGGGGGAAACCCCCAAGACCGCGTTGCCTCACCACGGTGCTGTCTCCCCAACACACTGGCTCACCATTGATCATTAACTACTGCACATGAACTGGAAACACACCGAAAGCAATCAATCTGGCTGGTAAATCGCGCAAAATTGGCAAGCGTAACAACGCAGGGGGTTGAAAAGTGCGATTAGAAGCCAGTACTGGGACAAATACTCGCTTTTGAATAAATGTCTGAAATGCTTGGATGATACGTGTAGGTAACTCTCGTTGACGTTGCACTTTTGCCAAGTCCCGAAGTTCTACATATTTGTTTTGCAGAGGTTTACTGAGGACGTTGGCTGCTACGACTGCATCTTGAATTGCGTAGTTAATACCCACTCCCCCAACTGGAGACATAATATGAGCAGCATCACCAATGAGTAACAGTCCTGGATGATACCAACGTTTAACACGGCTCGATTCTACAGAAAGAAAGGCGACTTGTGACCAATCTTGTAAATGGTCTAGGCGATCGCTTAATTCTGGTACGACTTCGACCACAGATTTTTTGAATTCCTCCAAGCCAACTGCACGCAGTTGTTGATAGCCTCCTTTGGAAATCACATAGGCAATTTGCCACTCATCACCACGGTCAAGCATAGCTACAATGCCTCCTGGAGCAAAACGCCCCATTCCTCCCTCAAACTCTTCTGGATGACGGGGTAAGCGAAACCACAGAACATCCATCGGTGGCGAAGTTTCCACAGACTCAAAGCCTCCTAACTGTCTTAACTTTGAGTGGCGACCATCTGCACCAACTGTGAGAATAGCTCGGATTTCGTGCCAACCACCACTGCCCCGATAACGCACACCTTTAACTACGCCATCTTCCGCAATTAATTCCTGGACGTTCGCACCCATAACTAACTGAAAATTGGGATATTGTTGCGCTTCTTGGGTGATAAATTCCAGAAATTTCACTTGCGGCAACATTGTAATGTATGGATAACGCGTTTTCAGGTGACTGAAATCTGCTAAAGTGACTGTATCTTCAGGAGTTTTGACTCTAATTTGGCGCATTTTGGTATGGGGTAATTGTAGCAAGCGATCGCTTAATCCCAATTCCTCCATAATTTGCATAACTGATGGGTGAATTGTGTCTCCCCGAAAATCGCGGTCAAAGTCTCTGTGCGCTTCTAGGAGCATCACAGGTATACCCTGACGCGCTAATAACAAAGCTAAAACAGCCCCAGCTGGGCCACCACCAACAATGCAACAATCGGTGGTTTGTACATCTACAATCTCATGGGCTGAGTTAATACTTGAGTCTGGGAGAGAATTCGTCGGTAGATGAGTAGTCATCACAATACCTCCAGGTAGCCCTAAAATCAAGGGTAGTCTGCTTTTTGGGATGCCAACGATTTTTTTAACTTTTTGTAGTCAGAAATTCTTTTTCCTCTACTTCTTTGCGTCCTTAGCGCCCTACCCTGCGGGAAGCCCTTCGGGTTCGGGGGTTCGCAAGACGCTCGAAGACTCGCTAACGCTGCGCTAACGACGGGAACCGCCAAGACTGCGACCCCCTCACCGCTGACGCGTCTATGTGGTTAGTTAAAAAAGTATTTTGCACAACTCAGATAGGATTGCTGTATGTTCGCTAAAATGTCCCTTGTTATTTGTCATTAGTCATTTGTTTTCAGTTAATGACTAATGACTAATCACCAATGACCAATGACCATCATTAATACCCGTGGCGCAAGTAATTTTAGAAAACGTTTATAAAAGTTTCCCTCCGCGTAAAGGCGAAAATAATGCAGCACAAGAACGTGCAGACAACATTAATGTTTTGCGACGAATTAATTTAACCATTGCCGATGGTGAATTTATGGTGCTGGTGGGACCTTCTGGCTGTGGTAAAAGCACCTTATTGCGGTTAATTGCTGGCTTGGAAACGCTGACTGGTGGCAATATCTTAGTAGGCGATCGCTTGGTCAATGACCTTCCACCCAAGGAACGAGACATTGCAATGGTGTTTCAAAATTACGCCCTCTATCCCCACATGACGGTGTATGACAACATTGCTTTTGGGTTACGCCGCCGAGAAAGCAGGGGAGCAGGGGAGCAGGGGAGCCAGCGCCGTGCGGGGGTTCCCCCCGTTGAGGCGACTGGCGTGAGCAGGGGAGAAAGAATTCCTAATTGGGTGGAGAACCTTTTAGTTGGGGGAACGAAGAAATTATCAAAAGGGCTGCGTTATGTTTCGCAAAAAGAAAGATTCATTGAGGCACAGGTGCGGTCTGTAGCGCAATTGTTACAAATTGAAATGCTGCTAAATCGCTTACCCAAGCAACTATCTGGCGGGCAAAGACAACGGGTAGCATTAGGAAGAGCGATCGCTCGCAATCCCCAAGTATTTTTAATGGATGAGCCATTATCTAACTTAGATGCCAAATTGCGGGCAGAAACTCGCGCCCAAATTGTCAAACTGCAACGACAATTAGGAACGACGACGATATATGTTACCCACGACCAAACAGAAGCCATGACAATGGGCGATCGCATCGCCATCATGAATCAAGGTCAAATTCAACAGCTTGCCTCCCCATTAGAACTGTATAACCTTCCTGCTAACCGCTTTGTAGCCGAATTCATTGGTTCACCACCGATGAATTTTATTCCCGTAGAGTTCCATGCGCCATTGTTAATTACTCATCCCTTGTTTCGTCTGACACTCCCAGAAACTTGGGCAAAAGCTCTGCAAAAATATGATAAACAAACTTTAATTTTGGGCGTTCGTCCAGAACACCTCAACCTGAGTTTACCTGCTACTAAAAATCTGCCAGTCAAAGTAGACTTAGTGGAAAACCTGGGTAACGATGCTTTTCTCAGCGTCAGACTGACAGAACCTAACTCTCCAGTAGCCTCTATTGCGCCTTACTTGCAAGTCAGAGTCCCAACAGACCGCCAGCTAAGTGTTGGTGAGCAATTATGGTTATCACTGAATCCTGAAAAAATGCACTTTTTCGACCTGGAAACCGAATTAGCTATATTCCCGGCGAATATTTCTTAAATATCGTTCTTATTTCTTTATGACCTTTGCAGTTCATTTGTTTGTGAGAGCCAAATGTTAAAAGAACTTCACCTCCAGCAAGTTGGTACTGCTGTCCATTTTGACGTAAAGGTGATACTGCTTACAATTAGTGTTAACAGATAAAATCCCTCCGCAACAACGGCAAAAGGCCGAATTTACTTTGGAACGGTTGCGGTTAAGGGATGATGAAAGAGTCTTGCGCCAGCGTCAACAATGGTATCAACTTTATTTGGATGGAGATTTGACTCTAAAAGGATTAGAAAAAAAGCTCCTTTGATAAGCTAAAACACATTTAACTTGCATAATTTCAAGTTTTGATAAAAAGCATCAAACTCTTTTATCTCTTACTCTGCGCGACGGACACTTTGCTCCTGACTTTTCACGTCATGTGGAAAAGCCGACGAAAAACCTAACCCCCTAGCCCCCTTCCCGCGTCGGGAAGGGGGAAGATTCAAAGTCTCTCTCCTTGTAGGAGAGAGATTTAGAGAGAGGTTTTCCAGATCCCGTGAAAAGTCAGACTTTGCTCAAGTCGGCAGAGCCGCCCACGCAAGTGTCCTCCTCTGCGGTTTATAACGCAAACTAAATGTGCAACAGCTTAGGACATGCGATAAAGAAACAGCAACAGGCTATTTTTCAACAAGAATAAACTTTGCACTCAACAAAGAAAAAACGGTATTCCTCAACAAGAAATACCGTTTTTTGATCAATACCTTTAGAAAACAAAGGTGGTTCTTAAAGTACCGATGATTGCATCATCAGAAGTCTGACCAGGATTGGTTAACCAAATTACACCGGGTGTAATTGAAATGTTATCGCTGACGCGGTATTTATAGAAACCTTCAATGTGGTATGGTCTGTTACCATCACTACTACCAGCATAAGGTTGAGCGCCTCCAAAAATGCCTAAGACGTTGCCTTTTTTACCTAAATCAGGCAAGGCTACTCCTAGGCCATAACTCCAAACATCATCATCATCATTGGCTCCAAAGCCTGTAACTTGGCTATACAGGACAAAGCCACTAATTGAAAGTTTATCGCTAGGTTTGAAAGCTGCTTCAAAACCATAAGAATTACTGGCGTAGGCGCTGTCAATAGCAACACCAGGTAAGTTTTGGCGGTTAGCTTGGCGAGTGCCGACTACACCAGTGGTTACTGAGCCAAAATCGAATAAAGCGCTACCTGCACCATGATAACCGTTAACGTAGGTGGCAGCTAATGTCACGCGATCGCCCACATTCAATGTTAATTGTGCTAAGGCTGCATAGTTACCATTAAATAAACCTGCACCAGGAGTCGGGTTATTTCCTTCAGAGGCTAAGTAACCCAAGGTTAATGAAGGTTTAAAAGTACCACCACCACCAAAGGCTAAGTTCAGCGCCGCACCTGCACCGCCACCGATACGATAAATTGGACTTTCGCCTGCAAAGGTAGATAAAGCACCATTACCACCATCAAAATCTTCAAAGTAAGGATTGACGGTAGGAACGTAATCACTGTGAATACCTCCGGTAGCTGCTGCGTAAATTTGCGAGTTACCTACAGGAAAGTAATAAGCTAACCAATCGATAAATGCACTATTGTTGCCACCGAGGAACACGTTAACTGTTTGCGTTCCCTCATAAGTGTCGTTTGCTAAAGGTAGGACACTGGCATTACCAGTCGCAATCCGAGTATGTAAGATATCTTTACCTGTGAAGCTGGTTTGGAAGTCGAGACGCACCCTATCTTGAAAGACAGTGTTGTTGGTGTCGTTGTCGCCAAAGCTATCGGTGACAGCAAAAACTGCCTCGCCAACGAGTTTGGTAGTGGTAGAAAATTGATTGGCTTCCAATTCGGCAGTCCGCGCTTCTAGCGCATCTACTCTGCCGCGTAAAGTTGCCAATTCTGCCGAAAATTCTTCTTGTAAACGCTGAAGGGTGGCTAAGTCTTCTTTTTTTACTAAGTCAGCAGTTGCTGTAGCAATCAATTCATTAACTCTATCTAAACAAGCATTTAAACCTGCGGCAAATTCATAACGTGTTAAGGCTCGATTACCACGGTAAGTACCGTTAGGATAACCAGCAATACATCCGTAGCGCTCAACTAGAGATTGCAATGCTTGGAATGCCCAATCAGTTGGCTGTACGTCGGAAAACTGCGAAACTGATGTGACTTGAGATAGGGAATTTTGGTTTTTACCTTCTAGGCTGTATTGGTTTACTTGTTCTAAAACTTGATTTTCTGCTGTTTTGGCTTGAGAAAGCAACTGCTGTTTAGGTGTTGGTGAATCGGTTTCAATTTCAGCCGCTACTACCTTCGCGGAAAATAAAACAGCTACTCCTAAGCATACTGGAGATAACACTAGTGTTTTCCACAATAGATGAGACATGTTCTTTTTTCCTCACACTGTTATGTTAGAATGACGCGATCGCCGTCTCTAAAATGTAGTCTATAATACTTTATTTCTAGTTTTGCTTATTTAAAATCTATTGTGCCAAAATTCCTGTATTATTTGAGCTTACTCAGTGTAAACTCTTGTTTTAGCAGTTTTATCTCGATTTTCTTGGCATCAAAAGTATCTTTATATTATCAGTAAAAATCAAGTTATTAACTGTTACTATCTTGATACAATTCCTACGGATAGGCGATCGCTCATCAACTTAACTAGGAAATTAAAAGACGATTTTGGTCGTTAATTAGGTAAGCAAGATAAAGACATAATAGGCTTAACGGCCAAGGAAATGCGATCGCTATGACTCAACTGAAATCTCAAATTACACTTAAAGAATACCTAGCCCTACCAGATGGGGATATTACCTACGAATTAGTTGATGGAGAAATTAAACCCAAAATGGCACCAAAAAGATTCCACTCGCGTTTAACCTTGGCTCTTAGTCAACTTTTAACGCCGTGGGCAAAAAATCGCGGTGAGGTTGGTATTGAATGGGCAGTTACTTTAAAACGCAAAGGTCGAGACTGGGTTCCTGTACCAGACTTACTTTATGTCTCTTATTCTCGCCTCAACAGTGATGTCTTAGAAGATGAACCTTGTCCCATACCTCCAGACTTAGCCATTGAAATTATCTCTCCTGACCAAACTTTTGGCGAAATGAGTGCCAAAGCTACAGATTACCTGGATGCAGGTGTATTGAGAGTTTGGGTTGTAGATGCAAAAGCGAAAACAGTAACTATTTTTTATCCCGATGCACGACCACAAACAAAAACTGGTGAAGATAGTTTAGAAGATTCTTTATTTGAAGGACTGCAAATTACACCCGCACAAATTTTTCAACAAGCGGGAATACCGTAAATATTTTGAAGTGACGACAAGCAACTACACGTCTACCCTAAGTCTAAAATTTTAAATTTTAGCGATAATCAGATTATTTCAGACTAAATATCCTAAGGATATAGACTTACACTATTTAATCGATAATTTTGGGATTTAGTTAGTGAGTACTTAAAGCTCTGATGTACTTCTAAAATCAATCATTGTTTGCCGATAAGCATCTGGTAAGCCTGTATCAAAACATTTTCCTTGGACAACATAGCCAGTCATCCCTTCGGCTTGGCATAGGCTATCAAGACATGATGTTAACTGAAATTCGCCGCGATCGCGTAAATTTTTAGCTATATGTTCTGCTAAACAATCAAAAATTTTGGGCGTAAGTACATATAAACCAAATACACCTAAAAATTCATCCTCAGCCATACCTGTTACACGTAAATGTTGACGTGCATACTCAACGCTTGGCTTTTCACAAAGTTGTGTCACCTGCAAAATAGAATTACTTGCTTGCCACACTCCGGTTACACACCCAGCTTTATGAATTATTGCTGCTGGCATAGTTGTTAAACTCACCACATTTTGATTTACTTGTGCATAAATATCTAAAACTTGCCTAGCACAAGATTTCTCTGTATCTGATGCATAAACATGGTCGCCTAGCATTAATAAAAATGGCTCATCTTGCACCCAATCTTTAGCACAGAAGACTGCATGACCATAGCCTTCTTGCTTTTCTTGGGTAAGAATTGTAATTTTGTTACCGATATCTTGCAGGTATTGGCTATATTTTTGATTTTCAGGAGACAGCTTTTGTAAAAGTTTTGGTTGTGGCGGATGTTTAAATAAATCTGCAAAAATTTCTACATCATCTGGTTGTACTACAATGCCAATCTCTGTGATTCCTGCACTCATCGCTTCTTCTACGATTGCCAGAATTACAGGTTTAGCCCTGCCATCTCGGTCAATAATTGGGAAGAGTTCTTTTTTGACAACTTTTGTGGCTGGAAATAAGCGAGTGCCGAAACCAGCAGCCGGAATCACAGCTTTTCTGACTTGATATTTTGGCATAGTTCAGCACTTATGACTATTAGCTATAAAAATTTTGTTTAGTTAGCGATCGCTCTCTCTAACTAACTTTTTCTAATACATTTACCAATTTACTATGGCTATGCTTTCTCTAATTCAACTCTATTAATATGACATTTCGTAATAGTGTCAGTTGCTCAACTGTCACTCACCACATATTCAATTTTGTCACATTAGAGGTATCCTTACCTATTGCAAGGAGTGATACCATTTCACGAAATGTTAGTTACAATTGATTTTCATAATACTTCTTTAGATAGATGCATTGTGTCTGTCAACTGTTATAAACCAATACGATTCAGTTAAGAATAATTGTAGGTTGGGTTTCGCTGATGCTCAACCCAACATTTCCCGGATTTGTTGGGTTGAGGAACGAAACCCAACATACGCAAAATCAGGTTTTTAACTCTAACTGAACCGTATTGTGTTATAGACATCAAGTGAACTGGTGTAGAGTTATGCGAAAAGGCACTTAAGTCAGCAAAATTCTTAAGTGCTTTTTTGTGTAGAAAAATTGCGATGAGAGGATGTCTGAAAAGTAATGGGCGAATATAATTCGCTACTATACAAACGAAGTCCGCCTACGCGGACTAATAGAGAATTAAAGTTTTTGAACCCGCGTAGGCGGTGAGACCAGTGCTGCGGGAGGGTTTCCCTCCGCAGGCAACTGGCGAACCCGGAGGGGTTTTGTCTGTGTAGCCGCGACTTCAGTCGCAAAGGCTAGTATGAAATGAGACTTCTCAGACATCCTCTGAGAGCGTTCACTTTTTGGCAGAAACGCTGGGCGATTAGAAATCGCGGCTAAACCCACCTTCGTGGGTTTAGTTTGTATAGCCTCAGACTTTAGTCTGAGGGCGATTCTTTTAACCGACAACAAAATTCACTAACTTGCCAGGTACGACAATTACTTTCTTAATCTCCTTACCTTCAAGGTGACGCTGTACAACTTCTGATTCACGAGCATATTTTTCCAACTGGGCTTTATCTGCTTGCGCCGGAACTTGAATATCAGCCCGCTTTTTGCCGTTAACTTGAATCACCAAAGTAATTTCATCAGCAATTAAAGCAGCTTCATCAAATGATGGCCAAGTTTGGGTGTGGACTGAATTGTTATTTCCTAATAAATGCCACAATTCATCAGTAATGTGTGGTGCAAAGGGAGCCAGTAACACTATTAAAGTCTGAATTCCTTCGGCATAAATTGGTGAATTTTTACAGTCGCTATCAGTCAAAGAATTACTTAACTTCATCAATTCTGAAACAGCGGTATTGAATTGATATTCATTTTCTAAGTCTTCTGTGACTGATTTAATCGCAGTGTGAATTGCCCGACGTAACTCTTTTTCAGCTTTACTTAAATCAGCTAATTGAGCTTGCTTGCGAGATACTCCAGCCGCTACATAATCTGTTACCAAACGCCACACTCGATTTAAGAAGCGGAATTGTCCTTCAACATCGGCTTCATCCCACTCCAAATCTTTTTCTGGTGGCGCTTTGAATAAAATGAACATCCGTGCTGTGTCTACACCGTACTTGGCAATCACATCTTCCGGTGCTACACCGTTACCTTTAGATTTGGACATGGTAGCGTAAAGACGTTGCAGTGGTTCCCCGGTTTGGGGGTCGCGGGGGTCAGCGGGGTTAACCAGATGAGAGGGAATCCATTTATCTTTACCGCTCTTGTTGGAATTTAAGTAAGTTAAACCTTGTACCATCCCTTGAGTTAATAAGCGCTTAAAGGGTTCATCAAAATTCAACAAGCCTCTGTCTCGCAAGACTTTGGTAAAGAACCGCGAATATAACAAATGCAAAATCGCGTGTTCAATACCACCTACATACTGGTCTACTGGCATCCAGTCGTTGGTTTTGGCGGAGTCAAAGACTTGCTGTTCATTCCGTGCATCAGGATATCGCAAGAAATACCACGAGGAATCAATAAATGTATCCATTGTGTCGGTTTCTCGTTTTGCTGGTGTACCGCAAGTTGGGCAAGGCACATTTACCCAGCTTTCTAACTGTGCCAACGGTGAACCGCCGCGTCCAGTAAATTCCACTTCTTCGGGTAAGGTGACTGGCAAATCTTTGTCTGGTACTGGCACAATTCCACAGTTAGGACAGTGAATTACCGGGATGGGCGCGCCCCAATAGCGTTGACGGGAAATTAACCAATCTCGCAGACGGTATTGGATGCGTTCTTTACCAAAACCTTGTTCTTCGGCATATTTAACTATTGCTTGCTTGGCATCTGTAGAATTCATGCCACTGAAAGGGTCAGAATTAATCAAAATTCCTGGTTCAGTGTATGCACTGTCATAATCAATCATGATTAATGGTGGATCTTCTTGTTGAAAATCCACATTGGCAACTGCTTCCGGTTCTACGATGACGAACTCTATTGGCAAGTTATAGTTATCTGCAAATTTGAAATCCCGCACATCATGGGCTGGTACTCCCATAACTGCCCCAGTACCGTATTCATACAGTACATAATCAGCAATCCAAATCGGCACTTCTTCCCCGGTGAAGGGATTAATTACTTTACCACCTGTGGGGATACCCCGTTTTGGTTTGTCTTCGGCAGTGCGTTCCAACTCACTTTGATTAGAAACTTCAGTAATAAAAGCGTCAACTGCTGCTTTTTGTTCTTTGATAGTGACGCGCTTGGTTAAGGGATGTTCTGGTGCTAAAACTACATAGCTAACACCATAAACGGTGTCAGGACGAGTGGTATACACGCCAATTTTTTCATCCATCCCCACAATGGGAAATTCTAAGTACGCACCTGAAGATTTACCAATCCAGTTGGCTTGCATTAATTTGACGCGTTCTGGCCAGCCTGTCAATTTATCTAAGTCGTTCAGTAATTCTTCGGCGTAGTCGGTAATCTTTAAAAACCATTGCCGCAATAATTTGCGCTCGACTTTTGCACCACTGCGCCAAGAACGGCCTTCGTTATCAACTTGTTCGTTGGCTAATACAGTTTGGTCAATGGGGTCCCAGTTGACGGCTGCTTCTTTTTGGTAGGCTAACCCTGCTTGCAAAAATTGCAAGAAAATCCATTGTGTCCATTTGTAATAATCTGGTGAACAGGTCGCAACTTCGCTGTCCCAGTTGATGTATAAACCTAGTCGCTTTAATTGCTGCCGCATTTGAGCAATATTTTGATAAGTCCACTTGGCGGGTGGAACTCCTCGGTCAATGGCAGCATTTTCTGCGGGTAAGCCAAAGGCATCCCAACCCATTGGATGCAAGACTCGATAGCCTTGCATTCGCTTGAGGCGAGCAATCACATCTGTAATTGTGTAATTACGAACGTGACCCATGTGCAAGCTACCCGATGGATAGGGAAACATGGCGAGAGTGTAGAATTTTGGCTTGTTATTTTCTGTAGGGGTATGATCTAAATCCAGTTCTGCCCAGGTCTTTTGCCATTTTTCCTCAATGGTGGCGGGAGAATATTTATTTAACGCAATATCATTACCTATAGTCTTTAAATTCTCTGTCATGCTCGATCTAATACTCAAAAGTGTAATTTTCAGTGTTTGAGAGGCAGTTTTGAGCGGAATTTTAGATTTAAACTCTATGCCCAAAAATTTCTCATTCTTTATTATCCCTTTCTCTTCCTTTTATGTAGCTCACAGTTGTGGAAGAATGAGTGCAGTTATTCAAAATCCTTACACCTCTACACCCAATCTCCACAGACAATCTTTGTACGTAAGTCCTGAATTTGAGTAAAAAGCGGCTGTACTCTTGTGGTGGTAACTATTACAAAGGTTCAACTCGTTACAATTTTTCACCCAGCGATCGCCATTAAACAATTAAAAAAAATTTATCAGGCAGTGACTACAATGACGCTAAACTCTTATGACGAAGCAGCACTTAGAGTCAACTTGATAGCCCCTGATGAAATTAGCCGATATCCTCAAGGACTCAAATTACAAGCTGTCGCAGTTTGCGATCGCTGAAATTGAGCAGTTAGAACAAACAATTAGCCTCAAAGCCACCAAAAACGGTGATGTTCCTTACACCGTTTGTTTGGTGCGCCAAAAGGCGATTAAGCTAACGCCAGAGGAGGCAATCCGGCAACTATATTTACGGGTTTTGCGCGATCGCTTGCACTATCCCCTCGGTCGCATTCAGGTTGAGTATGGCGTGAACTTTGGGCGAGAGGTGAAACGGGCAGATATCGTGGTGATGGACAAAGATCGTCCCAACACGGTTTACATGATCGTAGAGCTAAAAAAGCCAAAACTCAAGGATGGGAAAGACCAGCTGCGCTCTTACTGCAATGCCACAGGTGCGCCGATCGCAGTTTGGACGAATGGCGATCAAATTTCCTACTACCAGCGCAAAGACCCCAATTATTTTGAAGACATTCCGGGGCTACCCAATGCAAATCAAACTTTAGCTGATATTCTCCAGATCAAGTTCACCTTGGAAGACCTAATCGCCAATGACAAGTTGGTGAAGGAAAATAAATCTCTCAAGACCTTGATCGAAGAAATGGAAGATGAGGTGTTAGCAAATGCTGGGGTGGATGTATTTGAGGAACTGTTTAAGCTGATTTTCACCAAGCTCTATGATGAGTGGTATTCTGGGCAGGGCAACAGGCGATCGACCCGTTCTCTAGAATTTCGCAATACAGGACAGACAGAAGCCGCACTGAAAACTAAGATTCAGGATTTATTCGACAAAGCCAAGAAGAAATGGGAAGGTGTGTTTAGTGAGGATGCCAAAATTAGCCTCACACCGTCTCACCTGTCGGTTTGTGTGTCGTCGTTGGAAAATGTGAAGCTGTTTAACTCCAATCTGGATGTGATCGATGAAGCTTTTGAGTATTTGATCAACCAGAGCAGCAAAGGCGAAAAGGGACAGTTTTTTACGCCGCGCTATGTAATTGATATGTGTGTGAAAATGCTCAACCCGCAAGAGGATGAGTATATGATTGATACCGCTGCTGGGTCATCGGGGTTTCCGGTGCATACGATTTTTCATGTGTGGCGGCAGATTTTAGCAGATGAGGGATTGGCAGCGAGTCATTTGTTTTCGCTGGAAGATAAGCCGCCTCGGTGTAAAGAGTATGTGGAAGACAAGGTGTTTGCCATCGATTTTGATGAAAAGGCGGTGCGCGTGGCGCGGACACTAAACCTGATTGCAGGGGATGGGCAGACGAATGTATTGCACCTGAACACCCTGGATTATGAACTGTGGGATGAAGTCACCGAGCAAGATGATTGGGATGATATTTACCATGAGGGGTTCAGGCGACTGAAAAAGCTGCGACCGAAAGGCAGCAAAGATTATCGAGAGTTTCAGTTTGATGTGCTGATGGCGAATCCGCCTTTTGCGGGGGACATCAAAGAACCGCGCATGATTGCCCGCTATGACCTGGCGAAAAAGCCGGACGGCAAGTGGCAAAGTAAAGTCGGGCGCGATATTTTGTTTATTGAGCGCAACTTGGATTTTTTAAAACCAGGGGGGAGAATGGCGATCGTGCTTCCCCAGGGACGGTTCAACAATTCATCCGATAAAAACATTCGAGATTTCATTGCGGAACGTTGCCGGATTTTGGCAGTAGTGGGGCTACATAGCAACACCTTTAAGCCGCACACAGGCACAAAAACCTCAGTGCTATTTGTGCAGAAATGGAATGATGATCCCAAAGCTGGCGCACTTTGCCCCCGACAAGATGACTACAACAAACATCTTTTTTGCCACCATGCGAAAGTCGGCGAAGGATAACTCTGGAGACAAAATTTGGCGCAAGATTTCATCGTCTACGGCTTCATCAACCGATGAGGAACTCAGCGACTTGATGCCGCCTTCTCCGGTGCAACGAGTCGTTGGGGTAGAGAGCGATTTTTTACGAGATAATCATGAACATCTAGTAGTGGATCACGACCTGTATAACCACGAAGGACTGACTGAAGACGGTATTGCGGAAGCCTTTATTGAGTTTGCCAAAAAGGAGAACCTCAGTTTTTTTGAACTAAGCCCATCTGTTGCGCCATTTGATGCTGTGAAGTATCAAAGGTTAATGGATGGGCTTGAAGCAACAGAAGTCAACTTCCAGCGTGTATGCTACGAAAATGAAGAATTCCGCATAGATTCAGAGTATTACCATCCATTACATCTAGTTTATGAGTCATTAGTTACAGCTAAAGAGCATGACAGGCTAGGAAAGTTATGCAATTTAATAGCTGGGCCTTTCGGCTCAACTGTCACAACAGATAACTATGTTGAAGACGAAGAATTCCGGTATATCAGAGGTAAAGATGTTCAAGATTTCTTTTTGGATGATAGCGATCCAGTTTATGTAGAAAGAAATTTATTTGACTCATTATCACAGTTTCACCTTAAAGCACTTGATATTCTCGTCACTGTTGTTGGAATGAACTTTGGTAAAACAGCTTTAGTTCTTCCTAAAGACTGTCCCGCTATTTTTAGCTGCAAAAGCACATTATTGAAAAATTCAGAGGTCAATCCATATTTTCTAGTGACATATCTCTCTTGCAAACACGGTTATAGATTAATCAGAAGAGGTAGAAGGGGGGCTGCACAACCAGGTATAAATCTTTTTGATTTGAGGACGGTTCCTGTTCCTATCTTTAGTCGATCTTTTCAAGATCAAGTAGAGATGATTGTAAATAATTATTGTCAATCACTAAAGGAAGAATCAAAAGAACTCTATCAACAAGCTGAGGATTTGCTGTTGTCGGAGCTTGGCTTGAAGGACTGGCAACCTACCGAAGAAACCTTTGCCGTCAAGAGTTTTGCTGAGTCTTTCCTGTCCTCTGGTCGCTTAGACGCTGAGTATTACCAGCCGAAATTTTATGAGGTTGAAAGTAAAATCAAAGCAAATGGATTTGTTCTAATTAAAGATATTTGCTCTCATATTAACTATGGCTCAGTACCAACAAGTTCTTACACAGATAATGGTGAAGGTATTCCATACATCAAAGGACTAAATCTTAAGGATACAGAAATTGTTTCCGTTCAACTGGATAGAATAATTAATACTGAAAGTTTACCCTCACAGGTTTATACGAAAAAAGGAGATATTGTTATATCCCAAATGGGGACAGTAGGTAATTGCGGAGTAGTTGAAGATGAACAAGCAGGATGGATATTTGCTTCCTTCACCATTAGAATCAGGCTCAAAAACCAAGCTAATTTTAATCCTCATTTCGTTGCCCTTTATATTGATAAAGTCGCTAGACCCTATTACTTAATGCGTAATATTGCTCAAGCTAGCGTTAGGCAAAATACAGATTTGCCAACAATCAAAAATATGTATATTCCACTTGTTGCCAAAGATGTACAGCTTTTAATAGCTGAGAAAATGCAAAATGGGAAAGATGCAAAATCAAAATCGAAACAACTGCTAGAAATTGCTAAAACAGGAGTAGAACGGGCGATAGAGACTGATGAAGCGACAGCAACAACTTGGATGAACCAGCAACTTGAAGCTATTGGTATTAATGTATCAAATTAAACTTTATTTAATGGAGGCATAATGTCTGAAATTACTTTAAACTCAGAACAACTTAAAGAAATCTTGAAAAGCGCGATCATCGAATTGATTCGTGATAACCGTGAGGAAGTCTCGGAATTTTTGGCAGAAATTATTGAAGACATAGCAATGGAACGTGCGATCGCAGAAGGTGAAACAACTGAACTAGTTAACCGCGACTCCATCTTTCAACTTTTGGAGCCGAAATCGTGAAAGTTGAGTTCAGAAAAAGCTTTGAAAAAGACCTTGGTAAGATTCAAGATGAAGACTTGCTCCTGAGAATTAAAAGTGTCATATAACAAGTGGAAACTGCTGAAAGTCTCTTGGAAATCAGCAACATCAAAAAACTTAAAGCAGATGGAAATTACTACCATATCCGAGTTGGTGACTATCGAATTGGCTTTGCTGAAGACGAAAATATGATTACCTTTGTTTGTGTATTACATCGCCAGGAAATATATTGATATTTTCCATAGTGAATGAATAATACTAGAAATTGCTAAAACAGGAGTAGAACGAGCAATAGAAACTGATGAAGCGATCGCCACAACTTGGATAAACCAGCAACTTGAAGCCTTGGAGGTAGAACTGTCATGACGATTACTGCAATAGATCTACCAATGGATCAAATTCGTGAGTTTTGTCACAAGTGGCAAGTTACCGAATTTGCCCTGTTCGGTTCTGTCTTACGCGATGACTTTTGCCCCGAAAGCGATATTGATGTGTTAATCACCTTTTCTGCAACTGCGAAACGAGGGTTAACTGAAACTCTGCAAATGAGCGATGAACTGCAAGCTATTTTTAACCAACCTGTAGATTTGATTGTAAAAGCTGCGATCGAGCGCAGTGAAAACTGGCTCAGACGTAAAAATATTTTGGAATCTGCACAAGTCATTTATGCCGCGTGACCAAGAATTTGTGATCGACATCGCTAATGCTATTAGGCGCAGCTTACGCTATGCAAATGGGGTTAGCAAATCATATCATGTCTGGTTAAACACTTATAATATCTGTAGGTTGGGTTGAGGAACGAAACCCAACACGCTTATCTAAATTTATGTTGGGTTGAACGGCAGTGAAACCCAACCTACATTGATAGATTTTATTATAAGTAATCACCCGAACTTGATATCAGACCTGGAAACCAATGACGAGAAATTGTCTGCAATCCTCTACCAAATTAAAATTATTGGCGAAGCCACCAAAAGGCTTTCCCAGTCGTTCCGTCAGCAACATCAAGAAATACCCTGGCGACAAATGGCAGGAATGCGAGATGTGATAGTCCATGAATACGATCAGCTTGATTTTGATGTGATATGGGATGTTGTTGAAAATAAATTGCCAGAACTTATGAACTTGATTGATTCTTTACTTTAAAAGTGTTTTGTAGGCAAAGTCCAAAAAACTGCTACAAATTTCTAAAACAGGAGTAGAACGGGCGATTAAGACTGATGAAGCCGCAGCAACCACTTGGATGAACCAGCAACTTGAAGCATTAGGCATCACCCTAACCGCTACCACTTAAACCATCTGGGAGTAATCATGAAAGCACTTAAAGTTATGGCAACGATTAACGATCAGGGACAACTAACTTTAGATCATCCGCTTTTAACTGATAAAAATAGCCGAGTAGAAGTCATTGTGCTAATCCCTGAAGAAGACATTCTGGATGATCAATCTCAAGCAGAAGTCTTAGCAGATTTCCGGCAAGCTTGGCACGAAGCCATGACTGGGCAAACTATCCCGGTGGCTCAACTTTGGGAAGGTATTGAAGATGCTTGATCAGCCTTTCATTCAAGTTGAAGCTTCGCCAACATTTAAACGAAATATACGCGCTCTTGCTAAGAAATATCGCAGTATTCGGAATGACATACAACCTGTTATTGAACAACTTGAACAAGGAGAGTTACCAGGAGACAAAGTACCTGGGGTTGGTTATACAGTCTTCAAGTTGAGAGTCCGAAATAGTGACACTCAAACAGGTAAAAGTGGTGGCTATCGTTTAATTTACTACGTCAAAACAGCAACAGGAATCATTTTGCTGACCGTTTACACAAAATCTGAACAAGTCGATATTGCCACAGATGACATTCAAAGCATCATTACAGACTATGAGCAACGGACGCTTACCGATCAAGATGATATCTAAGACAATAGCTAGAAACTGCTAAAACAGGAGTAAAACGGGCGATTGAGACTGATGAAGCGACAGCCACAACTTAGATTAACCACCAACTTGAAGCCTTGAAGGTAGAACTATCATGATTGCTCAACCTGAGACAAATCACTACACAATTGATGAATATCTAGAACTTGAAGTTGCCTCCGACATCCGCAACGAATATTGCAATGGAGAAATCATCCCAATGACTGGTGGGACACCCAACCACAATGATATTGCTGGAAACTTGTATATTCTTCTTAAATCTGCTCTCAAGGGGAAAGGCTACCGGACTTTCTATGTCGATCAACGACTCTGGATTCCAAGTGTTAGCCTCTATACCTATCCCGATGTAATAGTTCTGCCTAACCCCCTAGAACTTCAAACCGGACGCAAAGATACCGTCGTAAACCCTTACTTTATCGCTGAAGTATTGTCTAAGTCCACCCAAAACTACGATCGCGGCGAGAAATTTGTTGCCTATCGTACAATTCCGACTTTCCAAGAATATCTGCTGATTGATCAATACCGTATACACGTTGAGCA
The DNA here is from genome assembly GCF_020829595.1 of Nostoc sp. CHAB 5844. GTDB lineage: Bacteria > Cyanobacteriota > Cyanobacteriia > Cyanobacteriales > Nostocaceae > Nostoc_B. Next base: position 21,010 of record NZ_JAIVFW010000012.1, read on the forward strand.
TCATGTCAAAACAGCGGCTCATCAGTGGCTATTTTCAGAATACGACGATCCAACTGTCACCCTTACTTTAAGTACCTTTGAGGTGCAAATTCAAATTGCAGAACTTTACGAAAATATCGACTTTTCAACCGTTTGATTTGAATAGCTAAACCAGGAGTATAACAGGCGATTGAAACTGATGGAGAGTAGGCTACCACTTGAATCAATAGCAACTTGAAGCCTTAGGGATAAAACTTATATGATTATACAGGCTGAAGCTAAGAAAATCCATACACCCGAAGAGTATCTCGATTTTGAGGTGAATTCAGATATTCGGCATGAGTATATCAATGGAGAAATCACCCCTATGACTGGCGGCACTCCCGAACATAATGAAATTGCCAGTATTCTCAATGCCGCCTTAAGAGTCAGTTTAAAAGGGAAACCGTACAGTATTTTTGTAGCGGATCAACGGCTTTGGATTCCTAATCGCACGCTTTACACCTACCCGGATGTCATGGTTGTTCCCCGCCCACTCGAACGACAACAGGGACAAACTGACACAATTACTAACCCGGTGATGATCGCCGAAGTGCTTTCAAAATCAACCAAAAGCTACGATAGAGATGAAAAATTTTCAGCGTATCGTTCCATTCCAACATTTCAAGAATATTTATTGATAGATCAATATACTGCTCATGTTGAGCAATACTCCAAAACAGACTCCCACAAATGGATATTTACTGAATATGACGCTCCAGAATCGTATATTTCACTCTCATCGATTCCTTTTGAAATTCGTTTAGCAGATATCTATGAAAGTGTTGAATTTGAGCCATAGTGGAAATTGCTAAAACAGGAGTAGAAAGGGCGATAGAGACTGATGAAGCGATCGCAATTTAATAACCATCATATAAATGATACAATATGATGCCTCTACAACTGTATTCTTACAGTTTTCCAATTAAAAAAACATTACTTCTCCCACCTAGGAGCAATTATGGCAAAGAGAAATCTGTCAGCGTTCACACATCGCACACTTGTTCTCTTTGTCAGTATGCTGATGTCATCAGAGTTAATCATGGCGACAGCAAGGGCGAATAATATCTACTTAGCCCAAAAACCCCCAAGTACTCGCCAAAACACCAGTCCAGAAAAGCAAAGAGCCGCAACACAAGGACAGCGGCTGCTGCAAGAAGCACAGCAACTATATGAACAAGGTACAGCGACATCTCGGCAAGCAGCGATCGCCAAATATGAAGAAGCATTAAAAATTTGGCGACAAATTGGTGATCGCAGTTATGAAGCTACCACACTTTTAGCGATCGGTTCACTTTACTTTGTTCAAAATGATAACCAAAAGGCGTTGGGATATTTCCAGCAAGGGCTAGTAATTCGCCGCGAACTCAAAGACCGTTTTGGTGAAGCAGTCATGCTTAATTCTGTAGCCCTTGCTTACTCTAACTTGGGTCAGCCACAAAAAGCCCTGGAATTTTATAACCAAGCACTGTCATTATTTCGGGCTGAGAAAAAACCCTATTTTATTGTTAATACCTTAATTGGAATTGGCGGAGTTTATTTCAATTCAGGAGAGACAAAAAAGGCGCTGGAAGTTTACAATCAAGCGCTGGTAATTCAACGTGAACAAAAAGATTTAGATGGACAAGCCGACATTTTGCAAACTATCGGCATTACCTATACTAATTTGGGTGAACCGCAAAAAGCCTTAGATACCTTTCAACAAGCGCTCTTAATTCAACGTGCTAGAAAAGATTTGGGTGGACAAGCTGATGCACTCAACACTATCGGCTTAGTTTATTTGTCTATTGGTGATGAGAAAAAAGCGCTGGAAGCCCTCAATCAATCACTAAAACTGCAACAACAAATCCAAGGTACTCTTTCGGGAACAGCTTTGGCATTTAATCTCAGCAAACAAGCTGTGACTCTGACTGGTATTGCTGGTGCCTATTCTTTTAGTGAACCCCAAAAAGCTTTAGAATACTATAACCAAGCGCGATCGCTTTTACAAAAGGCAGGTAATCCCCACGCCGAAGCTGAACTATTAGGACAGGTTGCTTTGGTCTACGATAGATTAGGTGAAAAGCAAAAAGCCCTTGATGTTTTAAATGAAGCTTTGGCATTGCAACGTGTAACAAAAAATCGTGCTAGAGAAGCCTTCACCCTTGATACTATTGGTGGGATTTATGCATCATTAGGCGATTATCAAAAAGCCATCAATGTTTACAACCAAGCCCTAGATATCGAACGGGAAGTGAAAGATGTTAAAGGGGAAGGCGATACACTCAAAAATATCGCTTCAGTTTATAGTTTTCTGGGTGATCATAAGGCGAGTATTGAAACTTATAATCAAGCTCTAGAAAAATTTAAAAGCACAGGCGATCGCGATAAACTAGCTCAAACTTTAGATAACATTGGTAGTTCCTATCGCGCTTTAGAAGATTATCCCAAAGCCTTAGATTATTACAATCAGGCATGGCAGTTACGCCGTGAACAAAATAATGTGATTGGTCAAGTCAGCGCCATCAGCGGTATCGTCCGAGTATACGAAGCTTTAAAAGATTATCCTAAAGCGCTGGATGCGACTAACAAAATTTTGGCATTGGCACAGCAAACAAAAAATAGCTTTGCCGAAACCAGTGCTTATGCTTTCTTCGGGAGAGTTTATTTAGCAGCAGGTGATTATCAAAAAGCCTTAGATTCTTCTCAAAAAGCCGCTGCTGGTTGGCAAAAACTAGGACAAAAAATTGCCGAAGCCAATGTTGTCGGGAATATCGGCCGAACTTACAACGCCTTAAAACAACCACAACAAGCGATCGCCACCTACAATCAAGAATTAAAATTACGGCAGACAATAGGCGATCGCACCGGAGAAGCCGACACGCTGTATTATATAGCGCAGACAGAACGCGATCGTGGCAATCTCACCGCTGCTCTTACCCAAATAGAAAACACAATTAAAATCGTTGAAGATATCCGCACCAACGTTACCAGCCAAGACTTGCGAACAGCTTACTTTGCTTCTGTCCAGAAATATTACCAGTTTTACATCGACCTGTTGATGCGGCTACACAAACAGCAACCATCAAAAGGATATGATGCTTTGGCATTGCAAGTTAGTGAACGTGCTAGGGCGCGGAGTCTTTTGGATTTGCTGACCGAAGCCAACGCAGATATCCGCCAAGGCGTAAACCCTAAGTTACTGCAAACAGAAAACAACTTACAGCAACAACTCAATGCTAGAGAAAAACTCCGCATCCAACTTTTAAGCGGTAATTATACTGAACCACAAGTACAAAATTTAAACAAAAAAACTGAAGAACTGCTGCAACAGTATCAGCAAGTCCAAGCAGAAATTAGAAATAGCAGTCCACGTTACGCTGCCTTAACCCAACCCCAACCCTTATCACTAAAGCAAATTCAGCAGCAAGTTTTGGATGATAACACCTTGCTTTTAGAATATTCTTTAGGAGAAGAACGCAGTTATCTCTGGGCTGTCAGCAAAAACAGCATCACCAGTTATGAACTACCCAAACGGGCTGATATTGCAACCTCTGTCCAGAAATTCCGCGATGCTTTAACCGCGCCATCCCAAAGAACTAGTATCGCTAGAACCAGCAAAGCAGCTACAGAATTGTCACAGATGATCCTGGCACCTGTCGCCCAGCAATTGGGAAAAAAACGCTTAGTCGTTGTTAGTGATGGTGATTTGCAATATGTACCTGTAACAGCATTAGCAATACCAAATAGTCAAAACTATCAACCGCTAGTCATAGCGCACGAAATTATCTCGCTTCCCTCAGCCTCAACTATCGCCCTGCTGCGTCAGGAAGTGAAAGGGCGCAAAAAAGCAGACAAAACTATAGCTGTACTCGCAGATCCCGTATTTTCTAGAAATGATGAACGCCTTAAAGGTCAATCATCTGGACTATCCATTACCCAAGACTTGGATACATTTGACCAGCAACAATTAGCACGTGCTGCCAGAGAAGCAGACATTGAATTTGAAAGGCTGCGTTTTACCCGCAAAGAAGCCGAAGAAATTCTTTCCTTTGTATCCAATAAAGAACGTAAGCAAGCCTTCGACTTTACCGCTAGTCGTGATGTAGCAATAAATCCAGAGTTAAGCCAATATCAAATCATCCATTTTGCCACTCACGGTATTTTGAATAGCACCCATCCAGAATTATCTGGAATAGTATTATCACTGTTTGATAGCAAAGGAACACCACAAAATGGCTTTTTGCGCCTCCACGATATTTTTAACCTGAATTTGCCAGCAGAGTTAGTAGTTCTCAGTGCTTGCGAAACCGGATTAGGTGAGGAAGTCAAAGGAGAAGGATTAGTCGGTTTAACCAGAGGATTTATGTATGCCGGAAGTCCGCGTGTTGTAGTCAGTTTGTGGAGTGTGGATGACGAAGCCACATCAGAATTGATGAAGCTATTTTATGCCAATATGTTACGCAAGAATTTAAAACCTGCGGCGGCACTCAGGGCAGCACAACTAGAAATGTCACGCAATCAAAATTATGCTGCACCTTATTACTGGGCTGCATTTACATTGCAGGGTGAATGGAAGTGATAGTATGTGGAGTTACTAACCTGCTGTTACCCATCCATATGGTCAGATGTGATAGTCGCACCCATCGGATAGTGATGCTGATTGGGGACACCATAAAAATAGAGATACTTCCAAATGGGGAGGTACTTATCGAGTGAATCAAAACTACGAGTCCATGACTGAACAAGAATTGCGTGAATATGTAATATCGTGTCTGGTGAAAGACTTATCATTAAGGCAGCTTCAGGTGCAGAGGAGCAGAGGAGCAGGGGAGCAGAGGGGAGGGGTTTTTGGGTTCTCTGCATAGATTCGGGAATTATAACTAATTACCCGGACATGATATAAAACGCAATCCTCATGACGAAGACGCATTTCAGCACTACCTAAGCATAATTCGTTCTCGTCCTGGTGTGCTTTGCACCACAGATGAAGAATTTGAGGCTGAATTGCTAAAGCGAGTTAATGGTTCGCAAGCTTAAGCTAACAAGATTAAACCTTACCGCTACCAATCAAATACAGCAGCGCCATCCTTACAGCTACACCACTGGTGACTTGCGATTGAATCAAGCTAAATTCTGGATCATCCATTAAATCAGAACTAATTTCCACTCCACGGTTAACTGGGCCGGGGTGTAAAACTTTGACATGAGGCTTACACAGTTGCAACTTTTGCCGCGTAATTCCAAATAACTGATGATATTCTCGCAAACTAGGGAGTAAATGCGCTGTCATCCGTTCTTTTTGCAGGCGCAAAGTCATGACAAAATCAGCATCTTGCAAGGCTGGTTCTAATTGCCAATGTAAAAATAGCTGCCCGTTTAGTGTATCTGTTTTCTCTGTACATATATACTCAGCAAATAATTTGGGTAACAGAGTCGGGGGTGCCGCCAGATGCACTTGTGCGCCACTGGCAATTAAACTCCAAATATTCGATCGCGCTACACGGGAATGTAAAATATCTCCAACGATCGCAATTTTTTTTCCCGCCAACATTTCTATATGGGGATGATTTGGGTCAATTAAAGTACAAATTGTAAATAAATCGAGCAATGCTTGAGAAGGATGTTCGTGTTGTCCGTCACCAGCATTCAGGACGCTAACTCGCACACCTAAACGATCCATTTCAGATGCGATCACATTTGGTACACCCGCTTCCTTGTGGCGGATTACCATAATATCAGTACCCATCGCCAAATATGTCTTGGCTGTATCCAGAATTGTCTCACCCTTGGTCATCGAAGAAGTCGAAGCAGCAAAGTTCAAGGTATCTGCACTTAAACGTTTCGCCGCCAGTTCAAAACTACTGCGAGTGCGAGTCGAAGCTTCAAAAAATAAATTCGCCACCACCTGCCCCTGCAAAGTTGGTACTTTCTTCGTCCGCCGTGATAGCACTTCTTGAAAACTAGCAGCAGTTTGCAAAACAGTATTGTATTCAGCGGTACTAAAGTCAGATAGGGAAATTACGTGATGACGATTCCAGGTGGTAGTAGGCATAAATAACTGTGCGTTGCGGTGTAAAGATGCGATTGCTTCTCTACCAATATTTACTTGAAGTATGCAGAGGTAATGATAGCACCGCAACCCAAACAAGAATTAGACATCTCCAAAAAAATGTAGAGACGTAGCAATGCTACGTCTCTACAAGGATTCTAGATAAGGCATATTTAATTTCTGGAGAAGTCTCTGGAGAAGTCTATTATATATTTCCAGCATGAACCCAGAAAAATTAACTTGTCATCTAAAAAAGGGACGTTATTAATAACGTCCCTTAAATCATCAAACACTCAATGTCAGATCAACTAGAGAGCCTCTACAACTCTCTCAAGAAAGCAAGGATTGCTCGTTGATCATTAGGAGTCAGACGACGGAAACGAGCGATAGATTCTTTTGCTTCACTTCGACGAGTATTTGAAAGAGGACTGCTATATGGCGGGCAAATGACATCCTGAGGTCTTGGGCCATAGTCGACGACAATGGGATCACTGCCGTTAAGACTGCCGTCATAGCCAAGTTTATCTACGATTCTACCACCTGGAGGCACAGGGCACCCACCACCTGTCAAAGTAGAGGTCTTAGAGTCATCAGGTGCAGGCAGGTCATGTATTTCAATTGCTGCCAGAAGGGCTTCGTCTACATTGCGAACAACTAACGGTGCGTTGGTTACTTCGCTATTGGTAGTTACAGTACTCGCAGGTGTAGTGTCTCGGTTGAGGATACTTAAGAAAACACGAGCATCGTGCATGAATGGAGGACCTACTCTACCAATTCCCATCAGAGGTGGTGTACGGAACCGATCACCCGTAGCAGTTCCTCGCACGTTTGAGAAGGAATCACTAGCAAAGTTGCGCATTAGATCATAGGTTTGCGGGAAGATAGCAACGTTACCACCTGAACCTTGCCCAAATGCATCGGCGCGGCTCACAAGAAATGGATCGCGTGGAATTGGCGAAAATCTTTCAGCATCAATAACTGGGCCTCTATGGATATTAATATCCGAGAAAATAGGAGCCCAACGGTAGCTGAGAGCATCGATAAGTGCTTGTGCATCAGGACCCAAGGATGGGTCGCCCGTAGCCGGAGACTGACCAGTTCTTTGAACTGGAATATGACAGCTCACGCAACCAACCAAGCGATCGCCCTGGTTAATAGCATTGGGATCTAGACCATCGCCGCCTCTAGGCATCTTACCGGGAATCATCCGGTTAGAAAAGGCAACCAAGTCAATACCAAACAACTGCGCTCCTCTTTGAACTCTAGCGGCTGGATTGTTACCAGGCAGAGGTCTAGAAGGATCTTTAGCTCTAAGGACAGCCAAGAGATTTCTGCCGAATTCTGGGGGAGCCAACGAGCGGATGAAATTGCGCTCACTAAATGGTCTGCTGACAGCTAGTTCTGGGTCAGCTACTTCATTTCGGCAGCCGGCATTATAAGGAGCAATGGCAGGGTTAGCAATATTTTGCTCAAAAGGAGAGATGCGGTTAGTCATACTCAGACTACCAAACATACCCCCAACAATAAACTGCATCATTTCTGAACCATTGGCACGTAGACCAAAACGTCCTAGCCCTTGGGCCAGTAGATCTTCGCGGGTAGAAGGAGTCACATTCGGCGGAATTGTATTGGTCACGCCGGTGACGCAATCACCCGTACATTGGAATAAAGTAGTTCTGAGGGAGGAATTGTCACCTCTAGCATCGTTGGGGTCAGAAACGTTGGTAATATCCTGGTTGGGAATTGCTTCTATTAACCCACGACCAATATATGGAGGGCCTGCGAGTTCAGTAACACCACGGTTAAACCCACTTTCACTCCTTCCGGTAGCTCTATTGAAGTTAGCGAGGTTTCGATCTTCCGCAACGCTGGGGATGGCATCTGGTTTGCAATCTAGACCGAACCGCGCTCTGAGTTCTTCACTTGGAGGGCGTACATGCTGTAAGAAGCCACCAAAATCTTGGCCACTAGGACTAGTAGCATTTAACGCATCAAAAATGACCGGTGTTGCTGAAGCGTTAAAGTCCCCAAATACCGTAAATGCGGCGGTTCTTCCTGTGCTGTTGACCGCATCTAGTTCACGATTTTGAGGATTTGTGACTGTACTAAGACGATTCAAGTCAGCAGTACCATCTGGATTGACCGGATCTAAGCGTCTACCAGGCGCTCTACCACCAGTAACTCTTGTATCACCCGATACAAAACTAAAGTTAGTAGGAGTTGACCTGTTAGCTCTACTGACGGTAGAAGTACCTGTGAGCAGTCCTTCGTTGGGAACTGACTCAAGGTTATTCAGGTGACAACCTGCACATCGAGTTTGCATGGCCATCGACCCGAAACCATTCTCAACTCTGTTTGGGGTAGTAAAGAACTCAGACCCTTCTAGTTCTCTTTCCTTCACAGAGTTTGGCAGAGAAGGATAAACTAATTTATTCAACTGAGCCACAGTATTAACGGGTGTAATACCTACATCGCCAAAATCATCACGACGGACACGCTCCACTGGGCGCAGGGGGCGTGTCGGAGGTTGAACCACAAAGTTGCTTGCAACTTCTTCTCGTCGGCGTTGAAATAAAATTTCTTCGCTAGGCAGGGCAATCTGACCAAGAACTTTTTGTGGGTTGAGATAGCCAATCAATACTGACAGGCCCAAAGATAAACCCACTATTAATAAGAGAAATCTTCGTTTTCGCATTAACGTAAGTTCCAAACTTATTTAATATTTGAGTAATACAAACTCAAGGCTACCTATTCCGCACTGGGAGTAATACTAATTTCAAGGCTAACTATTCCACATTGGATTCATAGCTTTCTCGTAGTTGACTCCGAAGAAAACAAGCAAAGTCAAGCAAAGTATTGCTCCCATTACTTTAGAACTTAAGTTTGCAAATAATTAGGTAACTAATTACACTGTATCTTACAACAATATACAATCAAAAGGAAGTTTTTATTAAATCTATACTGTTACATATTTCTACATAAACTCTGGCAAATAAATCAAGATATTATGAAGTTAATGCCACGCTAAAGTTCAGTTTATGTAATCTTTAAATTCAAGTTATTTAGATAATAAAGTTAAAAAAATCTTTAAATAAATCATCATCAATAAAGAATCATGCTGCAAGAAAGGAAACGCTTGAATGCTTGACATCTACAGCTAAAAATTTGGCTATTATGCCCAAAATTTAGGGCTTTACTATGGTATACGTCGCGTTTACGTTACTTAACTAAATCAACCATAATTACTTACCAGATAGTAGTTTCATCAAATTTAAATGAATTAGCTTGATGCATTATATGACACCAGAGACACTCCGCCTCTAAGTCTGCTGATAAATTTACTGATCAATCAATAAATCCACAGAGCGTGGCTTAAATACCCAGTCTCAACATAGATTTTTTGTGTCTATTAAGATTGACTTTCAATCAATATTATGTGTGAAGAACTTTGATAAATTTTGTGCATTCATAATCTCTTTCAAAACAGCATATAAATTTCAATCAGTAAATAGATTTAACAAAATTTCACTAGTTATTGTTAGGAAAAATTCTCAAGAATTAGTTTGATGAAGAACTAAATTAAACTCTAAATCTCATGAAATTACAGTGATTCCTAAACTACTCAAAGATTTAAACTTGAATAGTTGCATGAACACTATTTATTAATGCAATAGTTTTGGGGTTTTAAACATTTGCTGTTCACCCCAAAATGTAGATGTCTTCGTCATCAATATATTTGAATTCAGGACTTATAGACAAGGCACGGAAAACCAAATTACAAAGAAATCAGTACTTTAAAGAGACAGCACTGTGGACAGTTTTGCCGACTTAATGCAATTGTTGTCGGAGAAACAGACTTGTAGACGCGCTCTGCGTGGCTTCTCGCAGAGTAGCAACAGACGTGACACAGAGCAAACGGAGGTAAGAAAGGTTGAAAAGTTTTTTGCGTAAGTCCTATGATTTGATCATCATACCAAACATCATTCAAAATTAATATTGAATTTCACATTAAGTTAAGATGCGTTTCTGTAAGCACACTTAATCACTGTGGTAAATGCAAAACCTGCAAAGCTACAGAAATTAAAGTCAGAAAGGTTAAAAAGCCTATAGTATCTAGCATAGTGGTGACTAAAGGCCCACTTACCAAAGCTGGGTCAAGCTTCAGGCGTTTCAAACCCATTGGTAATAGCGTACCGAGAGTAACAGCCACCATTGTATTAGTAGCCATAACTGTACCTGCGACTAAACCTACCCATCGTTCTTGTGATTTAGCCCAAATCATCGATAGCGCCATCATTGTTAAGGCTAAAACTACCGCTGTGCCTAACCCAGCCAGAATTTCTTTATGAAGAATTTTAAAAGTATCTCTGGGTGTGACTTCACCTACGCCCAAACCTCTAATTGTTACAGTTAAGGCTTGAATTCCGACTGTCCCGCCTGTGTTAGAAAAAATCGGCATGATGACTGCTAACACTGGCACAGCGGCAATCACAGATTGAAATGGGGCGATCGCACTAGCCGCACCAATATATAATGCCATAATTGCCAACAACCACGGTAAGCGCTTCCGAATTGTGACTAGAGGAGGAGACAAAGCCTCTTCATCACCACTCACCCCTGCCAATTTTTGAATATCTTCGGTAGCTTCTTCTTCCAAAATATCGATCACATCATCAATAGTAATGATGCCGACTAATCTCTCTTCCCTATCCACCACAGGGATAGCGATTAAGTCGTAACGCTTCATAATTTGAGCTACTTCTTCTTGAGGCGTTTCCGTTTTTACCTTAATGACGCGATCGCTGGCAATATCACGGATATAAACATCAGGAAAAGTAAATAATAACTGGCGCAGTGAAACCACTCTCACGAGTTTGCGGTTATTGTCGGTGACGTAGGCGTAGTAAATTGTCTCTTTATCTTCATCTTGGCGGCGGATTTTGCTTAAGGCTTCGCCGACTGTTAATCCTTCTTGCAAGCGGACATATTCTGTAGTCATTACCCGGCCTGCCGTGCCTTCGGTATAACCGAGAATTGTGGCTGTGGCTTGCTTTTGCTCTGGACTTAGCTGTTGTAATAACCGTTTAACTACCCCAGCAGGTAATTCATCAAATAATTCTGCCCGTTCATCCGGACTCATCGCCTCAACAATTTGCACTACTTGGACATTATGCAAAGAATTAATTAGTTCTTCTTGCAATTGGGTGGGTAGATACTCAAACACATCAATTGCTTGGGCTTTATTGAGGAGACGAAAAGCGATCGCCCGCTGTTTTTCTGGTAATTGTGTAATGTATTCCCCGACATCTACGGGTTGCAACCGATTTAAATCACACTTAAGCTGATTTAAATCACTGACATCAAACAGTGAATCACGAATGTCTTGTATGAGCATGATACCTCCTATGTGCCTCCCCCGCGCCGAGAGACACGCTCACCAGCTTAGAGGAGGTTCGTACTGCCGTCTTGTGGACTTTTGTCCATAAAATCTTAAAAACTCAATTCAATATCGATAGCCAATCAAGGCATCGCTAAGTGATCATCGTAACCCGGAATCGTGCGATCTGATCAATTTTCAGTAGCTATATACGAAACTTGTGATATTCCGTACAAGTACACTATTGATTAAGCTTTTGTGCTTACAAGTTGCACAATGGAAATTTTGGGGAAAAATTTCAAACCCTCTCCCCTGCTCCTCTGCCACGCCAGTCGCGCGGCTGTCGGGAAACCCGCAAGGGGAGCCAGCGCGCCCCTTGCGGTCTCAACAAGCAAACTTTTGTGATTATTAGCTTACCCTGATTTCCTGTTAGCTAGTGTCGATTTTACTATTGCAAAAATTTGTGTCAAGCAAATGTAGAGATTTGCTGGCGAACTTCACACAGTCAAAATATTTACATTCACTCATTAGTATTTGTTTGAAGACTAAGGGTAGGTTTTTTAGCTCTAACTAAAATTGCCAACTCTACCACTTTCATCAAACACAAGCTTCATAGCTCATAAAACTATCATCAGGAAGACAAGGCTAAGAGCAACAGCAGTATCTTTGGAATAAATTCCTGAGCGTGTAGCGTATCAGGAACTACATATAGCAAAATTCAGAATATACTTCACTCCTCTTCTGGCATTGGTAAATCTAAGGCTATCAACAAAGCCTGAGACAAATGAGCCATTACCAATTGCGAAACAGCACCTCTTAAACGCAAAAAGCGGGTTTTAGATAATACCCGCACCTGATCTGCCATTGCGATCGAATCTCTCTTGAGTCCACCATCAGGTGCTAAAATTAACACCTGGGTTGGATAAACTCGCTTACCTGATTGATAAGTAGTGCAGGGAACTGCTAGAACGACTGGACTCGACGAATTAATTGCATCACGACTGACAATAATCACTGGGCGAGTCCCTCCTTGCTCTGAACCTTCTGTTGATTCTAGTCGAGCATCATAGACTTCACCCCTTCTCATTACAGAGATTCCTCTAACAGAAATGCCTCCCACTGAGCAGCGGCAAATTCAGTTTCGAGTTTGAGTACCTCTGCTTGATAATCAGGGTCGCTGGCCATTTCTGTCAAAGCAGCATCAATTGCGGCTCTTTTTTGTGCTGCTAATTCTCGACGTATTGCTTGCACCATAAAATCATTACGACTTCTTGCTTTGCCTTCTAAAACTGCCTTGTCAGTTGCTTCTAAAAGTTCCCGTGGTATTGCTAGTGTAGTGCGAACGGATTCGGCTTTCATGTAGTGATGATTATTTTGATGTCTTCAGTGACGACTTCTATGATATCACTCTTAATCGCACTCCGACCCTTGGAGTTCTACCGAAGACCCTGTAGCAACTAAATTTTTTACCCTACAGTAGTACCTAATCAGTTATAGAAAAGACCTTTTACCTCAGCAATGCCAAGTTCACATTACACATTGATTCACAAAGTTTAGCCATAGCTAAAAGTCCAGATTCCATCGATATCTTGAGAATCTGGACTGGTGAGGAGCTACTATGTTCTACTTAAGTAGAAAGAGTTAATTTTGGGTTAATAGTCAGTAATTAGGTAGAAAATAAAATTTTTTTGTGACTTTCCTCTAACCAACAGCTCGTTTGAGCGAACCATCAGCATAAAGTTCCAGCGGAACTAATTCGATTTTGCCGTTAACTTTCACTTGCGAGTAAACCACTTTCACTAACTGAGCTTGATTCAGGGTAACGCAAAGACATAATAAACCCTTTTGATGACAAATTTGTTGGGTTCTAACCCTTTAATACCATCTATGTACTGAATTAGTTCCTGGTGAACTGTACATCTAGTGAATGATTGTTGATTCTATAACTAGCAAACTAACGATAAAATCAGTATAAAATAAACTCAGTATATATTAAAGATTCCAACAAATCTCAATTTGCAGTGAGGATTTCTTAACAACTGTGTAACTAAATGGCTACTAACGCGAGATAATAAGTAGTCCCTACTACCCTTAGCTGTAAATACCATTGCCAATTACAAAATAATTCTCTTCGCAGTCACAGGGTGGACTTCTGCCAGCTTTCCTGAATGAGTATGAAAACAGCTACCGAATTACAAACTCGACTGGAGCATTACTACCAGCAAATCAAAACCATTATCCTAGCGCGTCAAAATCCGATTACTGGTTTGCTACCTGCGAGTACAGCCATCACGGCTCATGGTGATTATACAGATGCTTGGGTAAGAGACAATGTTTACAGCATCTTGGCTGTTTGGGGTTTAGCGCTGGCGTATCGCAAAGTTGACGAAGACAAGGGACGCACTTACGAACTAGAACATAGCGTTATCAAGCTGATGCGTGGGTTGCTATTTGCGATGATGCGACAGGCGCATAAAGTAGAACAGTTTAAACATACTCAGTCACCTTTAGATGGTTTACACGCCAAATACAACACAGCTACTGGAGATATCGTAGTTGGTGATGATGAATGGGGACATTTACAACTTGATGCCACATCTATATTTTTATTGATATTGGCCCAAATGACCGCTTCGGGATTGCAGATTATTTATACGATTGATGAAGTAAACTTTGTGCAGAACTTGGTTTACTATATTGGACGCGCTTACCGCACACCAGATTATGGTATTTGGGAACGGGGTAACAAAATTAATCATGGTAATGCTGAGTTGAATGCTAGTTCTGTAGGGATGGCAAAAGCAGCTTTAGAAGCCATGAATGAACTAGATTTATTTGGAGTGCGTGGTAGCCAAGCATCAGTAATTCATGTACTACCCGATGAGATTGCCCGCGCCCGAAGTACTTTAGAATCGTTATTACCGAGAGAATCTGCTTCTAAAGAAATTGATGCGGCACTGTTGAGTATTATTAGCTATCCTGCCTTTGCAGTGGAGAATGTAGAGTTACGCGAATCTCCCAAGGAGACGCTACGCGATCGCACTTTTAACGATATTATCAACAAACTCCAAGGCAAATACGGCTGCAAACGCTTCTTGCGTGACGGACATCAAACCGTTTTAGAAGATAACCAGCGCTTACACTACGAACCTTGGGAATTAAAACAATTTGAGCATATTGAATGTGAATGGCCGTTATTTTTCACTTATTTGCTGCTTGATGGCTTATTTCGCAATGAGCAAAAACAAGTTAAACAATACCAAGAACTTTTAGAGACACTATTAGTTGAACGCGATGGTTGTTATTTATTGCCAGAACTTTATTATGTGCCAGCAAAAAACATCGAAGCAGAAAAGTTAGCACCTCAAAGTCAACGGCGTTTACCTAATGAAAATATCCCTTTAGTTTGGGCGCAAAGTTTGTATTTTCTCGGACAAATGTTAAGTGAAGGGTTGCTGGCAGTGGGCGATATTGACCCATTAGGTAGACATTTGAGTATTGGTAAAAGCCGCGAAGCCTTAGTGCAAATTGCTTTGTTAGCTGAAGATGATGACTTACAAGCAAAACTAGAAGTTCATGGCATTAAAACTCAAACACCCAAGCAAGTAGAACCAATTCAAGTTAGACAAGCTGGGGAGCTATCAACAATTTACACCCAAATTGGACGCAATGATAAACTTGGTATAACTGGGCGACCAGTGCGAAGATTGCGGAGTTTAACTACATCGCGCATCTTTCGGATTTGTGGTGAAACAGTAGTGTTTTTGCCATCATTTTTAGATGCACAGCAGTTTTATTTAACCCTTGATTACCATTTTTTAGTCGATCAAATTAGAAGTGAACTCGCTTATATTCAACAATATTGGAGTGATTTAGGTCGCCCTATCTTAACTTTAATGTTGACGCACACCATGTTAGAAATTGGTGCTGAGGCGTTATTAGAACTGATGCAAGAACTCAAAGATGGTATTTGTAATGGTGTGCGCGTCAAACTAGGCAGACTCAATCAGTTAATGCTGACAGGTGCTATTCAAAGAATTGATTTTCTGCAAGATGCGGAATTTTATCAGTCAGCAATGCAAGATGCTGCACAACATTGCTATTACTTAGCTTACCATCCAGGAAAAAGCTGGCGCTTAGGTCATACCCAAGAATTTCAAATGGAGTACGAAACTAATTTGGGTTTGTTACTTTCTTCGCTGCGAGATTCGGAGAATCTCTATGAGCAAATAGAGTTATTGCAGACTTTAACTCGTTTGCAAGGATTAGAGTTTGATACAGGGTTTGGTGACTCAAGTACTCGTGTTACAGTAGCTAATTTGCTGGATGAAGTCTACACCAAAGCCGGTGATTTAGGTATCTGGGCGATAGTTCGCAGGACTGCGGGGTTGCGACAGATGGTTGATATTGGCTTATCAGATGCTGTCACAAGTATTTTGGTGCGTGGCAAGCAAATAGCTGTAGGTAGAGCGTACAGTGAAGCATCATTGATTGCTGTACCTATGCCTCACAATGAAATTGCTGAGAAAATCAAGCATTTTTGTCGTGAAGATATCAGCGATCGCGTTCTCACACAAGAAATATTACTTTATCTTGGTACTCTCATTCGCTCGGAGCCTGAACTATTCCAAGGTCTGTTAACTTTAAGAGTTGGCTATCTCATCTTATTAATTACCAGCGAACTAGCACAAGAACTACGTGTTACCCAAGATGAAGCCTACGAACAGTTAATGGAACTTTCGCCATTTGAAATCAAAATGCGCTTGCGTCAGGTATTAACTGGTTATACAGGGATGAGTAACTTGTTACGCCAGCAAGAATCATTACACGTTAAGCAAAAAGAAAGCGATATTGATTGGGTAGTGCTGCCAACAATTGCCGAAGAAATCGAAATACCTCCTGGTGGTTGGCGACGCTTCCGCCAAGCTGAAGGGGCGCTGAACCGTGTACCGAAAAACTTTTTTCAGCAAGTTTGGTTATTAATGAAACATTGCAAAGGCTTAGTAATTGGGGACAAACTAGAACGCCGCAATCGTTTAGATAGCGAGTTGATGTTATCAGAAATGACGGCTGGCGAAAAGAACTTTGCACTGCGGGTTGAGCATTTATTAAATAAAATCGAAGCGCCAGAATATCGCCAAGTTAATATTGAAGCACTAATAGAATTAGGTGCGATCGCATCTAGAAACCCCAACCTGCAAATCGAAGAATATATTGTGTTAGATGTGTTAATTGGTCATGCTGTACGCTTGGCATGGTTAGAACATCATCCAGAACGCGGCGATCGCTATGATGAAGATAAAGCAAACGCATGGCGATCATTTTACAATACTTCTCCTCAAGATTGCGCTAGTTATATTCTTAAAGCCTTCAGGTTCTTGACTGAGTTTGTGAGAGAGTATTAAAAATACAGCAGAATTCAGGAGTCAGAATTCAGAATAATAATAGGCTCTTGACCTAGCTTTGAGAATTAAATTGTGTACTTCACCGAAGATGCGGAGGGGCAGGGAGCGGGAGCAAGCCCTGCCCCAAAGCCGTGGAGATGCATCGGAACATGGGTATGAAGCCCCGCCCTGAAAGGGCGCTCGAACTTCGGCGGAGTACAAGCTCGTCGCCATCATAATATTTATATATGATGAGTATATGAACTCAACGAGGGTGTGATTAATAATTTCTCTAACCATCAGTCAGGTAGTTTGCCGGCTTTGGAAGCTGCCATTATTAAGCGGGTAGAAGAAGGTGTAGCAGCGGCAAGCGATCGCGCTGTGCGTTATACAATCGAACAAGCGCTAAATCGTCTAGAAGCAATTAACGAAGGGCAGACAGAACACCAAGTTAATGGTAGTGTAAGACGGTTTGTATTGCGATCGCTCATTCATACACTATTCAAAGTACGGGTAGAAAACCTCGAAAGCTTACCGCAGACATCAGCAATTCTTGCCGTCAACCATCTCCACCACATTGACCCCTTGCTGTTGTTAGCAGAACTCCCCAACCAACCCTATTATTATATTTTGGGTGATGCACGCACCCTCTATAACAAATTGTGGAAACGCTTCATCTTAAGCTTTGCCAGAGGTGTCATTCCTTTAGCGCGGTTGTGGAAAGAAGAAGTCGCTGTGATGGCAGCAGCCAAAGCTGGAAGACAAGACTTAGCAGAACTAGCCACTGCCATTGAAGAAAATGTCCCTTCTGGCAGCGATATCCAGACATTGCGACAAATAGACCGCATTGTTCTTGGAATTTTGGCTCACGGGGATGGGATGATCCTTTTTCCCGAAGGACGGCTGGGAAGCACCGAGGGTAAACTGCATCTTCCCCTCAAGCGAGGAACAGTGATATATGCCTTACGCGCTGGTGTGCCAATAGTACCAGTTGCATTAATTGGCACTCATGACCTTTATTTGAGAAAAGAGTTAACTATTCGCTTTGGTGAACCTTTACATTTTTCTCCAAATACAAAAACCACACGGCAAGAAGTAGAAACTGCTTTAGAAGCTTTGCAAAAGGCAATGATAGCTTTGTTACCAAACAACTATCAAGAACCAACAGGGACAAAACTATTGCGTTACTTCCTTAACCATATATTGTGGTAATAGAGATTGATAATTCCTAGTTTAAAATACTTTCTTTATTGAAAACTAGTCAAATTAATCGGTGATGCCGTATAACTTCTGGCTCACAAAGTTGACAGGTATTATTTAGAGTAATTGCGATCGCAAAACAATATTAGTTATTAGTTGCAATTATCTTTTAGCGTATTCCATCTGATATAAAATTAACAATACATCCTCCAAAAGATAGATAATTATTTCTCCAAAGTTACAACGTCAAAGCGATCGCTGTTTTCGTATTCAAGCAGCATCTAATGAAAACCAAAAATCACAAGGCTTACTTAAGCGTGAATTAATCTTGTTGATGCACAAAATTCAGCTTGGTTATCGAGTGCGAGCAGTTTTAGATAACAACCGCGTCAGTGAATTGTCTCCAGTCATGGCAGTTGGTGCAACTACTGTCTCTGAATCGAATGGTACTCAAATAAGTGTAAATCCTTGATATTACTGGCTTTGGGGTGTAGGGTTTAAAAATTAAACAATAGCCAAAAATTGACGGTCTTTTAACATGAACCTGCAACCCTACCTCCAACACCATGTAGATGTTAGAGAACTGGTATAACGATTATTTCTCTAAAAAGTTCGTGATTTTAAAATTTGATGTACCTTCCCAGCAGTGATTTAAAGATGCATTCACTTGAGCATCGGCCGCATCAGCAGATTCTTTAGAAGCATTCAACTGTACGGCTGTCACAATGTACTCAAAAATAATTACAAACTGTTTTTGAGGTGAAATTCTTTCAACAACAATTGTTTCACCAACCTGGGGAATTTGTGGTAAATTTACCACAAATGTTTCAATCTTCGGTTTATCCAGTGGATTTTTGAAATTAAAGTATTTACAGTAAACAAGAATTTTCACGCAGAAACCCATCAATAGTAAATGGTCATTTGTCAATAGTCATTTAGCAAATGTTATTATTTACCTTGCCACAAACTCCGCAATAAATGAACAGCCTTTACTAACATTTCTTCTAACCACAGCATAGTGCGATCAAGCCATACTAAAATTTTCTCTAATAAGTGCTGCTCATATCCCATAGAAGTAGCTTTAATTTCTATCCAGTCTGGTTTAGCTTCGACTTGATGATTGTGGCTTTGGTGTTGGATAATTTCTTTTACCTCACTTTCATTTTGGGAAATACTGGTTTCAGTTGGTTTGACAGTAGCAATCCCAGATACTTTTTGACTTGGTGTAAGATTGCGGCTTGGTTTTTTCCGTTGTACTAAACCAGAGCCAGCTTTCGCTTGTGGTACTGTCAATTTTGTTTTTGGAGATAGCTTGAATGATGAACTTGGAGATAACAGAGGATTTATCTTTGGTGTTGGTTGAACTGGTTTGTCATTAACTAACTCAGAATCACCAAACAAATCACCCCAAGTCAACCAAGGATCTGCTGTCTCCTGTTTCTGTATCTGACGTTTTTTAGCTAGAACCTGATAATTTTTAGGTTGTAAAGATTGCCTTTTGGTGTGGCTATTAGTATTGCCTGATTGAAGTTTTTTACCTTTACCAACACCAAAAAAATAATTGATTGCTGCCTCAATCAAAGCTTGAACATTAAGTGTTTGCGTTTCTAAACTATCCGATGTAACGGTAATATCTCCTTGAGCAACTAACTCTTCTTTACCGTAAAGAAATATATTTAATTTTGTGCGGGTAACTTGAATAATTTCTTGACTATTTTGCTGGACTGGCACTAAAGCTTTTTCTTCTAATTTGGCGACAACTGTATCCAAAAGTTCTAAAATTCTGCCAGTATTTACTAACTCTGTTGGTATTTCTGCTTTCAATGCTGAAAGATTGCTGAGATTATCATCAGTTAGCTTGGCTAATAAACGATGAATTTCTGGTAATAACTCCGTCTGTTGTTCAGCTAGTGCTAATTGGTGAGAATGCCAGTAATGAGCAACTTCACTAATAATTCGGTCTAATAGTTTTGTCTGTTGTTGAGGTGTCAAAATATCAAGGATTTGATTATTAGTAGTAATTAATACCAAGTGACGATTCTCAAGAGTTGTGGCAACTCCTTGTACTTCTAGCAAATAGCGCTGAAGAATATCCTTTAACTGAGGCGAGGTAAGACGACTTGGGGAATTGTCTGAAATCGTTAAGGATTGAGTCAGAGCGGAGTTATTTGTTTTACTATGTTGAAACAATTTCTGCCACCAAAATCCCAAAAGGTAAAAACGTGGTGATGTTTTTGGAGAAGTGACAGATGTTTCCTCAGATGGAAGCTTTTGAATTGCTTCTAAGACACGCTGTATAGGCGTATCAGCAGTTAAGGGAGTTTCGAGTGAGCGATCGCTATAATTTGATTGTAACTTTAACCTAGGTTGTGGTTCTTTGCTATACAGCGTTTTCACCTTTGACTCGGTTGACTGCAATAGTAGATACAACGGGTAAAGTAATGCTTCTATACCCCACTTAGTAGCAACTTGCACTTGTCGGAAGGTTTGTTCCCATCGTTCTGTCAACCGCCGAGATTGCTGGTGGACAAAGTTAAAGAGTCTGCTTTGATAACGCCCAGAAGAACCAGATGACATGATAGTGATTTATGAGTTCGAGTTTTGTTTAGTTGTGAGACTCCCAGCAAAAAATAGATAACGACAAACTGTTAATCTTCGTAAGTGCCATCATCTTAGCGAAAATATGACCCCTCCTGTATCTCAATCGCAGACAAATTTAATCTCAGACACTATCGAGCAACTACGCTCTTGTTGTCAAGTTAATCTTCAGTCTACTTGGTTATACCAAGAGTGTGACCGGAGTATTACTGATGTTGTCACATCTAATTGGTCTGATTGGCAACCTGTAGAGTTAAATTCTCAGGGACATATTGCTTGGACAGGAGGAAAAAAAGTTTTATGGCTAGTGCAGAAACTGGTAGTTCCCCAAGATTTACAGGGTTATCCTTTGGCGGGTTTGTCTTTGCGGTTGGCTTTGGTGTGGTGGGCAGATGCTGCGGAGATTTATGTCAATGGGAAATTAGTACAAGCAGGAGATTTATTTGATTTTTACCCAAGAGTAATGCTGAGTCAGAGTGTGTCTTCAGGAGACGAGTTTATCGTAGCTTTGCGCTTGGTAAGTCCGGGACATTGCGATGGGGCTTTGATGCGATCGCTCCTCGTCTACGAGTCTACAGATTATCATCATCCTGATCCGGGTTTTGTCGCGGATGAGTTGGCGGTGGCGCAGCTTTATTTAGAAAAGTTTGCGCCGGAAAAATTGGAGAGTTTGGCGGCAAAGATAGAAAGAATAACGAACCGCAGAGAGAAGTTGCGTGCGGCGGTTCCCCCCGTTGAGCAAACTTCTCCTATCGGAGACGCTGCGCGAACGGTGGGCGCAGAGGACGCGGAGAAAGAGAGGGAAGAGTGGGAAAGATGTCTTTTGTCTTTACGCCAAAAATTATTTCAATCTAAAATCCCAAATCTAAAATCTAAAATTTTCTTGCTGGGTCACGCTCATTTAGATTTAGCATGGCTGTGGCCTGTGAGTGAAACTTGGAATGCAGCGCAAAATACTTTTGAGTCGGTTCTTAAATTACAAAAAGATTTTCCTGAATTAATCTTCTGTCATTCGACTCCTGCCCTTTACGCTTGGGTGGAAGAACATCGCCCAGATTTATTTGCAGCAATTCAACAAGCCGTAGCTGCTGGGAGTTGGGAAATTATTGGGGCTACGTGGGTGGAACCAGAATTAAATTTGATTAGTGGTGAATCGGTAGTCCGTCAGTTATTGTATGGTCAACGCTATTTTCAAGAAAAGTTCGGCAAGCTTTCGCCGATAGTTTGGGTTCCTGATACTTTTGGTTTTTGTGCAACTTTACCGCAGTTTTTCGTTAATGCAGGTGTGGAGTATTTTGTCACCCAAAAGTTGCGATGGAATGATACTACTAAGTTTGATTATGGGGCTTTTTGGTGGCGATCGCCTGACGGTAGTCAAGTCTTTAGTTTGATGTCTGCACCTATAGGAGAAGGCATTGACCCAGTGAAAATGGCATCCTACACTCTGGAATGGCAAGCCCAAACAAATTTACAAGAGTCTCTTTGGCTTCCAGGCGTTGGCGACCACGGCGGCGGCCCCACCCGTGATATGTTAGAAATTGCCCAACGCTGGCAACATTCATCCCTTTTCCCAGAACTAGAATTTACAACCGCCGAAAAGTATTTACAACAAATTAGCAAAGCAGACTTTCCTACTTGGGATGATGAACTCTACCTAGAATTCCATCGCGGCTGTTACACTACTCACGGTGATCAAAAGCGTTGGAATCGTCGTGGTGAAAGTTTACTGTATCAAGCTGAACTGTTTGCGACTTTAGCAACCATTACCTGTGGCGCGACATATCCGAAAGCAGAGATAGAAAAAGCTTGGAAGCAGGTTTTATTTAACCAATTTCACGATATTTTACCTGGTTCTTCGATTACTCAAGTTTATACTGATGCTTTGGCACAGTGGCAGCAAGTCGAACAAGTGGGGACAAGAATATTAGAAGAATCGTATTGCGCGATCGCATCCCACTTTACCCTACCAGAACCACCAGAACCAAATAGTTTACCAATTTTCGTGTTTAATTCTCTCAACTGGCAACGTTGTGAGGTAGTTGCTGTCACCTTACCCACAGCTAACCCAGAATGGCAAATCTACGATGTCGCTGGCAACCAACTAATATCTCAATTAACCCGACCAGCAACATTACTATTTTTAGCAACTGATATCCCACCCGTAGGCTACCGTCTATTTTGGCTTGTCCCAACATCCCAACTCCCCAGCAACTCATCATCCCATATCCCTGATTTTGTCATTGAAAATCAATTCCTGCGGGTAACTATTGACCCTGATACAGGTGATTTATCTAGCGTTTTTGATAAGACTCATCAACGAGAAGTATTGAGTGGTGCAGGAAATCAATTACAAGCCTTTAAAGATAGCGGTCAATATTGGGATGCTTGGAATATTGATCCGAATTATGCACAACACCCTTTACCAGCCACCAGCCTCAAATCTATTGAAGTGCTAGAACAAGGCCCAGTGCAACATCGCTTGCGTGTGGTGCGTCAGTTAGGCGAATCAGAATTTCGTCAAGATTATGTTTTACAAGCAGGTTCACCCATCTTAAAAATTGCTTCTACAGTTAATTGGCAAGAAAATCAAGTTTTTGTCAAAGCTGCATTTCCCTTAAATGTAAAAGCAGACTTTGCCACTTATGAAATCCCCTGTGGTGTTATTCGTCGCCCAACAAAACTGCAAACCCCCGCAGAACAAGCCAAATGGGAAGTACCCGCCTTGCGTTGGGCTGATTTAACTGGAGAAACAGAACTCGGTATTTACGGTATCAGTTTGCTCAATGATTGTAAATATGGTTACGACAGTCAACCAAATCAACTACGCATATCTCTGTTACGCAGCCCCAACTGGCCAGACCCAGAAGCTGACAGAGGCTTTCATGAATTCACTTATGCATTGTATCCTCATGCTGGAACCTGGGAATCAGCCCAGACAGTACAACGTGGCTATGAACTCAACATTCCCCTACAAGTCTTTTTTACTCATCAACGCCAGTTCGCTCAAGTCGGCAGAGCCTTTCGGCAGTCGCTCATGGGGGAAACCACGCCACTTGCTTCAAGTCGGCAAAGCCGACGACAGTTGCCTCAAGTCGGGAAACCCTTTCGGCAGTCGCTCATGGGGGAAACCCCCAAGACCGCGCTGCCTCACCACGCGGCTGTCTCCCCAACGCAGTGGCTCCCCAAGACCGCGCTGCCTGACCACGCGACTGACTCCTCAGCACTCAGCACTCCCGACAAAATGAGTTTCTTAAATTTAACTTCTCAAAACTTAATCTTAATGGCGCTGAAACCAACAGAAGATAATCCCCAGGAGTTTATTTTGCGATGTTACGAATCGCAAGGTGAAACAGCCGAGTTACATTTGCAGAGCGATTTAGGGCTATGTATTGGAGAAACAGTAGATTTATTAGAACGTTCCCTACATATCGCTGAATCTTCCGTTAAACAAGAACCACTGACAATACAGCCTTGGAAAATTACCACCATCAAAGTGATACCAACACTTAAACCTCAGCAGGTATAAGCCAGTAGTCCTGAGTCCCCATATTTTTACTATGGACTATTGACTAAATCTAATCTTCGTGGTCTTCAAAGGGATCTGCCAACTCCTTGCTAGGCGGGCCAAATGAGGTATAAATTCCATACGCCGTAATGGCTACAAGGATCGCGCCGACAGAAATGCTAAGAACTATTGCGGGTTCCATAAAATTTAGATTGATTATGAGTGCTATTCTTATAGAATATTACAGAAGATTAAAAAAAGCTTTGGCAACTAATCTTAGGTGAACTATGGCACAACGGACTAGGTTGGGAGATATCCTGAGACCTTTGAATTCTGAGTATGGTAAAGTGGCTCCGGGCTGGGGAACTACCCCAGTCATGGCCGTGTTTATAGGGCTATTTTTCGTGTTTTTGCTAATAATTCTGCAACTTTACAATAAATCAATCACAATTCAGGATGTGTTGGTTGATTGGCGTACCCTAGGCGGCTAATTTAAACATCGCAATCAAGCTTGCGTATTCAGCAAACTTACACCCGGCTTGTCCGGGTTTTTTTGTAAGTCATAGACTTGAAAGGTTAGTCTGAAACTAGTAACCATAGTTAATGATGGGGAAAATTTTTATATTAATTCCCCACTCTCCTAACTTCGTCTGCCTGCATACTTAATAGGAGCAACCTCGTGAATATATTTGGTATTGGTCTGCCAGAAATGGCTCTAATTATGATAGTGGCACTGTTAATCTTCGGCCCTAAGAAATTGCCAGAGATTGGCCGGAGTGTAGGGAAAGCGATTCGCGGTTTTCAAGAAGCTTCTAATGAATTTCAAAATGAATTTAAACGCGAAGCCGAACAAATCGAACAAGCTGTAAAAACTACTGCTGAACTCGAACCCAAGCAAATCGAAGCCGCTCAACCACAACAAGATACTGCTAATTCTTCCCAAACTAGCTAATAAAGTTCTGAGTACTGAGTCACCGAAGTTTGCCCGGAGGGAGACCACGCCAGTTCCTTCAACGGGGGTTACCCCCGCAACGGACTGGCTCCTCCTTGCAACTTCTCGCGCTCGTGCTGAGTAAAAATACTAGTGCCTAGTCTCTAGCCTCTAGCCTCTAACCCCTTAAAATAGTGCTGCGAATCGATTGATTGTAAGTTAAATGACAGAAGCTGTAACACAACCAGCTTTGGTAATTCCCCAACTGATTGTTGGGTTGGGGAATCCAGAGCCGAAGTACGAACAAACACGCCATAATATTGGTTTTGCCGCTGTCGATGCGCTGGCTCGTGCTTGGCAAATTTCCTTAGCAGAAAATCGCAAGTTTCAAGGGGAGTATGGCGAAGGTATGGCATTTGCTGGCAGTAAAATCCGCTTGCTAAAGCCATTAACTTACATGAATCGCTCAGGACAAGCAATCCAAGCTGTCACAAGTTGGTATAAATTGCCGCCAGAGTCTGTGTTGGTAATCTATGATGATATGGATTTACCTCTGGGAAAAACTCGCCTACGCCTATCTGGTTCTGCTGGTGGGCATAATGGTATGAAGAGTGCGATCGCTCATCTTAGCACGCAAAACTTTCCTCGTTTGCGTATCGGCATTGGTAAACCAAAAGACGCAGCCAATGGTGATAATTCAGAAACTGTCTCTCATGTACTAGGGAAATTTTCTACTGCTGAAACTCAATTGATGTCTGCTGTACTTCAGTTTGTAGTTGAGTGTGTAGAAATGAGCCTAAAACAAGGAGTTGAAAAGGCTATGAATTGTTGTAATAGCCGTACTGTTGAAGTTAATAGTTAATGGAGTGCTGAATAAAAATACTAGCCTCTAGTCCCTAATCTCTAGCCCCTATTCTTTATTTACAGCAATATACCCAAACCCCTGTTAGGGTTGGGTAAATCTTGCTAAATTTCATGTGAGTATTATGGCAAAGTGCTGTTGCTGATTTAGAGTGAATTCTTTAAGCAACGCCAGTACCAAACTACATAGGTTTATTTAAAACGGCGCTTGCGTCTGGCTGCTACGGCCTTGCGTTTGCGCTTTTCTAATGGTGTTTCAAAGTGCCGATGATATTTCACGTCGGCCAATATACCAGCTTTGGATACTTGGCGCTTAAACCGACGTAGCGCTGAATCTATTCCTTCGTTTTCGCCTAGAACCACTTGGGTCATTCTGTTTCCTCATTATGAATAATTTCCATTGTAATAGTAGCCTCAAACTTAGCCAAACCTCTCTACCGCAATTTCAAATCGGCAATGATTCATCTATTTAAGGCAAAGGTTTGATGAAATCTCCATTTATAGGACTTACGCAAAAAACCTCTCAAACTCTCATTCCCACCGAAGTTCAGATCGGCCCAAGCCGCCGCTCCGACTTCTCTGTGTGATCTCTGCGTCTGGAGTGGTTCGATTTTCCGTAATCTTCCAGGACATACATAAAAATGGACAAAAAGCTGGAATTATCGAACCGCCAAGTCGAGCCAGTGCGTTGGGCGGCTCTGCCGACTTGAAGCAACTGGCGTGCCAAGTACGCCAAGAAATCGTAGAGTCTGCGTAAGTCCTGACTTAGATACATGACAATAAGCTATTCAGCACTCAGAACTATAGACAAGGCTAGTTGATAGACTTGGCGACGGGAAAGTGAGGTAAATTTGGCTAGTTGACGGCTGGCTTGCGATCGCGATATTCCTTGACTAATTAATTGTTGCAATTCTGCTTTCAGTTCGGTCTCTGTTAATAAAGGTTGAGTCGCTGGCGTACCCGCAACAACTAAAGTGTATTCACCTTGCGGTTGGCGTTGATTGTAGTGGGCGATCGCATCTACTATTGTGCCTCGCCAAAATTCTTCGTACAGTTTAGTTAATTCCCGCGCCAGCACAATTTGGCGATCGCTCCCGAAAATATCTGCTAAGTCTTGCAAAGTTTCGGGTAAACGGTGCGGCGATTCGTAGAAAATTAAAGTGCGGAATTCTGTTTGTAAATTTTCTAAATGTTCTCGTCGTTGTTGCGCTTTCGGTGGTAAAAAGCCTTCAAACGTAAATTTATCCGTGGGTAAACCAGCCGCACTCAAAGCCGTAATTGCAGCACTTGCACCAGGAATTGGTACTACTTTTATCCCTGCGTCGATACAAGCTTTAATCAGTTCGTAACCAGGATCGGAAATTCCGGGCATACCTGCATCGCTAACTAAAGCGATCGCTTTGCCGTTACTTAAATGCTCTAATATTTCAGGAATGCGACTATTACGATTATGTTCGTGGTAACTTAGCTGCGGTGTTTTAACTTGAAAATGTTGTAAGAGTTTACCTGTATGACGCGTGTCTTCCGCCGCAATCAAATCTACTGTCTGCAAAATTCGCACCGCCCGAAAAGTGATATCTTCTAGGTTGCCAATGGGTGTGCCAACAACGTAAAGTGTTCCTGGTTGCGGATCGGTTTGCATGAGACTAAATATAATTCGTAGTTCGTAATTAGGTCTTGTCGTGTTAGTTTTGGAGAATGAGTATTACTGGTGTATCACGGATTATTTGTCGGTTTAGTGACTTTAGATTTGATTTATCTTGCTGATTCTGCTCCTCAAAATAATCAGAAGCTAGTAGCTGCTGACTACACTGTAGCAGCGGGCGGCCCCGCTACCAATGCGGCTGTGACTTTCGCTCATTTAGGTAATCAAGCCACTGTTTTGGGTGTGGTTGGTTCGCACTCCATGACGCAACTAATTCGTAGTGATTTAGAAAATTATAGAGTAGCGATCGCTGACCTTGAACCCAACAAGCCAACACCACCACCTGTATCTTCTATTATTGTCACTCAAGCAACAGGTGAACGGGCCGTAATTTCGATTAATGCTGCAAAAACCCAAGCCAGCAATGCATCTATCCCAGCTAATATTTTGCCAAATATTGATATTGTATTAATTGATGGGCATCAGATGGCAGTTAGTAAAGCGATCGCTCAAACAGCGAAAGCTGAGAATATCCCGGTAGTCATCGATGGTGGTAGCTGGAAAGCTGGCTTTGAGGAAATTTTGCCTTTCGTAGACTACGCAGTTTGTTCAGTGAATTTTTATCCCCCCGGCTGTGATGCAGAGGAACAGGTTTTTGATTACCTTAGCAGTTTTGGCATTCCCCACATAGCTATGACCCACGGTGAACAACCAATTGCATATCTAAGTAGTAATCGAAGTGGTACTATAACCGTACCGCAAATTGCAGCAATTGATACACTAGGGGCCGGAGATATTTTTCACGGTGCTTTCTGCCACTATATATTAAGTGAGAATTTCACTAATGCTTTAGCACAAGCCGCTAATATCGCCGCTAGTTCCTGTCAATTTTTTGGCACACGTCGCTGGATGGAAGTGAAATAATGAAAGATTTAGAAGAAATATTAGCGATCGCTCGTGATGTAGGTTGGAAAGCAGCAGATATACTACACTCTTATTACCATGGCACAGTTAAAGACTCTGATTTACAGGTGCAATACAAACAAAATGAACCTGTTACTATTGCAGATGTTACCGTCAGTCAATATATTTTGCAGAGATTGCAAGCCGCTTGCGGTAATGAAGATTTTGCTTACATTAGTGAAGAAACCTATAAATCACAACTTCACCAACAAAACTCCCAATTAGTATGGCTAATTGATCCTTTAGATGGGACACGAGATTTTATCGATAAGACTGGCGACTATGCAATTCATATTGCCTTAATTAAAGATCATCGGCCAATTTTAGCAGTAGTAGCTGTGCCTGAAGCCGAAAAAATTTACTACGCTACTAAAGATGGCGGCACATTTAAGGAAACTCCAAAAGCCACTGTTCCGGTAAAACTTTCAAAATCAAAACGAGTTGAAGATTTAACCTTAGTGGTGAGTCGTTCTCATCGCCATGAAAGATTAAACTATTTACTACAACACTTGCCTTGTCAAAATCAAAAAGCTGTGGGTAGTGTAGGTTGTAAAATTGCTACTATTATTGAACAACAAGCAGACATCTATATTTCTCTGTCGGGAAAGTCTGCCCCTAAAGATTGGGATATAGCCGCACCAGAGCTAATTTTAACTGAAGCAGGCGGTGAGTTTACTCACTTTGATAGTAGTTTGTTGCAATATAGTACTGGTGATATAAATCAGTGGGGAGGCTTGCTTGCCAGTAATAGTAACTATCACCAAATTTTGTGCCAGGAAGCTCAAAGAATATTATCAGAGTTAGACAATATCAAAAAAGTTTAAAACTATATATAGTTAAAATTAGCTTGTATGTGTTGAGCATATAATTATGAATTATATGTAATAGTTAACTTAATCAATGTCTATGAACAGCTTGCAAAACATTTATTAAGTATAAATACTCAAATAATTTCTATAATAGTTACAAACTACAAAGTTTTTTAACTAATTGATAACTTTGATTATTTAAAGGTTGTGCTATACTTTGGCATATAAGGATTATTTTCGGTTGAGTAACTCGTTTTGATTTTGAAAAAGCGTCTCTCCGAATTTAACTCTCTACACTCCCTGAATTCGGAGACATTATATGTCAATTTACGTTGGAAATTTGTCTTACCAAGTCACTGAGGACGACTTGAGAATGGCATTTAGCGAATACGGAAAAGTAAATCGCGTTCAGTTACCCACTGACCGAGAAACAGGCCGTCCTCGCGGTTTTGCCTTTGTAGAGATGGAAAGTGAGTCACAAGAAACCGCTGCTATTGAAGCGCTTGATGGTGCTGAATGGATGGGGCGTGACTTGAAAGTTAACAAAGCTAAACCTCGTGAAGAAAGAAGTCCTTCTCGTGGCGGTAGCTGGGGCAATAACAATCGCGGCGGTGGCGGCGGCGGTCGTGGTCGTTACTAAACTTTTGAAATGAAAATTTAGCATCTAGAGTCTCCAGCAGATAAAGCCAAAGGCTCATTTCTGCTGGAGTATTTTATTTTTCTCTAGATTCGGCTATTCATCCACATAAGGAGGAATGAGAATGACGCAAGTAGTCTTGGGGGAGAATGAGGGTATTGATTCAGCTTTGCGAAGATTTAAACGGGAAGTTTCTAAAGCTGGAATTTTCCAAGACATGAGAAAGAAGCGTCACTTTGAGACACCGCTAGAAAAACAAAAGCGGAAAGCAGTTGCAAGACACAAACAAAATCGCAGCAACGGCGCTCGTCGCTTCAAATAACACCTCAGGTCTATGTGGCTAACCACCAATAATTAGACAGAGATTAACCAAAAAAACTACTTGTAGTAGCGCTTACAATCTCAAAGCAGCGCTGCTACGTATATATATTGTATATAAAGTTAGAAGAAACTTCGGTTATCTAAATAGAATTCAGAAGTCACGAGGAGGCAGTGCGGTAGACAGATTTCCGAGGCACTCCGTTGAACGGCTTTGCTGAGTATAAACCCAGTATCTACAAAGATTTGAGTAATCAACACTGTCTTAACCTAAGTGACTAAGGCTGTATCTTCCTGTATACATACCAAATGTTGTAGTCTATAGGCTGATTCGGCAATTTCTGGCTCTGGATTTTCAGAAAAAATGTTGCGTGTTTATCATCTTTTCCTGGCTACGATCTTACTGTTGTTAATGCCAATAGGTGTAAAATTTGTCCTTCCTTACTTTTCTGCAAGCAAAGTAGCACCAAAACACCAAGTAGCAACACCGACACCCAATACTCCCTCACAAATTACGCCTGGAGCGGCTTCTACTCCAATAGCAGGAAATATTTGGCAAAAAGTTTTAGGTAAAAATTTTATAGTTCCTAACGGCTGGCAAGTGTCTCCTTGTCAAGGAACTGCTTCTTTGTTATGTGTATCTTCCAAAGGCGAAGTTTTAGGTAAAGTTGAGATTGGTGTTTCGCAAGTTAGTAACAATCCGAATTTTCAAAAACATCTTACCGATGCAGGTATTCCATTCGGCTCTAAGCTAGATTATCAGAATTCTGCCAACCAAACCAAAGTACTCACATCACTGAAATCTTGGGCTGGTGACTACTATGCTTCTTTGAGTAAAGACCGCCAGAAAGGATATGGCAATAAAATTATTTTCTCTACCCACCCCTTAGAAGAAGTATCTATTGGTAAGCTATCAGGAATACGCTACGGTTTTACAGGTATTAAACCTGAAGGTGGACTACAAGAGCAATACATTAGTTATGCTGCCTTTGATGGAACTGCACTTTATATAATTAGTACGGCTTTTGACCCAGGTGCTGTTACAGGTAAGTTTGAAAAACTGGAAAATTTAACTATTTTTCAGCCTTACTTGGATGCGATCGCCAAAAATTTAAATCTATAAGTTGGTAATTATAGCAATTCTCAAGCTTATGAAATACACCCCACCCGCCTAACGGCACCCTCCCCTTACCAAGGGGAGGGTTGGGGAGGGGTTATCTTGTACCTCACTGGAGTTGGAAACGCTATAGTCATTAGTCATTTGTAAATACCCATGACTAATGACTGATATTGGCTATAACTAAATCTCAGCTACGGCGCGTTCAATTAAACGACGTGCTAAAGTTTGTGTGCCTGTATGTTCGTAGTAATTAGTGGCGACATCTAAGAAAGCTGCCAGATAATCTAATTTGTCATCGCTGACTTCCATAAAATTTTGCAAGTGATGTGCAACATTTTGCGGCGTTAAATTATTCCCAACAACTAACCCATTCATCCAACCTTTAACAGAATCAAAACTTTCGCCAATAAAGTTCAACTTACTGGCAGCATTACCGCCAGGAATCGCATCTTGAATACCTTGAAAAGTTGAGTTTTGTTCTAGTTCTTGGGGACTGGTTTGGCTAACCGTAGATAAGGCTTTGTTGATGAAATCTGGGCCTAAAGGTATCAATCCATCAATACAAACTAATGCCACCATACGGATGAGAGATTCACCGCTATACTCACCCAAAGAAGCAACAAAATCGCCGATGCTGTCTCCAGGAATGCCGTTAATTTGACAGAAAGCCACCAATTCAGCTACTAGTTTTAAGCACAAATCAATAGTTTGGGCTTTATCTGGTTTGGGCGTTACAGAGTTAAGAAAACCTAAAAGCGGAATTTTTTCACCAACTTTATTAGCTAAAGCTGCTGTACCGAGAGCTTTATCTGTACCATCAACAGTTTGATAAAGCCACATTGCTCGTTGGTAGCCTTGAGAGCGATCGTTGTAAAGATAAATCGCTCGTTCGCCAATTTGTTGAATTAACTCTTCGTCAGTTTCACCAGTGACGGTTTTAATCGTGTTGACAAAGCCAACAGTGTTTTGCCACTCACCAGGAGCGACAAAATCAAGAGCCTTTAATACAGATATTGTTAAACCACCAGTTGGTAATTCATCAACTAATTCAAAAATTGCTTTGCTCACAAAAATCTCCTGATTGCGAGTTTGTTATCTCAATATTTTGAGTGCAGATTATTTGAGTTTGGCTAGACCATTAAGATTAAATTTACTGAGCCAATCGGCGCGATCGCTGGTTGTAAATGATGTAGCACGAGACTGAACTTTTACTTGATACTTACCAACTAAAACAGCAGTTGCGGTTGAACCTTGTTCTACTGCTGGGTATCCAGCAATCTTTTTGGTGCTTTTGGAGAATTTGGCTGCTGCACTCGGCGTGCTGCTAGTATCAGAAATAGACAGCATCGCTACCTCTTTGCCACCCTTTTTCAGCTTGGCTTCTGCAAAGCCTTTTTTCTCTTGGGTATAGACGCGATCGTAGCCACTACCAGATTTCGGGAAATATTTGTTAAATTCACTTCCCTGAGTCGCAGTTTTAGCAACTGCTTGACCACTTTTTTGTTTGGTGCTTTCTTGTTGTGCTTGATCAAAACGTCCTGGTGTTTTGGGAGTACAGGCTGTTGTCAGTAATAACACTGAGAGCAACAAAATAGCTAAAACTTTACGCCCACGATAGAAACTCATGTTTCTTCCTCCTTATACTTTCAGGCAATTATCAGCGCACTTGTCAATTTTTGTCCATAAAATTTATTTTTCGATAAGTATTGTAAGTAGAGAGGGAATAGGGAATAGGGAACAGGCAACAGCAAGAGTGGCCTGGATACTATTTGAAAAAGAGACTTGAGTGCCTCTGACTGTTTCGGACTTTTCACGGGATCTGGAAAACCTCTCTCTAAATCTCTCTCCTACAAGGAGAGAGACTTTGAATCTTCCCCCTTCCCGCGTCGGGAAGGGGGCTAGGGGGTTAGGTTTTTCGTCGGCTTTTCCACATGACGTGAAAAGTCAACTGATTGTTTAGGAATATTACAAAAATTTGTGCAGCAGAAAAATGAAAACTGATTTTGGCAATCTTTTTGGGGAAAATTCTTTAATTCGAGCTATACATACTTCTATCAAGGGAAGAGCGAGATATAAGGTGAGTGGACTGCATTATTCTCAAGCTCTCAAAAAATATTTAGAATTGAGATTGTCAAAAGAAGAAATTATTTTTCAAGCTAGTGCTAACCATTTAACAGGTAATGTTTTGGTACTTTTTCAGCCAGATTTTAGCCCAAATGCGATCGCCTGGATTCTGCACAATATCGTTTTAGATTACAAAAGAGTTTTTCAACAATTACCACCCAGCACTGCACCAGAATTTATTCCCAGCAAGAGTATTTCTAGAGTTGTGCGATCAAACACTCCCATAAATCAATGGCATAGTCAACTAATTCCCATAGCAGCAGCTTTTTCTTCTCTATCCTTTGGTACTGCACTGTTAAACAGACATGGTTTAGACACAAGTATTTTATTAGCTATTCAAAAGCTGCACACGCCCTTACTAGATCGCATTATGGTAGGGATCACGTCCCTAGGGCAACCACCATTATTACTGTTGACTTGTTTGGCGTGGGAAAGTGTTTTGCTGTATCGTCGCCGTCACGTACAAGCCACTACCTTTGGGATAGCGGCGGTTGGTGCAATTAGCTTAAATTACTTGCTAAAAGAACTGTTTGTCAGGACGCGTCCCGCACTATGGGATCACATTATTAACGTCAATCACTACAGTTTTCCGAGTGGCCATGCAATGGTATCAATAGTAGTTTATGGTTGTATGGGCTATACGCTATCTCAAGAATTTCCGCAATGGCGATCGCAGATTTTAACCTTGACTGCTATTTTAATTTTGGCAATTGGTTTTAGTCGGCTTTATTTAGGAGTACACTGGCCTACTGATGTCATCGCTGGTTATGCGACGGGTTTAGTGTGGTTGACTACCTGTATCATTAACGAGTATTTACTAACAGAAAATCGCCAGATTTCTCAGTCTCAAGACTTACCAGAGAATAAAATACGCGTTATGTGAATTGGATGCTAAAACCCTCGATTTGTCGTAGTAGAGACGCGAAATTTCGCGTCTCTACAGAATATAGAATGCTTGATATTTTGTTGATGTTTATAATTCACATCAGACGTAAAATTGTAACAA
This sequence comes from Nostoc sp. CHAB 5844, assembly GCF_020829595.1. GTDB lineage: Bacteria > Cyanobacteriota > Cyanobacteriia > Cyanobacteriales > Nostocaceae > Nostoc_B. The sequence continues at coordinate 55,537 of NZ_JAIVFW010000012.1, forward strand.
CTTAGTTACCAACTACTGGTGCAGAAACTACGCCTTGAGATTCTAACAAGGCTGCTACTCGCAAGATGAAAGCTTCATTGTAAGGTGCTGCAATTAATTGCACACCTAGAGGTAAAGCATGGGGACGCTGAATTGGTACTGATAAAATAGGTAAGCCGATGAAAGATAAGGGTTGGGTAAATAATCCTAAATGTGGACGAATAAGAATTTCCTCACCATCTAAAATCATTGTTTGCTGACCAATTAATGGTGCAGAAATTGGTGTAGTTGGGGCAAGAATCACATCGACATTTTGAAAAATTGCGCGAACTTGATCGCGGTACCAGCGACGAAAGCGTTGTGCTTGCAAGTACCAATTACTCGGAATTAAAGCGCTAGCTAAAAAGCGATCGCGGGTTGCGGGGTCAAAATCTTGAGGACGCGATCGTAACTTATCTAAATGCAGATTTGCCCCTTCGCTGGCTGTAATCACAAAAGCAGCTGCACGAGCGCGTTTTGCTTCTGGTATTGTTACATATTCAGTCACACCTAAAGCATTTGCTACTGTTTGGACTGCGGCTAATGCTTCTGGTGCTGCACCTTGGCTAAAATAATTGTCGGCTAGGGCAATTTTGATATGAGATATATCTTGATTGAGTTGAGGTAAACACAATTCTGGCGAACGTTTTGTACAAATCGGATCGCGGTTATCTTCTCCTTGCAATACATCAAAAACTGTAGCGATATCTTGCACAGAACGGGCAAATGGCCCAATGTGGTCGAAACTACTAGAAAATAAAGCTACACCCGCACGAGATAAGCGTCCGTAAGTTGGCTTTAAACCAAACACACCACATAAAGCCGCAGGTACACGAATTGAACCGTTAGTATCAGAACCAAGTGTTAGTGGAACCAACCCAGCCACTACCGCCGCCGCTGAACCACCAGAAGAACCACCTGCTACCCGTTGTAAATCATGTGGATTGTGAGTAGCACCATAATGAAAGTTCTCCGTCACAAATCCATAGGCGTACTCATCCATATTTAAAGCGCCAACCAACACCGCACCAGCTTGTTTTAACTTTGCTACAGCGGTTGCATCTTGGGTAGCTGGGGGATTTTCGCCATTAATTTTTGCACCAGCCAGAGTTGTGACACCAGCAATATCAAAAAGGTTTTTGACAGCAAAAGGCACACCAGCCAATAAAGGAGGATGATTACCTTGCGCTATTTCACGATCAACTCTTGCTGCGTCTGCTAAAGCCGTTTCTGTAGTGACAGTTGTAAAACAATTAAGTTTATGATCTATTTTGGCAATTCGTGCTAATGCAGCTTGAGTTATTTCTACTGCACTAACTTTACCTCCGCGCACAGCAGCTGCTATTGATAAGGCATCAGCTAAATCTAAATTCATCGGTAACACAATTTGTATCAAGCTTTATTTATTGTTAAGTATTATTTGTATGGGTTCATCGCTAAAAGTATGAAGCCGAAACTTTTCTACTTTGATATAGGACTCATATTTGATTTTTGAAAAAAATCAGTATACCTCTAACTTCTTTCTTTTCTGTTGCCTGTTGCTTACTTACACAAGTATGTTCAGTAATCAAATTGGATTCCTATATCTGTAGGTGTGTCAAATAGCAACTCTAGTTCAAGGGATTATAGAGAGTTGCAGAGCAAGAAGAATTTATCTTAAATAACAAGATGCCAAATCTAAATCTCAACTATAATTTAATCTAATGATAATGATAGAGTCTTGGGTGCAAACTAGCTGATACGCTTCTTTTAAGCTAATTTTACTCAAGAGTCAGTCTATGCTTAAGACACAAAGGTGAATGCAACTTTGGTAATGAACAATAGATAAAATGAACAAAGTTAGCCTTGATGTCTAATCGCCAAACCCTATATATCTCATGGATTTTGCTAATCTTGCATCCCAGTTAAATGCTGGAACGATTCTACCAGAGGGGATTGTAATTACTACCCTCTTGGGGGTTTTGATTGTTGATTTGATTTTGGGGCGTACATCCGCACGCTGGATTGGATATCTAGCGATCGCGGGTTTACTAGCCGCAGTTGTCGCCCTGTATTATCAATGGGATGCTGTAAATCCCATCTCTTTTAGTGGCGGCTTCACTGGTGATGACCTCAGTATCGTCTTTCGCGGTATTATCGCTTTGTCTGCGGTTGTTACCATATTGATGTCAATTCGCTATGTCGAGCAAAGTGGTACAGCCTTAGCAGAATTCATTGCTATTTTGCTGACTGCTACCCTCGGCGGAATGTTCTTATCGGGTGCTAGTGAGTTAGTGATGATTTTCATCTCACTAGAAACTTTAAGTATTTCCTCTTATCTGTTGACAGGCTATACCAAGCGCGACCCCCGCTCTAACGAAGCGGCGCTGAAATACCTGTTAATTGGTGCTGCTAGTACAGCCGTATTTTTATATGGTGTTTCGCTGCTGTACGGTTTATCAGGTGGTCAAACAGAATTAAGTGCGATCGCTAATGGTATCATCACCGCTAACGTCGGCCAATCCCTAGGTTTGGTGATTTCACTCGTTTTCATAATTGCAGGTATTGGCTTCAAAATTTCTGCTGCACCCTTTCACCAATGGACACCAGATGTTTACGAAGGCGCTCCGACTCCAGTCATTGCCTTTTTATCTGTTGGTTCCAAAGCAGCAGGGTTTGCTCTAGCCATCCGTTTGCTAACTACAGTCTTCCCAATGGTGGCTGACGAGTGGAGATTTGTCTTTACAGCCCTCGCCATCCTCAGCATGATCTTGGGTAATGTCGTGGCTCTCGCCCAAACTAGCATGAAACGGATGCTGGCTTATTCATCCATTGCTCAAGCTGGATTTGTGATGATTGGCTTGATTGCTGGTACAGAGGCAGGATATGCCAGTATGGTATTTTACCTAATGGTTTATTTGTTTATGAACCTGTGCGGCTTTACCTGCGTAATTCTTTTCTCTCTACGGACAGGAACCGACCAAATTGCCGAGTACTCAGGTTTATATCAAAAAGACCCACTATTGACATTAGGGTTAAGTATTTCCTTATTGTCCTTGGGCGGTATTCCACCACTGGCTGGGTTTTTTGGCAAAATCTACTTGTTCTGGGCTGGTTGGCAAGCTGGTCTTTATGGATTAGTTTTGTTAGGTTTAGTCACTAGTGTTATCTCCATCTACTACTACATTCGCGTAGTCAAAATGATGGTAGTCAAAGAACCCCAAGAAATGTCCGACGTAGTGAAAAACTATCCTGAAGTACGTTGGAATTTGCCTGGATTAAGACCTTTACAAGTAGGGCTAGTGGTTAGCTTAATTGCTACTTCTATAGCTGGGATTTTGTCAAATCCCCTGTTCACCCTGGCTAACAATTCCATTTCTCACACGCAAATCTTACAAGCAACAACCGCTGAAGTAAGTACAGTCTCTCTGAAAGAACCAGAACAGCTGTAGCTTGCTTTTACTTTTATTTATTGGCTAATAGCTAATCATTGATTTTGAAAAGCTATTAGTCATTTTTATTTGATAAACAAATTTTCTACTCATACTAAGTTGCACTCAAAAATAGTATCCCGTCATTGCGACGAAAGAAGCAATCTCATGCAATACCGTTCGGTTAGAGCTAAAAACCTAATTAACCTGAGTTCGGGTTAAAGCAGATGTAGGTTGGGAAGCCAGTGCGTTGCGGGGGTTCCCCCCGTTGTAGCAACTGGCGTTTGAGGAACGAAACCCAACATTTGCCAGGCTTTGTTGGGTTTCGCTATCGCTCTACCCAACCTACTATTATTTCTAACTAAAACCATTGTGATTGCTACTCTTCGAGAAGGCTTCGCCTACGTCGTGCCTCCTCTCTGCGAGACGCTACGCGAACGTAATGACGGTATTAGTCATTACGACGCAGGAAGCAATCTCATGGACTCGAACTACTACGAGAGAACACAACTTAGTATTATTATTAATTACGAATTACGAATTACGAATTACGAATTACGAATTGGTCTTACCACTCAACGCAGTCCAATTACCAGAAGGAACAAACGCCGCCCAAAACTGCGGATGCTGATATTGTTGACTGTTTAGGAATTCCAACTGTGCAGAACGTAACGCTTCATGTCTACCTTTAAGAGCCTGCAAATTCTGGTAATACTTCACCATTAACTCTTTCGTCGCTGCATCATCAACTTGCCACAAACTTAACACCTGAGTTTGCGAACCAGCAATAACCAAAGCCCGACGCAAACCATAAACACCATCGCCAACTTTCACATCACCCTTACCAGTATCGCAAGCCGACAACACAACTAATTGATTAGAACGCAAATCTAAACCAGCAACTTCCAACGCCGTCAACACACCATCATCATTATTATTTGTTGCTTGCTTGCGTTTATTAAAACCAGTCAAAGCTAAACCAGAACGCAATAAAGGATTTTCCACTTGTATTATGTTCGGTTGACTTGCTGTTAATTCTAAATCTCGTGAGGTGTTGAGATTTTGTACAATATCAGCAATGAAGAAACCGTGAGTCGCTAAGTGTAAAATACTCGGACTTTGTAATTGTTTAACTGCCGTTTCTGTTGCATCTTTACCTAACAGAACTTTTGCATCAGGTAAAACTTTTTTAATCGCTGCGGCTTCCTTTTTAGTAGCAGCTAAAGCCTCAAATTCCAAGTTTGCCAAATCACCAGAACGGCGACTTTGGGAACCGCGTAAACCAGGAGTTTTAGCAGAGGCTACAGTTTGTGTTTGGTTTGTGTAGTCAACATCTGCCAGGATCACGGGTGCAGAAGCATTGTTATTATTTGGTTGAAAACGCAATAAATCTCGTCCACTGGTGAGGTAAGAAAAAGCGTAACGCTGAATGAGAAATTTATTTTGCTCATCTTTTAATGCTTCAAAGGGAATTAAAGTTAGTTGCCCATCGGGAGAAATTAAAATATGCCTGGCATCACCTAATAAAGGGCGGATGGGTGCGATTAATTTCTCATCTAAACTGCGGGCGAGTTTTTTGAATGTGTTTCCAGTGGCTAATGCTGCACGGAAATCAATGGCTAATTTATCAATTTCCGCCGCTTCACCTAAATCAAGCCACTTCGGTTCACCAGTAGAGCGTAACACCGCCGCAGCATAACGCGGTTTACCGAACTTATCAGTATCTGTCTTGGCTTTGGCGTTGTATGGTTCGTATTGGACAATTTCTACCAAGGCTGCATCGTTGGGTATCTTGGTTTGTATTGCTGCTAATTCTACTGGTTGAGTTTGCTGACGGAATTCGGCACTTTTAGAACTGATGGCGGCTTCCAATTTTTCTTTTTCTGCTTCGAGTTGTTCTAGTTGAGTTTTCAGGTTAGCAGTTTGTTTTCCTGATTCCGAGAATACTAAGGCTGAAAGTTGCTGTTGTACTTGCAGCCATTGAGCGAATAATTTTTGAGTTTCGGGGTTTTTGTCGAGTTGAGCGCGTAGTATTTGGATGCTGTCGGCTACGGCATCTAACACCAGACCTTTGCGACGGAGTACAGTAGTTAGGGCGAGAGATGCGGCTGTTTTTTGATTGCGAGCTTCTTGAAGAGATAGGGAAATAATACCATTAGTTGTCCCTGCAAAAGTTCTCACGTAGCTATATTTTCGTTGTTCTGAGCCAACAGCAAAAATTAGATTAAGATTGTTTGCTTGAATATCTAGCCCACGCCGTAAGAAATCGGTAGTACGAGTAACATCACCCTGTGCCAAATATAGTGCTGCCAAATTATTCAAGCTATCGGCGACAGAGGGATGTTCTTTCCTTAACACCCTCTCTCGGATAGCCAGAGCGCGAAGAAACAATAGTTCCGCTTGTTGATAATTCCCCTGTGCTTGATATAGTAGAGCCAAATTATTCAACCTATCGGCGACATCACGATGTTCTTTACCCAGCACCTTCTCTCCGAGAGACAGAGCGCGCAGATACAATGGTTCTGCTTGTTGATAATTTCCCTGTAAGTAGTACAGTGCTGCCAAATTATTTAAGCTTTGGGCAACATCAAGATGTTCTTTACCTAGCACCTTCTCAAAGATAGCCAGGGAGCGCAGATACAATGGTTCTGCTTGTTGATAATTCCCTTGTGCGCTATACAGTAGAGCCAAATTGTTCAAGTTAATGGCAACATCAAGATGTTCATTCCCAAGCACCTTTTCTAAAATAGCCAGGGAGCGGAGAAACAATGGTTCTGCCTGTTGATAATTCCCTTGTGCGTGATACAACTGTGCCAAATTATTTAAACTAGTGGCAACATCAGGATGTTCTTTCCCCAGCACTTTCTCTCGGATAGACAGAGCGCGGAGAAACAACGGTTCCGCTTGTTGATAATTCGCTTGTGCTTGGTACACTAGAGCCAAATTATTTAAGCTAGTGGCAACATGAGGATGTTCTTTCCCAAGCATCTTTTCTAATATAGCCAGGGAGCGGAGATACAATAATTCTGCCTGTTGATAATTCCCCTGTACATCGTACAATCCAGCCAAATTATTTAAGCTGATGGCAACAAAGGGATGTTCTTTCCCTAACACTTTCTCATAAATAGCCAGAGCGCGCAGATACAATGGTTCTGCTAGTTGATAATTTCCCTGTGCGCGATACAGTAGAGCCAAATTATTCAAGCTAGTTGCGACAGCGCGATTTTCTTTTCCCAAAACTTTCTCTTCGATAGCCAATACACGTTTTGCTAAAGGGATTGCAGCATTGTATTTGCCTTGTTGAGATAACTTTTCTACCTGTTGAGCCAGTTTTTGGGCTTCGTGTAAAGCTGCTTGTTGCTCTAGTGAATATTCAGGAGATTGCTGTTGCGCGATCGCTTTAACTGGCATACTTAAAACTAAACCTGTTGCGATCGCACCCGCTACCATCCAAGGTGCAAAACACATCCCCGCAGTATTCATCGCACTGAGTAATTTTTTCACACTCAACTCACAAGCTTTTCGATTTGGCTATGAAATAAATCATGCCAGACTCAGCATTTTCCGCAAAACAACTGTCAAAAAAATCAAAAACCCTCCCCTTCCTCTCCGCGCCTCTGCGCCTCTGCGCGAAACAAAACCACATTCCGCAACACCCAACGCCGAAAATTTCTTGATATTTCAAGCTCAAAGTAGAAATTTTCTCGTTTAAAAGCTGAAGAGTCGAGATTAGGCGTAGACGCGAAGCGGCTTGTCGTCAGACATCGCACTTTACTTACTCTACCTCTAACTCACCCACTACCAAAACTCTCAACTCTGTTACCCGCTTTAAAACTGCATCATTAGTCAAAAAAGCCTCCCGTCGAGTCCGCGAAACCCATTCTTGAGCATCTTCACCCAATAATGGATAGGGAGCCATACCTTTTAAATCGCTCCATGTACGTTTCGGCTGCGCTTGGGTGATATGTTTCTTCACCTTTTCTACCAAATAGCCCATCACCGTCAATTGTTCCTCTGGAGTTAATTGCTCAATCTCGTTTAAAATTTTTTCCAGTGATGGACTCATCAATCTAACCCTATCAACTGCCGTAAATTTTAGCGCCTTTACGCTTCTGCGCGAAACAAAAACATATCCCGCAACATTCGACGCAGAAAATTTGCTGATATTTCAAGCTCAAACGCTCAATACAGTCAGCGTTACGCACCACCAGATATCTTGGTGCGTTAGGCGACAGCCGTAACGTACCTTACCGGACTGTATTTTACTCGCTTTTGGAGGCGATCGCCCAAAGCATGAGGATCTGAGTTTCATTTTTTATCCTTTGAACACCAACGTTCAAGCAAAAAGGCTCAAACTTTACCATCAGAGGCTCAACGTTTACCCTTTGAACCTCAACGTTTGAGTAAAAAGGCTTAACTTTCAACCTCAAAGGCTCAACGTTTACCCTTTGAACCTCAACGTTCGAGCAAAAAGGCTTAACATTTACTCTCTGAACCTCAACGTTCGAGTAAAAAGCCTGAAGCTTTATTTTCAGAACTTCAATTTAATTGCGAATTGCGAATTGGTATAAGCGATCGCAATTTATCTTATCATGAAAGTATCGGTATCATCTACGAACTGAAGCATGACCGATGAATTAGAAAGAGCCGACAACGATTCACCTTGGAAAGAAATTTTAGAAGCATACTTTCCCCAAGCAATGCAATTTTTCTTCCCTCAAACAGCAGCCCTCATTAATTGGGATCGTCCCCACGAGTTCCTCGACAAAGAATTTCAACAAATAGCCCGCGAAGCTGAACAAGGAAGAAGATATGCAGATAAATTAGTCAAAGTTTGGCAAATTGAAGGACAGGAAATTTGGCTGTTGATTCATGTCGAAATCCAAGCCAAACCGGAAGATGACTTTGCCGAAAGAATGTTTTCTTATAACCTGCGAATTTTTGATAAATTTTCCAAACCTGCCATCAGCCTAGCAATTTTGTGTGACACCGACACAAAATGGCGACCACACCAATACAGTTATAATTATCCCGACACCAAGTTAAACTTTGAATTTGGCACAGTCAAATTGCTAGATTACCAAAATCGCTGGGCAGAGTTAGAAAACAGCGACAATCCTTTTGCAATGGTGGTAATGGCTCATTTGAAAACACAGGAAACAATTAAAAAGTTAGGAGAACGAAAAAATTGGAAATTTAGTTTAATTCGGAAAATGTACGCACGAGGATGGCAAGAAAAAGATATTCGCAACCTCTATCGATTTATTGATTGGATAATGATTTTACCAAAAGCATTGGAAGCAGAATTTTGGCAAGATTTTAAGCAATTTGAACAGGAGCAAAGTATGAGCTACGTCACAACTGGTGAGCGCATTGGCTACGAACGCGGACAAAAAGAACAAGCGCAAAACCTTGTTCTACGACAACTACAAAAACGGGTAGGAGAGTTACCACAATCTGAATGCGATCGCATTAAGTCTCTGGCTCTCAATCAATTAGAAGCCCTTGGTGAAGCTTTGTTAGATTTTACAAAATTAGACGATTTACTAACTTGGTTGACAGCAAATTCGGGGGAATAAAAATTTTTTTGAATGTGTCAGGTTTGTGTTTCTCTGAATGCGGTGCTGAGGCGAAGTTCGTTTGTTTCTGCGATGTCGTTGATGTCGTCGCACCAGAGGCTCAGATCCCCAACTTCTTAAAGAAGTTGGGGATCTTTTGGTTGACGAATGATTTAGGACTGCTACATTATCAAATTATTTGTTTTTATATTGATATAAAGTAACATATTATACTCAATTAAAGTTTGAAGAAAATTTCTCTAATAGTTGAAATTAAAGGGAAAAATTTGTTGTAAATATTTTTAAATTAGTGATTGACAAGTATAATTTTATACTTTAATATTAAAGACATGAGAAAGGCGATCGCCCTCCGGGAAGAGTCCGCAATCGCCTTTCTTTCAACACCTAAAATAGGAGTCGATTATTATCATGGCACAAGAAAGAGAAAATCCCGAAAATCAACAGTCTGCTCAAAAGCCATTTTCTCAAAGAGAGCCAATTAAACATTTGTTGATTGGTTCGCCCAAAGCCGTCACCAGCACAATACACTATTTGCAGGCGATCGGTTACGCCCAGGTTGGGGATTGGAGTCCATTATTACCCACAGATAATCATGATGAAGTGATGAGTATTTTAATCCGTCAGATTTTAATTGCATAATTTGAAACCACAACCCCGATTTTTCTCAACAGTCGGGGTTGTGTTTTGTTGATAGGCGATGAGATGATCGCCGCAGCCGGGAGGATCTCACAGCATATTTTGACTACATGAGGTACAAGCGTAAAACCCAAAACCATATAGAGACGTTACATGTAACGTCTCTACAGTATTTCATTTTACTTTTGCCTTTTGCCTTTTGCCTTTTACTTTTGCCTATACCTAAATCAAATTTTGCAGATGCTGCACTAACTGCTGTGCTTGCAACACTCCTTCAATCTTATCTACGGGCTGACCTTGTTTAAATAACATTAGTGTTGGCAAAGCTTCGATGCGATATTGGCTGGCCAATTCGGTGTATTTTTCTGTGTCAATTTTGACAATGCGTAGACGGTCTTTTAATTGAGCATTCACTTGATCTAAAATCGGCCCCATCATCTTGCAAGGGCCACACCATTCAGCGTAAAAATCTACTAATACAGGTACATCAGAACCAGAAAGCATTTCTTCAAAGCTGTTGAAATGTTTTTTAGTTGCCATATGACACACACCGAATTTTTATGGATTGCTTTCAATCTTAATGCGTGCTTTCTGGAATGGCTGTAACATTATTTTATTTTTAGAGTCCTATGAAGTGTGAAGTGTGAAGTCTGAAGTATGAAATTTCATTGCCCTTTCACCATAAGATAATTAGCGCGGTAATTCAAAAGCTTAAGGAATAATTTATGGAAGTTTTGCCAGAAAACTTGCAAAGTTTACAAGGGAAAGTAGCTATTGTTACAGGTGGTTCGCGGGGAATAGGTCGGGCGATCGCACTTGAATTAGCGAAATATGGGGCTAGTGTTGTGGTTAATTATGCTAGTTCCAGTACAGCAGCCGATAATGTAGTAACAGAAATCAGATCAGTCGGAGGAGAAGCGATCGCGCTGCAAGCCGATGTTTCGCAAGCAGATCAAGTAGATGCACTCATCAATGCCACCACAGAAAAGTTTGGTCGAGTTGATATTCTCGTCAACAATGCCGGAATTACCCGCGACACATTACTTTTGCGGATGAAGCCAGAAGAATGGCAAGCCGTAATTGACCTTAACCTAACTGGTGTTTTCTTGTGTACTCGCGCCGTTAGTAAAATCATGCTCAAGCAACGTTCTGGAAGGATTATTAACATTGCGTCCGTTGCTGGGCAGATGGGCAACCCTGGACAAGCCAACTACAGCGCCGCCAAAGCCGGAGTTATCGGTTTTACCAAAACCGTTGCTAAAGAACTATCTACACGTGGGGTGACAGTTAACGCCGTCGCCCCTGGTTTCATCACCACCGATATGACCAGCAATCTCAGCAACACCGAAGAAATTTTGAAATATATCCCTCTTGGCCGCTATGGGCAACCAGAAGAAGTTGCTGGTATGGTGCGCTTTCTTGCTGCCGATCCCGCCGCAACTTACATCACAGGACAAGTATTCAACGTTGATGGCGGCATGGTGATGTAATTTGTAATTACGGATTATGTAAAATTCTTTGCCAAACGGTAAAGCCCAACAAAATGATGATGCCAGCACTGGTAGCTACTATTACAGGTAAAGGCATACCTCGGATGGTCATTGCGAGTAAGTTGCCAATTAAGGTAATTGTCCAAAGAGTGAACGCAGCGTGACTTTGCGAGAACCCCCAAGCTAACAAACGGTGGTGTAAGTGATCCTTACCAGGAGTACTGAGGGGGTTTTTTCCTGCTAACAGTCGCCGTAAAAACACTTGGGTAGTATCTAATACTGGCAATAGCAAAAATAAAACTGTCGGTACTAAAGAGAAGACCGTTGTCACCTGCAAGTCACCTAAAATGCTGGTAGCAGCTAAAACATAACCAAAAAAGTATGCTCCAGCGTCACCCATAATAATGCGTGAGGGGTGGAAGTTGTGGCGCAAGAAACCTAACGCCCCACCGCCCAAAGCAGCCAAAACTAAGGTAGCTGCCGCCTTATTGGGAAATTGGGCTGAAACTGCTAACAAACTCATAGCAGTTATAAAACTGATCCCCCCTGCTAATCCATCCATCCCATCCATCAAATTGATGGCGTTGGTAATTCCGACAACCCACAGCACTGTAATGAACATTGACAAAAGTGAGTCAACAGGTGTGCCAAACGCAACTTTGATGCTGATGCCATTGGCCACCAGCAACAAGGCCGTGATGATCTGCGTCCACAGACGCACAGAAGGCGGTAAACCAAACTGATCATCTATAAAGCCGACCAACACTAGGATTGAACCTCCTAGTAAAACAGTCAACACCTGCGCCAAAATATTTTGTAATTCAATCGGTCGCAAGAGACTAGCAAGAACTAACGCGGCAATTACTCCTGCATAAATAGCCAAACCCCCAGCATTCGGTAAAGGTTCCCGATTTAGCCGTCGCGCATTTGGTTGGTCAGCCCAACCCACCCGCAGGGCAAACTTGCGTACTGTCGGTATTAAGCGCCATGTTACTAGCCAAGCTAAGAGAAACGTAAATACTACTGCCAACCAGCCGATGCCGCTTGGGTCGGCAATTCCCAGAGACCTAAGGGAGTTGTATAGATTCATCTCCCAATTCAACCATTACTGCCTGTATCCTACATGAGCATCAACTGTATATTAATCAATTTTTTAAGAAAAGGTAGTGGAGAGTATGAAGTTAAAAGTAAAAAAGCAAAAGTAAAAAGATTCTTTTACCTTTTGCCTTTTGCCTTTTTACTTCTTCAGTACCCAATCCTCATCAATTCCATTTATAATCTGACCAGCTTTGGTTATTAGCACTCTTAGTCTGTGAGTGCTAAATTGTCTAATGGAAGCGCTAGAGAAGTGAAACATGGCTAAAATTATTTCCTTTGATGAAGAATCACGGCGGGCGCTAGAAAGAGGTGTCAACGCCTTAGCTGATGCAGTGAAAATTACCCTAGGGCCAAAAGGTCGTAACGTCCTTTTAGAAAAGAAATTTGGCATACCCCAAATTGTCAACGATGGGATCACTGTCGCTAAAGAAATTGAATTAGAAGACCCTTTAGAAAATACTGGTGCGAGACTCATCCAAGAAGTAGCATCCAAAACGAAGGATATTGCTGGGGATGGCACCACGACCGCTACAGTTTTAGCACAGGCATTAATCAAAGAAGGTCTGAAAAACGTTGCGGCTGGTACTAACCCCATTGCTTTAAAGCGGGGGATCGACAAAACCATCGAGACACTGGTAGAAGAAATTGCCAGAGTAGCCAAGCCAGTAGAAGGGGCTGCGATCGCACAAGTAGCTACCGTCTCTGCCGGTAACGATGAAGAAGTCGGCGCTATGCTGGCAGAAGCAATGGAGAAAGTCACCAAAGATGGTGTCATTACCGTTGAAGAATCCAAATCCCTGACAACTGAACTAGAAGTAGTGGAAGGGATGCAACTCGACAGAGGTTATATTTCTCCGTACTTCATCACCAACAACGAACGGCAGATAGTTGAATTTGAAAATGCCCGTATCCTGATTACCGACAAAAAAATCAACAGCATTCAAGAATTAGTGCCGGTATTAGAAAAAGTTGCCCGTCAAGGTCAACCACTGTTGATTATTGCTGAAGATGTAGAAGGAGACGCTTTAGCAACTTTAGTAGTCAACAAAGCACGGGGTGTACTGGCTGTAGCTGCGATCAAAGCACCTGGATTTGGCGATCGCCGCAAAGCCATGTTGCAAGATATTGCCATTCTCACCGACGGCCAGTTAATTTCTGAAGAAATCGGTCTTAGCTTAGATACCGCTTCTTTAGAAACGCTAGGAACTGCCCGCAAAATCGTTATTGATAAAGAAAACACCACAATTGTCGCTGGCAGCACCACCAAACCAGAAATCCAAAAGCGGATTGGTCAAATTCGCAAACAATTGGAAGAAACTGATTCGGAATACGACAAAGAAAAACTGCAAGAACGCATTGCCAAATTAGCTGGCGGTGTAGCAGTGATTAAAGTTGGTGCTGCCACAGAAACCGAACTCAAAGACCGCAAACTACGCATTGAAGACGCACTCAACGCCACCAAAGCTGCTGTAGAAGAAGGGATTGTACCAGGCGGCGGTACAACCTTAATTCACTTGTCTACCAAAATAGACGAAATTAAAACCAGCCTCAATGAAGAAGAAAAAATTGGGGCAGACATTATCAAACGCGCTTTAGAAGCACCCTTGCGTCAAATTGCCGAAAATGCTGGCGATGAAGGTTCGGTAATTGTCTCTAAAGTCAGAGAAACCGAGTTCAACGTTGGTTACAACGCTGCTACTGGAGAATTCCAAGACTTGATTGCGGCTGGAATTATCGACCCAGCGAAAGTTGTGCGTTCTGCCTTGCAAAATGCCGCTTCGATCGCTGGTATGGTTTTGACTACAGAGGCGATCGTTGTCGAAAAACCAGAGAAGAAATCTGCTGCGCCTGACATGGGCGGCATGGGCGGTATGGGTGGTATGGGCGGCATGGGTGGCATGGGCGGCATGGGCATGATGTAATCCTGCCTTAAGAGTGCTGAGTGCTGAGTAAAAATACTAGTTCTCATGCCCTAGCCTCTAGCCGCTAGGGACTGTTTTCAAACTCTTTGATCCCCCCAACCCCCCTTAAAAAGGGGGGCTAAGAGTCTCTGAAAGTCCCCCTTAAAAGGGGGATTTAGAGGGATCTAAAAAATTAGAAGGCTAAACGAACAGTTTGAAAACACGCCCTAGTCCCTCCCCATATAAATATCTTTATCTTTTTCCACAGTTTGCCTTGCCAAGGCAAGCTGTTTTTTTATACACTGGCTGATTCATTAGCAATCCAGCTATACAATTTGACCTAATACCAATTTAGAAAAGGAATCTAACAACATACTCAAATCCTCACAAATGACTAATGACCAATGACAATTGACAATTGACAATTAACAAATGATTAGCAAAATTCGTCGTCTCACCAAAAAAGTCCGTAAGCCAAACTTCAAGGATTTTTATCATCAACCTGGAACTATACCAGGAACTCTAATCATAGATGAAGATGCAGAAGCTCCCACAATTATTCTGTTTGATTACAATCAAACAAACTTTATCCGTAAACAAATCGCTACGCCGGAGGAGTGTCTTAGTTACTTAGATGCAGAATCTGTTTCTTGGGTGGATGTTCAAGGTGTAGGTAATCAAGATATATTACAGCGATTAGGTAAAGTTTTTGATTTACATCCTCTGGTTTTAGAAGATGTCGTCAACATGGCAGAACGTCCCAAAATAGAAGATTATGAAGACCAATTACTTATAATTGCTCGCATGGTAGTTCCTAAAGAAAAAACTTGTGGATTTTATAGTGAGCAAGTGAGTTTGGTCTTAGGAAAACATTACTTGCTGACAGTGCAAGAAGAACCAGAGCATGATTGTTTTGAAAGTGTAAGGATGCGAATAGACAAAGGCAAAGGCATTATTCGTAAAGAAGGCGCTGATTATTTAGCTTACGCTCTGTTAGATGCAATTATCGATGGGTTTTTCCCAGTGTTAGAACTTTACGGTGAACGTATTGAAGAATTAGAAGAAGAAGTAATCCTTAAACCTACCCCACAAACACTACAACAAATTTATCAAATTAGGAGAGAACTTTTACAGTTGCGACGGTCTATCTGGCCGCAACGAGATGCTATTAATGCTTTGATTCGAGATGGTAGTGAACTAATCTCTGAAGAGGTACGCATATATCTACGAGATTGCTATGACCATGCAGTTCAAGTTATGGATATGGTGGAAACTTACCGAGAACTAGCATCGGGACTAATGGATGTATATTTATCGGCAGTAAGTAACAAAATGAATGAAATTATGAAGCTACTAACGGTAGTTTCTGCCATTTTTATTCCTTTAACTTTTGTTGCTGGCATTTATGGCATGAACTTCAATACAGAGAAATCACCGTTCAATATGCCTGAACTCAACTGGTATTGGGGTTATCCAGCTTGCTTGGCTTTAATGGTAGCGATCGCAGCCAGTTTACTCATCCTATTTTGGCGCAGAGGATGGCTCGTTAATTTTTCCAGTATCAAACGTGATTGAAAGTTAAATAATTAAAACTAACCCAAGGAGTTAATATTCTAGATGCTCAGAAATAACAGCGATCAAAATTTAGTGGTATTGACACTTTATATTATTGGTGTAACTTACACCTTTAATCGCATGATTGAATCTATTGATGACAAAATCAAATATGTGTATAAAGGTGGCGTAGTCGACGAACAACTAACAGAACAAGAACTCAAAGACCAAATTGGAATTTCTTTTAAACTGAATTCTTCCTACTCCTTAGAAGATTTAAAAGAATTGCAAATTAGCATTGAAAATAAATCAGATAATCTGGCTGTCTATGTTGACTGGGAAAATAGCACTTTGGTAGTTGAACACAGCAAACAATCGCGCCGTGTTATCCGGATTTCACCATATTTAACTCGTGACTTAGCAATACCACAAACTCCTAGTTTAATCACTCCGAAAAAAACTCTCACAGAGAAGGTAACAGCTGAAGATATTCTAGAGTTTGATTCTGTCGCCGGAACTTATTCAGCTAAAAAACCTATAATTAATATCACTGGTTTAAAAAATGGCCCACCACCTCAAAAAAAGCTATACAACGACTTTATGAATCGAGGCAAAGAGTTAGAATTCTCTTTACAATTAGTGTTACGAATATCTGATGTGCGTGTTGGTATAGCTCCAGGTATAAATATTCCTCCCATGCATCTGATCAATTGTCCTTTCACGATCAAGAAATTACCTTGGACTTACGCTCTACCTTGGAATAAGAAGAAGAAATAACTCAAATCGGACACATGATGCGATCCAAGATTACACTGTAGTTAGGGAGAGAGTAGGCGCAGGCGGTTGCAGAACTGTCATTTTGATAGTTTTGAGGAAAGTCCGGACTCCCGAAAGACCAAACTTGCTGGATAACGTCCAGTGCGAGCGATCGTGAGGATAGTGCCACAGAAAAATACCGCCAAAATAAGTAAAAAGTAAAAAGTAAAAAAGCAAAAGAAATCTTTCTTTTAACTTTTATTTTTGAACTTTTGCCTTTTTTGGTAAGGGTGCAAAGGTGTGGGTGCGCCACGAGGCGCAGTGTGTGAATGAACGATTACCTAAAAGGAGGTGAAAAGTTCCATAGTCTGTCCAGTCAGACGATGAGCCTAAGAGGTGCAGCGTCCAGTGGATGTTAACTGGAGGTGAAACAGCTACCTTGAACAAGTACCCTTGAGCCGAACTTGGGTAGGCAAGACGAGGGGCAAGGCTGAAAGACGATATGGTGACTTAAAGGAAGTGCTAAAAGACCTACGGGAAATCGCCACCCCTATCCGCTACCCCAGGTAGGATAGCGAACAAATCCCAAAGCCGTACCATGCTGCTAGGGATTACCAAAGTTAGTTAGTCCCAGTTACTAACCCAAAGGTTGAAATAGGTAAAAACTGGCTACCCTATTTCTGTTCGGGATACCACAAAGAGTGGGATTGGTCAATCTAAAAAGCACCACCTAAGTCGTCTTGTTTGAGTCACGCACTGTGAACGTGGGAAGTTCCAGGAGAAGAGGCAAGCAGTCTGCTGATGAGGCTCCTGTGAATGGCGGAGGTTCCGTAGTAGTCCGAGGTAGGGAAAACCTGCCACATAGCGAAGGGAACCAGTTTACTAGAAGACCAACGCTGATGTAACTGAATGTAAACAGGGAGGAATCTCCTATGGATGTCAGTGAAATGCAGAGGAAACTTAGCCAATGGGCTACAGATGACAAAGAACATAAATTCTTTGACATTTACCACCTTCTTTATGACAGAGAACGGTTAATGAAGGCACACGACAAAGTTAAATCCAACACGGGCAGCGTTACTGCTGGCTGTGATGGAATTAATATGTCAAGCTTTGATGAAAATTTGGAGAACAATCTTCAAAAAATCATCGAAGAACTAAAGTCGTGTACTTTTGAACCACAACCAGCAAGTCGGGTGTACATCCCCAAACCTAACGGCAAGAAACGCCCTTTGGGTATTCCAGCCATACGGAACAGGATTGTACAAGAAGCCTTGAGGATGGTTTTAGAACCAATTTATGAGGCAGATTTCAGTCGAAATTCCTTCGGGTTCCGTCCGAACCGATGCACAATGGATGCAATCAAATGTATCCTGTGGTACGCCCAAGAAAGCAAAAGAATGTTCTGGGTAATTGAAGGTGATATATCGTCATATTTCGATTCAATTAACCACAAGAAGTTGATGAAACTTCTGAAACAGCGAATTAAGGACGAGAAAATCCTCCAATTAATTTGGAAATTCCTTAAAGCGGGTGTCATGGAAAATAAGACCTTCCGTGATACACAATTAGGAACACCGCAGGGCGGCATTATTAGCCCACTCCTGGCGAATATCTATCTTCATGAACTAGATAAGTACATGGAGCAATACACCGGATTATCCACCAAGGAAAAGAAGGTAAGAAGAAGGTCAGGACAGGGCAATCTTGCATATATAAGATATGCAGATGACTGGGTTGTATTATGCAACGGAACTAGACAACAAACTGAAGAAATGAAAGAGGAATTATTCAATTTCCTCCAATCAAATCTAAAGCTGAAACTATCATCCTCAAAAACTAAAATCACTCACCTCAATGACGGTTTTAATTTCTTAGGGTTTTGGATTAATAGAGAAATAGGTCAAAAAGGAAAGATGACAACTAAAGTCGAAATTCCCAAGGACTCTATCAAGAATGTTCTTGACAAAATCAAGGCAACCACAGACAAGAGTACCTATAATGACTCAATTACCACTAAAATCTTTGCCCTAAACAGAATCTACGGTGGATGGTGCCGTTATTACCAATATGCTACTGGAGCCTCTAGCGTTTTTAATGAAGTGGGATATCACTTATTTTGGAACTTAGCTCACTGGATAGCCAGAAAAGAAAGGCTAAGTATTCCAGAAACACTACGACGCTATAAGAAAAACGGTACTCTTGGTACGGGTAAATACGCCCTGATGAAGCAATTAAAATCTCAAAGGTATAATCAGGCTTTCTACAAACCGAACCCATACCTGGAAAATACTAATATCCAAAGAGAAAATCTTCCAGAGGATACGTACTGGACAGGTCATGAAACACGTAAAGGTATGGCAGATTTAATACCAATTGTTCTGGAGACAGACGATTACACCTGTCAGTCCTGTGGATGCAAAGTCACAAGTAAAACAGCACAAGTTGACCACATTAAACCGTTTAGTCAATTTGAGTTAGCTGAAAACGCTAATAGGCTGGAAAACTTACAAACACTTTGTATCCCATGTCATAAGAAGAAAACCTACGGCTGAGTCAGACTGGTAAATGGAAAGCCGGATGCTTGGAAACTTGCACGTCCGGTTTGGAGGGGGGAATGTAGAAACGTGCCACATGGTAACGCGCTGTGTTCCTACCCTACTAAGAGCGCACCAGCAGCGTCGAGAGGCGCTGGCTCGGTAAACCCCGGTTGGGAGCAAGGCCAGAGGAACTACGGTTGGTCTTTTACCAGTTCCGTGTATGAGAGCTGCTAGAGGCGTTTGGTAACAAACGTCCCAGATAGATAACTGCCCTTATGTAAAAAATTTTACATAGAGAACAGAACCCGGCTTACTACCAACTCTCTCCTCTTTTAATCCATAGTCAAAAGTAACGACGAAAGACTATTGACCAAATAATTACTAATTCGTAATTACTTGGTGTCATAGCCCTCACCAAATATGCGGATTTGGTGGTGCAACAATGCAGTGGTGGGTTCAAGCCTCCACTGATTGTAACTACGAATTACAAACTTGTACTGAGCAAAGCCGAAGTATTATTAATTACAAATTATATTGACTATTGAGTGTTGACTATCGACTATTGACTAATGACACTTGTTTATCCCCGCCGTCAAAGACAACTCGAAAGCTTAGTAAGAAAATTAGGTTTGCCATTGGATGCACCCATTAAGTGGCAACTGTTAGACTTGGCGCTGACTCATCCAACGGTATCTGATTCAGCGAATTATGAACAACTGGAGTTTGTTGGTGATGCAGTGGTAAGGCTGGCGGCGGCTGTGATTTTATGGGAAAAATATCCAGATTGCCAAGTTGGAGATTTTGCAGCGATTCGTTCGGTATTAGTGAGCGATCGCATTCTCGCGCAATTAGCTAGAGAATATGGTTTAGAGTTATATTTATTAGTCGCTGGCAGTGCAACCAGTGATAAAGTTGGTCAAGAGTCACGGTTGGCAGATGCTTTTGA
Organism: Nostoc sp. CHAB 5844; assembly: GCF_020829595.1. Lineage (GTDB taxonomy): Bacteria > Cyanobacteriota > Cyanobacteriia > Cyanobacteriales > Nostocaceae > Nostoc_B. The sequence continues at coordinate 75,465 of NZ_JAIVFW010000012.1, forward strand.
AGCTGTGTTGGGTGCGCTTTATCTCAGCACGAATAATTTAGATCTCATCCGTCCTTGGTTAGATTCTCACTTTGAGCAACTAGCAACAGAAATTCGTCTTGATCCCGCTCGGCTAAACTATAAAGCTGCTTTACAAGAATGGACTCAAGCACAATTTAAAGTTTTACCAGAATATCGTGTCGAAGAAATCAATCAACCTAACCGCAATCAAGAGCGATTTGCAGCTGAAGTTTGGCTTCATGGCAAAAAACTCGGTGAAGGTAGAGGACGTTCTATCAAAGCAGCTGAACAAGCCGCAGCCAAAGTAGCTTTTTTAGCAGTTAATAGCCAAGAAAATACTTGAGTAAGTTCGTAGAGATGTTACGATACAATTTCTTTATAGCAAAAAAGTTACTGTGCCTCTCCTCGAAATTCAAAAGCACCTATATCTTGCTTTTTATTGATGATGCGTGAAAAACACTGGTAGTCGTAGCTAATACTAGACCAGGGAGTACCTTGATCAATTGCTGGACTTGTAGGTTTTACTTTAAAAATACCTTTATTAGGTTCTACAAATTCCGGATTTGCAATAATATCATTCCATCCCTTAACAATAATTTTGCTAGTATTGTAATAAATATTATAGTCGTAAACAATATTAGTATTTTTAAAATTGCTATTAACATTTTTTCCAGGATAAGCATACATAATATTATTTATAATCCGAACATTTTGTGAAAAACTAGCAAATATTTGTCCTCCATTCAATTCTGGAGACTGGTTATTCATATAAGCCGTATTGTTAATAATATCCACATTCTCACTTTCAAAAGAATGTATCCCTGAACCTCCATTATTATAACTAATATTATTGGCAACTAAGGTTTTGCCTTTGTACTTACCCAAGGTCGAATTATTTTGTGTATTTTTACTATCATCAATAATAATTCCGTTGCCGTCTGTAATTTTGCCGACAAGTATCCAAGGTACATTTTGACGATTATTGTATACCTTGTTATTAATAACAAACATTTTATATCCATCTTGGTAATTATCATAATTCCAATTTTGATAAAGAGAAATTCCGCTATTAGCATAAACAGAATACCAAGCATTATTATAAACTTCATTTCTATCAATAGTAATATAGTCTGCTTGAATAATAGCTATGCCTCCACCGCCACAATCATGAACTTTATTGTTGAGAATTTTTATATGATGGGGCTTTTTATCTCCAGCCTTTCTGCCATCTACGCTAATACAGTTACCACTTGTTAAATGATTATTTTTAACATCTTTTTGAGCAAGAGCATAATCGATAGTAATGTTGTAATTATTCCCCTCTACTTCTAATCCCTCAATTTCGATATATGATGCATTACTAATAAAAATACCGTGCCAAGCATTATGTTTAATTTTAGGTCTGTGTCCTGGATAAGCTTTGTACTTAATCCATGCTGTCGGTAATCCAGAACGTGTAATTTCAAGTACTTGTTTGGAGTTTGAATTAGTGTAAATGCCGTTGAGGATATAAACAGTGTCGCCAGGTTGCGTTAAATTTGCAGCCTTCTGGATAGTTTTAAAGGGAGTTTTGACTGTAGTGCCATTATTGGAGTCCTTGCCTGTAGGACTTACATAATATATCTTTGGTTGAAGTTTAGGTTTAGGTTGAGGTTTGGTTGGTGTGTAGTTAGAAGTAGTAAACAGTGTATTTGCTAGTAAAATACTTAAAAATCTTAAAGATAATTTCATATGAATATATAAGTTTATGCATGAGAAATTTTCAAAGCATTATCAACACCGTCGCTGAAATTTAAACTAAAACTATCCGCGATTTGGTGAGAGCTTTTTTTGTTGTGACATATACAGCCTTAGCCAGATCTGTTAGGACATTTTGAAAGCGTGAAAGCTAGGAATAGTAATACTTTTACCTCCTGCCTCCCGCTATACTTGTAATTAATATTGAGATTCAGTACCAATATTCAATATAGCTAATAATTTAAGTAAACTTACTGAATATATTTTGCTCCGCTTCTCGCTATGAAATGACATTATCTCCTTGAAAAACGGGAAAACTATGGTTAACCCTTGATTGGGGAAATTTCCATGTGAGTCCCGAATAGGAAAATGCTAAAAAAATCTTTGGTTAATGGTTTAATTTTGTCTTTTTCTCTAGTTCCCTGGCTGTGCGTGGGAATGGTTTTTGATTCCAAAGCCAATGCTTTACCAGGGCAAAGTACGGAAGAAGTGGGGACTTGGATCAACGCTCATCCTACGCTGCGTCCAGGAAGTGGCGAAAAATTGTATGTGCAGAAGAGTGATACAGCAGCCCAGCGCTTCACTTTTCAAGCGTCGGTGTTACCTCCGGGTAAGGTGGAGTTTACTAAAGACCGCAGCCGGATTCGTTACGAACGCTTGGCGATGTATGATGCTATTAATGGCATGAGCTTTCAACGCCTGCAAGAATCTTTGCGGGTGATTTACGGCTACGATATTTATCAAGATTTTAATCAGGGTCAGGTGGTCTATGACTACCCTAGCCAAGGTGAAGTCAACTCGGCGCGTTTTGCCAAAACTCCGATTAAGGAAGCATTGCAGGGACAATTACGTGTAGGCGATCGCTATGCTTATTGGATAGAAATAGCTAAACCGCGCAACGGTAAAGCTTTCATCGGTCAAATGACGGTTTTACTCAAAACAGATGTAGAAAAATTGCTCAAAGAATTGCAAACTCGTTGAATCTAAGCCCCGCTAAACCCTCCAGATGGCGGGGTTTGCCATACACCAGAAAAAATACTTTCCGTTGCCAGGGAAATTCTAATTAAATCTTCTTTGAGTAGCGGCGGCCAATCTACTCCGATTTTGCGTCCAGCTACGTATAACTGTTGTGTCTTTACTCCTAATTGATAAAGGGCAAAGATTAAGTCACGGTCTAGACTGGGTGCATCTTTGAGGGACTCAAACACGACTTTTAATGCCAACAAAATTGAGGTAATCTGACCGGGGACAGGGGGTTTTCCCTGCTTCATCCGCATCAATAAAGCATCAGGGTTTTCTTCGGTTGTGATTGTTTGAGATACAAGCAGTTTGCGGGCTGTGTCGTAATTCATTAGCTAAAAGTAGAAGGCAGGAGGCAGGAGGCAGAAGGCAGGAGGCAGAAGAATTTTAGATTTTGGATTTTGGATTTTGGATTGGTTGATTACAAATCTAAAATTGCAAATTGCAAATCTAAAATTGAATGGACAAGAAAGAAAATTTTCTTTAGGTTGCGTCCTACCTATAATTCTGTCTACCTTCTTAGACACTGCTAATTTATCAGTGTTTATCTGTTGTTTCAAATACGTTAGCTGGAAATAGGAGTTAGGGGCTAGTATTTTTACTCAAAAGATAAGGTTCAAAGCCTCGCCCCTTGTGGGCGATAGCTCCCTTGCTCTCTTGCTCCCTTGGTTGAAGCCCTACAAGAGTGTGGGTAGTTTTTCTCCTCTGCCCCTCTGCTCAAGAGCTTTTTCACTCAGCACTTTAAAATTCTGCCTGAATTTGTCTAACCACTGTGAGTGCTGAGTAACTTACGCCAGCTGTACCTTCGCCGGGATGGGTTGAGTCGCCGACTAACCACAGGGAATTAATGGGTGTGCGGTTGGCAAAACCAAAGGGGCCAAAGGTGGGTATTCTTTGACCGATGCCCCCAACTATACCGCGATCGCGGGCGGTGTAATGGGCAAAGGTGCGGGGTGTGGCGGCTTCTTGATAAACAATGGTTTCTGGTTTGAGGTAGAAATATTTGTTGAGACGAGCGATCGCTTCTTGTGTATATTTTTGTTTCAATCCTTGATAATCTGGAGTCTGCCACCATTGTTGATAATCAACAAAGGATGAAGCAATAATTGTCGCTTTACCTTCTGGTGCGCGACCGTCTCCTGGATGACTAACCGAAACAAACAGGGAATTATTCTCGCCAATGGGGCCGTTGGCATCATACATAAATTGCAGGTGGGGCGGACAATCTAAAGGAACGGCACTGGCATCTACGCCCAAGTACACTACAAATGCCCCTGATGCTGGCGGTAGTTTTTCGACTCGCTGTTTGTATCCTGATGGAACTTGATCTCCTAATAGTTGCACTAAATTTTGTACTGTAACATTAGCCACTACATGGTCGGCTGGTTCTGTCCAGACTTCGCCTGTTTTTTGGTTTCTGATGACAACGGCGGTGGCTTTACCGTTTTCCACTTTAATGTGTTCGACAGTGTGACGCATTAATAAACTTCCACCGTCTCTTTCTAAAGCGGCAACTAGGCGATCGCTTAATACCTGCATACTACCTTGGAGATGATACAATCCTTGGGGCAGTTGCGAGACACTCAACGCCGTTGCGGCATATAGTAATGCTGTCTCCTCAGCGCTGACCTGAGAATATAGTTTCAGCTGCAAATCTAAAAACGTTCTCAAACGTTGGTCATTACCCACTCCGCATAACCTTAAGGCATCACCTACCGTTAACAATGTGAAGGGTGCGGTAATAAAAGTGCTGGGACGCACTGCCTGAATTAGCTGCCATAAGTCCCACAAGTTACGCGGCGGTAGAACTGGGTCACGTCCTTGAAATTCCCAACTAGCATCAAATAAAGTTGCCATTAACTGCCAGAATGGTTCGCTTCCAGGAAACTGCCGTTGTCGTTCCTCGCGCCATTTATCTGGGTCACGCCAAACATTGATGGGAGTGGTTTCCCCAGGTAAATAAACTGCACAAGCAGGATCGCAAGGAGTAGCGGCTGGTAAATCAATTTCTAGTTCCGAAAAGATGCGGTGGTGAATTCCGCCTGGTTCCAATCCTGCTACTTGGGTGGCACCGACATCAAAGGTGAAACCTTGGCGTTTAAAGGTAGAAGCACAGCCTCCCGGTACAATGGCTTGGTCAAGGACTAAAACACTGTAACCGCGATGCGCTAATAATGCCCCAGCCGTTAGTCCACCAATTCCTGCACCAATTACTACAACACGAGATGTACTTTTGTCAATAGCAGCGCTAGACATTGATATCTAATTTATATTTCTTAATATTTCTATTCATAATTTTAGATTACTTACAAACATTAATTGAACTTTAACTATTTGTTTAACTCTAAGCAGAATCTTCTGACGTTAAAAAAGCAACATGGAAGATTGAGAAAATTGTAGATATCATCTATCCAAATGCAGAAATGTTCTTATGCAAATTGGCAGAGATATCATGATATAAAAAAAATGTAGAATTTTGGATGTTTTACTCAAACCGCTGCAAAAGTCCTCAAATATCCAAGCTTTTGTTTACTTTTGCCGTGACATATGGTTAATGGTTCAAATTCGCGTGATTGCTCATGGCATCCCCCAAAACATAGTCGAATCGGACAAGGGATTGCAAGATACAGAAGCTAAAACAATTAAATTACCTAGAGTGCCAAGCTTAGGAGAGTATATTATTTGGCAGAATCAGAGCTTTAAAATTACAAAAGTAACTTATTTCCCTGAAAATTATACTTATACCGCAGCTATAGAAATTGAATGGTGTGAAAGCGTGTAGCTGCATCGACTGTGATTATTGTTTTGATTTTCTAACATTCATTGATTAGAGGCGATCGCTAGTACATGATGAGTCAAATAGCGTTAATTGAACATCTCTCTAATTTTTGTACACTCTGATTATTGGTGTCACCTTTGGTTGATTAGGATTAGTAAGGTTTAATCTATAAGCCGTTCTTAAGATATCTTCAGTTTTCTCGCCTTTGACTGTAACTATATAATTTGCTGGTCGATAAGGGTCTTTTTCAACTTTTTCAATTACCTTGTCTTGGATAATCGCTACGTCTTTTAATCTTTGTAGTAGACGAGCATTAGGTCTCCTCAGACATAAAACGCCTGTAGAGTTGGGAAAATTTAGTAATTGTAGAGTGTATTTTTGATTATTAACTTGAAAGAAAGATGTCATCAAAACTCTAGCTTGATTCTGTAATGGTATTTTCTGAAATACTTCTTTTGTTCTCTCATGATAGCGACAGTTTCTATCGATAATTGGTTCGCCTGCAAATGCATGTTTTGATAATGTTGATATACTCACATCGTAAAAACTTAAACTTATTAAAGCTAAAGCAATAACTTTAGAGAAATTAAGCATAGTTAAATTCTAAGTTTTAGTATCAACGACAGAGTAAAAATTGAGGTTGTTCCAAAGAAGATGTTTTCATAATATGCGATCGCCCACAATCATGCCTGTTAAGATGAAACATTCAGCTTGGCGATAAACTCAGGTAAATTATTAGTACCAGAAATTTCGATGCGAGGTAGCGCCAGCAGAGAATCGGGAAAACGACTGAAACCAGATTTACAGGACAACCCAAATGTATAACCACAAGCACCAATTAAATGTTGGACTGCACTATCTGTATCGCCGTAGGGATAAGCAAAGGCAGTTGGTGTATGTCCCAAACCTTGGTGTAGAATAGAGCGCGATCGCACTGCCTCTTGTACAACTTCTGCAACTGAGAGAGATGTAAGATGACGATGAGTGACTGAATGAGCGCCAAATTCTACACCCTCATCTTGTAATTGGCGAATTTCCGACCAGTCAAGTAAAGGTAATTCCTCACCGTAGTAACTATCCCAGTGATTAGTTCCACCAATAGCCTCAGCAACCAAAAATACTGTAGCAGAAAAGCCATATTGCTTTAGCAACGGCCAAGCATAATCAGCAAAATCTTGATAGCCATCATCAAAAGTGATGATGATAGCACGACCAGGAATAGGGGTTCTCGTCGCCTTTGCTCTGCACCATTCTGCTAAGGTGATACTGTGGAAATTTGCATCGCGCAAGTAACGTAGTTGTTCAGCAAACGCTTCTGGTGTGACTCGATAAGGCGAAGTAGCCGCACATCCATCAGGATGAACACGGTGATACATCAAAATTGGCAATTGGTCGGTGACAACTTCCCAGTTAGTGTAAGTCTCTGGAGAACCACCATGCCAAAGAATATCAGCAGCAGCTAAGGGTGGCGGTGGTGTCGGTTGGGGAATTTCAATGATTTCTGGTGGTTGATGAGAGTTACCAGCTTGGAACAGTTGCACACGGTAAAGAGGAGTGCGTAGTTCTTTGATAAGTTGTAGAGGATGACTGTTGGCAAACGTCTCGCCAATAACTTTCGCGCCAAAGGGATGACCCCAGTTGTAACCAGTTTTATCTGGCTCATCCACAACTAAATTGGCGTGGGCTGTAATAAAATAGCCGCCAGGGTTAAGAGCATCTGCAACTTTACGAGCAAAAGCTTGCAGTTCTGTCAAGCCGCCGACATAATAGAGAACTTCGCTACAGACTATTAAATCAAAACTGCCGAAAATTGCATCTTTCGTTAAGTCGAACAGTTGAAAGCTCACGTTTTTTAAATCGGCACAGCGTTGAACCGCTCTATCTAAAGCTACTTGGGAAATATCGACAGCAAGTAAATTGTCAACAAGAGGTGCTAGTTGTACTGTGAAATGCCCTTCTGCACAGGCAATTTCTAGCACTTGGCTGAATTTGTTGGATGGCAGAAGTTCTAGAGTTTGTTCGTATTTCTTCTGTTCGTAAGGGCCTGTGTATTGCCAAGGGTCAGCTTGTGTGGCGAACAAAGTCTCGAAATATTCCCGGAGGTTGACTGTTGTTGGTTTACTTACAGGTTCAATTTTCTGGGAAGTATTGGTAACTATTTTGGCTGGAGAAGCGATGACTTCTGGTGCATAAACTAGGCGTTCCGATAACTTACCATTCTCTGATTTTTTCACTACAGGTTCGCCAATAATTGCCGCCGTTTCTATCAAGTCATTAGCTGCTGCTTTGGGGAATATTGCCCGCCGAGAAACACTAGTACCGATCGCACCTGAATAACGTGAGAAAATGATATCAGTTGGAAAGTGCTGAGTGCTGTTCACTGAGCGAAGCCGAAGTGTGAGTGCTGAGTGCTGAGTGGATTTGTTGATTAAGCGATCGCTTATACTCCCTGCTGTTATACTTCTGCCTAGCAAGGCTTCCCGCACGGCTGCAACAGCTAATTCAAAACCGCTTTCTTTGATGATGGCAGCACGCAGCTGTTGAGAACTTACTTTGTCACCTTCGACCTTTACAGATATACTGCCTAGTGGGACACTGCCGACTGTGGGTATAACTATCAATTCTTCAGCGCTGACTGACAGATTTGGTAAATTCTCACTCACTTCAATTGTCAATATATCTTTATCCACACGTTGCGGCAGCGCTACTAAAGTCCCAACTGCCGATTTCCAACTACCTTGAGATAAGCTCATCGTCAGTTCTCGTAAGATAGTTTTTTTGCCCAAATGTGAGGTATAAAAATAACTTTCAGGCCAGTGTGGACGCTGCCAAAGTTCTTGTAAAAATACTGTCCAACCGATGCGATCGTGTAATACACTTTTTAGTGACTGCTCATCACTGGGCAAATTATCTGCCAAACATAGGGAACCCCGCCACACAGACGAGCCTGCTGCACTGGTTTTGATGGTCAGTTGTGGGTAAATCGTCTGGTGGAAAAAATGCCCTAAAATTTCCCAAGCAAATTTAGCGGCGATCGCATCTTGTAAAACATAACTGGCCACAAACCCATCGCAGATTGGTAAGATGAGACTACCCAGGCGCTGCCCTGCAACGCTGACATGACAATGCAAGCGTTCTGTAGTTGCTGGTGCAGTAATGTCTAAAATTGGTTCTGTCACTTCTACCGCCACTGCATAGGTAGAGCCGACAGTTACAGGCCGAGGAGTTGTAGAGTGGTCTAATATCAAGTTTTCCAGTCTGATCCAGACACGACGCGTCAAAGCGGGAGCTAATGACTGTTTTTCTAAGGCTGTTAAAAACTTGAGAATGTCTGTTTCTAGACGTTGCCATAATTCATACCCAGCCGATGATGAGGTGTAACAGTTAGGCAAGAACGCAGATGAGAAAATACATAAAGCGATCGCATCAGGACTTAGACTAGGATCAGATTCCGGCACAACATTTAATAAAGACTGTGCATCTTCACCAAGATTCAACATGAAACCTGCCATCCAGCAGAGAAAAGCCAGTTTCACTCCCGGAAGTTGAGAGACTGGCATACCCTTAGCGTAAGCTGGCGATGGGTTAAGAACCCGTGGGTCAGGTGAGTGTCCAGTAGTAATTACACGGATACCATCGGTAAAAATTTGTTGTGAGTTAGTAGAAGCAGAATTAGGACGGATGCGATAACAAGCAGAAGCATCGGGAATGGCATCAAAAACTGCACCAGTCCGCGCAATTTTTTGCCAAAAATCCCAATCTTCACAAGTCCGTAACGTTGTATCAAAACCACCAATTTCGATAGCAATTGCCTTGCGAACAATGCAACAATGAATTGCCAGTACACAGTTACGTGCTAGTGCTGCAAATATCCCACTTGGTTGAAAAGAAAATTCCTCATCAAAAATTAACTGTCCATCTGGTGTAACCTTTGTCCAACCACCGTAAACAGCATCCAGACTAGGATTATGCTGCACTGCTTGCGTTAACTTTTCTAAATGCTGCGGCAAAATCCAATCATCAGCATCCAAAAACAACAACCACTCAAACTTAGCTTCACGGATACCTGCATTCCGCGCCGCACATACTCCGGCATTTTCCTGATTCAGCACACGAATGCGAGAATCTTGTTGAGCAAATTGAGTTGCGATCGCCAGCGTATCATCACTTGAACCATCATCAACAACAATCGCTTCCCACTCAACAAAACTTTGAACCAGCAGTGACTCCAAAGCTTCTTTAATAGTTTCTCCCGCATTATAAGCAGGAATAATTACAGATACTTTGATCATAAAAATTACTTTCAACTAAACTTTTTACTCTCTTTGCTTTGCGCCTTTGCGCCTACCCTGCGGGAAGCCGCTACCGCGTCTATGCGTGAGATAAAATCCCACCCCCGCCACACAACCAAAAACCTCCGCAAACAAAGTCTGATACCTCCCTCTAAACCCCCGGATCAAACCCCCAATAAATAAGCGCAAATACCACTTCGGCAAGCTAACCAACAACCGCCGCAAATTTCCCCAATGATGATACTTTTCATATTGAATTAGCAGCGCAGCAACGTGTCCCCGCATATAACTATAAACCTGCTGTTTCAGATTAGTCATATCCTGTCGATGGTAATGATATGCAACTGCTTTTGGTTCATAACGACAGAGAAAACCTTCTGCTAATAAGCGATAACAAAATTCTGAATCTTCACTACACCCAGCCGCTTTATTTCCTGCACCTAAACGTTCATCAAAACCATCCAACCAATCAAAAACTCGACGGCGCACAGCCATGTTACCGCTACCACCCATCAACCAAACAGGCACACCATAATCCTGATGTTGTCCAAAAAATTCCTTATCAAAATTTATTGGATAAAAACCACGATTAAAACTCCAATGTTCTTCAAAAATTTGCTGTGCTTCTGTTGTTAATTCTCCCGGTAAGACTAAACCAGTCACAGCCATGACTTCAGCATCGTTCAAGCATTTTTGGAGTTGCATCAACCAATCAGGATGTGCAGTCATATCATCATCAATAAATGCCACAATGTCGCCAGTAGCATAATTAATGCCAGTGTTTCTGGCTTTGCTTGCACCTGCTTCTGGCTCTAAAATATATCGAATATTTGGTCTTTGAGCTACTAATTCTTGTGTATCATTAGAACTAGGTGCATTATCTACAACTATTATTTCATGGGGACATTGAGATAAATTTTGCAACGATTTTAAGCATTCAGATAAATATTGTGTTCTGTTTTTTGTAGGAATAATAATAGAAATAGAATTTTTGACAAAAATTGGAGTCTCTACACTACAATTACTCGAATTTTTTGCTAATGTTAATACCGCAGGTTGATTCACAATTTTTTGCTGCACTATATCTATACCCTGCTTGTCAAGATAACTACTAACAGTAGGAGTAATTGTTTGAATAGCAATATTGAGTATCTGAGTAGCAGGCATAGGTAATTCCTCAGAAAAAATCCGCCGATGACCTAGGGGAATATTCTGCCACCAAAACACTATGTATAAACCTTGATAACCAGGATAAATCGGCAGTGAAGATAATCCTTCATCGACAGATAAATGAATAATTTTCCAAGGGCTATTACTCATACAAATTCCCTCCTAATTTGCTCAATACGTTTACAAGAACGAGGATAACCGCCTAATAGTCCAGCAATTCCACCGAAAAATTCTGCTAGGAAAATATCAGGTGAGAGCGGATGTTTACCTAATAAACTTTCTAATAATTGACGAAGTTCATAATTCATCCACCACAAGATTAAACGGAATAATTTTTCTCTTTGTGGTGGGTCGCTGAGATAACATTTGGTGACGTAAGATGTAAAACCTAAACCCCAACTGCGACTATATTGACGACGTAGTGAGAGATAATCTCGACGATGTTCATGAAATACTAAATATTTCGGTTCATATACGAGGGTGTAACCGGCACGAATGATGCGATAAAACATATCGTGGTCGCCACCACCAGGTAGAGAAGGGCCTGTATCTAAAGCTTCGTCAAAGCCACCTAACTGAAGCACAATTTGGCGGCGAAATGCCATGTTGCACCCAACGCCAAATACTCCAGCGCCACAGGGATATAAAGTATTTCCCGGTAAGATTTGACCAAAGCGAATTTTCTCAAACCCTTTACGAAAACCGCCTCTTTGTTCGCATAAAATTTGGGCTTTTGTTTCTAAGGCGTAGGGTAAAACTTGTCCTGTAAAAGCTGCTGCATCAGGATTTTCTGACCAAGCCTCTAGTAGCCCATTGAACCATTGGCGGTCTACAACTACGTCATCATCCACAAAAGCGATAATTTCACCTGTGGCTGCATGTAAGGCGCAGTTACGGGCAAAATTCAATCCTGGTTTCGGTTCTCTAACGTAGCGCACACTTGGTAATGCAGCGACGAGTTCTTGGGTGCGTTTATCTGTGGAGGCGTTATCGATAACTAGAATTTCAAAGCGGGGAGTAGGGCGTTGGATATTTGCGGGATAATTTTGTTGGTTTTGAGAGATGGGTATCTTGCCCGTTTTGCTTATTGCGGCGGCAGGCAAGATGCTGGCGCTACAAGAATTATCCTTTAATTCAGCGTGTTGTAGTTTGATTAAAGACTGCAAACATCTGGCTAAATTATCAGGTCTATCTTTAGTACAGACTGCAACTGTCAGCGAGGGAAAATCAGCAAGGTTAGCAGTAGGATGAGGTAATTCTTCTCGAATGCTTTCTTGCACCAGCTTATTACCGGCTTCTTTCACTATCCATTTGGCTATTTCTGCGGATATTAGTACACTGTTGGCTGGGAGTGCTTGCATTAAAAATGCGATCGCCTGGTCTTTGCGTCGTACAATCAAGGCGATACCTACGTCATTTTCTGACAGCCTAATAGTCGGTAAAGGTTGAGTGACTTCGATTTCGATAATAGGGTAACGCATACAAGTAACTCAATTGTTGGTTTGGCGATGCTGTAAGTTATAAAGCTGGGCAAAAAGTTCTTTATTATTAAGTAGCTGTTGGAGATTCCCTTGTTCCACAACCTTTGCCTCATTCAGTACAATGATTTGATCGGCTTGTTCGATGGTGGACAGGCGATGGGCGATGATGATAACTGTGCGGTTATGGCTAAGAGTGTGGAGGGCTTCTTGAATTAAGTTTTCGGCAATACTATCGAGGGCGTTTGTCGCCTCATCTAAAATTAAAATTTGCGGGTTCCGCACAATAGCACGGGCTAACGCAATTCGCTGTCGTTGTCCTCCAGAAAGCCGCAAACCGCGATCGCCTACTTCGGTATGATAACCTTGGGGTAATTCCTGAATAAAATCATGAGCATTGGCAAGTTTTGCTGCGGTAATAATTTCGTTTTTTGTGGCATCTAAGCGACCATAGGCAATATTCTCTAAAACAGTGGCACTAAACATATAAATATCCTGGCTGACAATCGCAATTTGACTGCGCCAGTCAGTTAGATTGATTTCTCGCAACGGGTAATTATCTACATATATTTCTCCTGAATTCACTTCATAAAAACGGCAAATTAAAGCAATCATGGTAGACTTCCCTGCACCTGAAGGCCCCACTATCGCTGTAGTTTTGCTGCTAGGAATACAAATTGAAACATCTTCCAGGGCTGGGGCTTCTTCGGGATAGTATTGAAAGCTGACATTTTCAAAGTAAATGCCTTTATTAATACTCTGATAAGGAGTGTTACCTGAATATATATAAGGTTTATCTGAAGTGTCTATAAATGACATGACATCTTCAACTGCTGTTGAAGATGTCATCAACCCTACACGTATACCATCTAGCTGAATTACTAAAGGCTGTAAGCGATTTAGTACAAATATAAAAGTTACTATTTCTGCTAAAGATGCTCGATTGTATAATAAGGCGATCGCTAAGATGCACAGCAATACTAATAAAGATAAAATTTCTGAAACAGGGCCAACTGTACCAGAAACAATCTCTAATTTTAAAAAAGCTTGCACTACCTGATTAGATGCAGCAACAAAACGCTTATGTTCATAATCTTCTCTCCCAAAAGCTCGAATTTCTTTCATCCCAGCTAAACCTTCCCACATCCGTTTAGCCAAAGCAGAGTTTACTTCTACTGCTATTTTTCCTAGTTTTTTAACCTGCCTAGTCATTGTCTGATTCACCAAGGAAATCAGCACCATTAAAATAGTAACTAACAGAGTTAATCGCCAAGAAATCAGTAGCAATATACTGACATACACAGCAATACTACAAATAGTAGTAACTAAACTTAAGGCAGTTGCTAAAGCCTCATTAGTTTGCCAAGTTTCATTACATAAAATATTTACTAAATCACCCGAATCACTATTTTCGATAAAACTGTAGCTAACGTTCAATAGTTGCTGAAAAACTCCCGCACGTAGCCGATGACCTATTTTCCCGTTAAACCAGGCAAATAAAATGCCGTTACCATAAACTAAACAGTTTTTGAGAACTACACTACAAAAAATACATAAGGCGATAATTAACAAACGTTGATTATGAGAATACTTATTAAATATTTGATTAAAAAAATTTATAAAAGAATTATCGCCAATGGCTAAAGATTCATGTTGAATGAAACTTTGCAGTAGGGGAATAAACAAACTAATCCCTAGACCTTCTAGCAAAGATGAGATAAAGCCTAAGATAATAATTGCAGCGATCGCACTAGGATATATTTTTAATATTGGTAATAATTGTTTAAGTACTTTCGCTTCTTGCATCATTTATTATTTTTTTAATGTTAAATAAATAGGTAAATTGTTTCTTCTCTCTAGTGAATATTCAAATTTTTGACAAAGTTGTAAAACTTTTAACCATCTTTGTAACTTAATTTTTTCAGATAAATTATTGTGACTTTTTGACTGGATATTATCTTGGGTTTGATTTTCAGAAATTACAGTTTTTGAATTAATAGCTTTATTGCTATACATTCTAAATCTTCTTCTAAACTGCATCCAAGAATCATGATCATTCCAAATCAAAGATGTTAAAGGCTGTGCGATAACTTTCAAGATGAATATCAGTATAGATTTATATAGCCAGAAATATAACAGCAGAGTGTAGTCTAATTTTATGGCTTGAAATATCAGAACTAATGTATTCCAATTATCTGCACAAGCTCCACTTTTAAACGCCAAGTATAGTTTAAATTCGCTATTAGATAAGTCGTATATATAGTCAGGGATTTCTGGATGTTTTCTTTGGCATTCTCTCATCACTAAATAGTAAGATTTAGCCATAGCATTATAATTACTAGACATACTTCCATTTACCTGACGATACCCAACCAAAAAATCGCGTACTACCCGAAAATCGTAGTATTCAGCTATCCGTAGGTATAACTCCCAATCTTCACATCCCTGAGCGTTTTGCGCTTTTAATTGGCAGTTATAACCGCCGATTTCGTCAAAACAAACTCGACGAATTAGCGGGACACTGGCATTACCAATAAAATTGCTATATATCAAAGCTGGGTAAACTTTACCCTCAATGCTACGCCATGCTGAGTAATATTCATAATTGCAGTCTGATATAATTACATCGTCTTCATCAATACCCACCGACCAAGCATAAACTAACCCTACAGATTCATCGGCTGATACTAGACATTGCACTTGTTTTTCTAGTTTTTGGGAATACCAAATATCATCAGCATCAATTGGTGCAATATATTCACCTCTAGATTTTTCTATTGCTAAATTCCGAGCAGCCGCTACTCCTGCATTTGTTTGCCGAAATAAAATCACCCGACTGTCTTGTTGAGCAAAAAATTCTACAATGTCAGATGTTGTATCGTGAGAACCATCATCAACAACTATAACTTCAATATTTTTATATGTTTGTGATAAAACAGAGTTTAAAGTTTTTTCAATAAATTTCTCTGCATTATAGGCAGGTATAATAACTGAAACTAAAGGAGCTTTTATCATTAGCAAACTCTGAGTTTTTTATAGATTTTTACATTAAACTTTTTAGTCCTCTTGTTTTCTGGCTCCTTTAACTCATCTAAAAAAAATTTCCAACCGGAAATTAGACAAATGTTTAACTAAAGTTAAGCAAATCACCAATGCAAATATTTTCTTCTTTTATAAGAAGGTTTAAATATTTATATAAGCGCTTATACTATACGTTAGTAGCTTGACAGCAAGCGCCTAGTAGCAGTACAGTAATATATAAGGCTTAAAACTGCCTAATTTGCGTACTTAATTTGATAACTGTAAATTAAATTACAAAAAAAAATATAATAGGCAAATCTATCTAAAGATAGATTTTTTTGGTTAAAAAACATCACTTAAGATAATTGAGTTCTATCCAAAAGGTAGATGCGTAAAAAATAGCCCTATTTAATAGATTATAAAAAAAAGCTTAGAAAGTAAAGCTATTTCTATTTTTTAAGCTATGTAAGTTTCAATCTTTACCATAGATAACTCAAGAATGCATCCATAGTAAGGACTGAAAACTATGTCTTGAAAAAGTATACTTTTTACATTTGTAGCGAAAAATAACTGAAAGCTTCACCCAATTTAGTGAATCACAAGTAGGCGTAACCTGACTAAAGTTAAGATTTGCAAGGCTTTTCTAGAACATCAAACATAGAATTTACTTTTGTCAAAAAAATTACCAATAGAAGCACACTCTGGAATGATCTTTTGAGGTGACAGATAAGATAAAGGAATAAGAACGCTGTTCACTCACCACAACCCATGACTTCAACCCTATTAAAATCTTCTAGTCTCAATTCCCCCACACTACACCAGTTGCCTAATGGCTTGACAATCATTGCAGAGCAAATGCCAATTGAAGTTGTCAACCTCAACCTCTGGATTAGAGTTGGCTCGACTGTAGAATCTGATGCTATCAATGGCATGGCTCACTTCTTAGAGCATATGATTTTTAAAGGAACTGAGCGACTTGCTAGTGGTGAGTTTGAACGTCGAATTGAAGAGCGGGGTGCTGTAACTAATGCCGCTACAAGCCAAGATTATACTCATTATTATATAACTACTGCTCCGCAAGATTTTGCCGAACTGGCTCCATTACAAATTGATGTGGTATTTAATCCGAGTATTCGTGATGATGCCTTTGAACGTGAACGTTCTGTAGTTTTAGAAGAAATCAGACGTTCCGAAGATAATCCCCATCGTCGAACTTTTCGCCGCGCTATGGAAATGGCATTTGATGTACTACCATATCGCCGTCCAGTATTGGGGCCAGAATCTGTAATATCTGGGCTGCAACCCCAGCAAATGCGAGATTTTCATGCTAGTTGGTATCAACCGCAGTCGATTACTGCTGTGGCTGTGGGTAATTTACCTGTAGAAAAATTAATTGAAATTGTCGCTGAGGGATTTAGCCACGTTCATCAACGTCAAGCATCAACTATATATAGTCAACCCTCAAATATAATTCCCGAATCTGCATTTACCGAAATTGTCCGTCGAGAATTTGTGGATGAAAGCCTTCAGCAAGCGAGAATAGTGATGGTGTGGCGGGTTCCAGGATTAGCTGAGTTAAACCAGACTTACGGATTAGATGTATTAGCAGGAATTTTAGGACACGGAAGGACATCAAGACTGGTGAGAGATTTGCGAGAAGAACGAGGGTTAGTTTCTTCGATCGCAGTTAGCAACATGAGCAACTTACTCCAAGGTACATTTTACATTTCCGCTAAATGTGCAGTCGAAAACTTAGCAGCTGTTGAAGAAGCGATCGCGCAACACATCCGCAGATTGCAAACAGAGTTAGTCACTGACAAAGAAATTGCCCGTGTCCGCAAACGTGTCGCCAACAGATTTATTTTTGGTAACGAAACCCCAAGCGATCGCGCCGGCTTATACGGTTTCTATCAATCATTAGTAGGCGATTTGGAACCAGCCTTCAACTACCCACTACATATCCAACAACAAGAAGCCAACGATTTACTCCTCGCCGCTAATCAATATCTCTGCCCAGAAGCTTATGGCGTAGTAGTCATGAAACCGTTGTAAATTTTAGTCAATGGTCATTTGTCATTTGTCATTTGTCTATTGACTAGACTATGTTTTTCACACTTCATACTTCACACTTCATACTTCATAATGTTTTGGACTGAAATTGATGCCCATATTAGTCGGGTAACTGGCGAAAAATTCCAAAGTCAGCAACGGCGTTCTGTGAGTGGCGGGTGTATTAACCAAGGTTACGCTGTCTCTAACAGTGAAATAACATACTTCGTCAAACTCAACCAAGCATCGCAAGTTGCCATGTTTGAGGCTGAGATGCTTGGTTTAAAGCAAATGTTAGCCACAAATAGCATTCGTGTACCCAAGCCTATTTGTTGGGGAACATCTGGCGATTCTAGCTATATTGTGTTGGAATGGCTAGAAATGAGCGGCGGTGACAGCAAATCTTGGGCAGAAATGGGACGCAAGTTAGCAGCAATGCACAAAGCAAAAGCAACCAGCCAACGTGGTTTTGGCTGGGACATGAATAACACGATTGGTTCCACTTCCCAAATCAACACATGGACAGCAGATTGGGTGGAATTTTATGGCAAACATCGCCTCGGTTATCAATTTCAGTTAGCCAGAAGACGGGGTGGTAATTTTCCTAAACAAGATGAATTACTAGCAGCAATTCCTGAATTATTAGCACACGAAGTGCAACCATCCTTAGTACACGGCGATTTATGGGGTGGAAATGCTGGGTGTACGGTGTTAGGAGAACCAGTAATTTTCGACCCAGCAACTTATTATGGCGATAGAGAAGTTGATATTGCGATGACCGAACTTTTTGGTGGTTTTCCAGCCGCTTTTTACAAAGGTTATAACGAAGTTTTTCCCTTAGATACAGGCTATGAAAAACGCAAAATACTTTATAACCTGTATCACATTTTGAATCATTTTAACTTATTTGGTGGTGGTTATGGTTCCCAAGCAAATCGGATGATTGAGCAAATTTTACGGTGAGATTTGGAAGGAATTTTGGGGTGCGATCGTCATCACCAACGACGTTTACCCCACCACTTGAGAGTAGGAAAACTTCAGCAAAGCAATTCCCATTGCTACAAATGGTAAACCTGCGGCTCTGTGCGTCGAACTTTGCCTTCCTCTGCGTTGAAAAACTTTAAAATTTCAAATTCCAAGCAGCAATAGCTAAAGCACCCCAACCAGCAACGAAAGCTGCACCGCCTAATGGTGTAATAGCACCTAAATATTTCACACCAGTTAGGCTCAAAGCGTATAAACTGCCAGAGAAAATAGCAATGCCAATAATAAATAGCCATCCACTAGCAATTAAAGTAGTTGGAGGTGATTCGAGGCGACTAATGAGGAGAGCAACTACTAAAAGTGCAAGGGCATGATACATTTGGTAGCGAGCGCCAGTTTCAAAAATAGAAAGCGATCGCTCGCTCAGATGATCTCGTAAAGCATGGGAAGCAAAAGCCCCAGCCGCAACTGACAAACCACCTAAAACGGCAGCTACACTCAAAAAAATCTGCGTCATGAGACTTACTTCTCAACAGATTTAGACATCAAAATGATATGATACAGCGCCTTCTTCATTCACTTTAAAATTTGCATTGAATTCTTTAGCTTTTTCGTCTAAATAATCACGAGCAATTGATGGTGGTAACTGTGACTGCATCGCAAAGCCTAAAAC
The DNA here is from genome assembly GCF_020829595.1 of Nostoc sp. CHAB 5844. GTDB lineage: Bacteria > Cyanobacteriota > Cyanobacteriia > Cyanobacteriales > Nostocaceae > Nostoc_B. The sequence continues at coordinate 94,668 of NZ_JAIVFW010000012.1, forward strand.
AGTAACTCTGCCATGATTATCTTGTAACATTTGATAGAAAATTGATTGTAAGCGATCGCTCACTTGTTGCTGAAGCGCTTTTTGTTCAGTCTGACTGCGACGGTATAAAGATAAACTCAACCAACCACCCAACATCATTGTCGGCACACCAAACATAAAACTTTGCCTTGCTGTAGTATCAAGCATATAAAGAGCTTCTTTATTCACAAAATCCTTACCTGAATCTGCCTCATCCCCTGATGGAATTGGCTTGAGCATAGTATTTCTTTCAATTACCGCAGAGACTGATAGTGTCAAAAACATGAATCCGAGTGTCAGTAGCCAACCCGCCGCTAATTTTTCAGCAGTCTTCATAACTCGATTTTAAATTTAGACTTTGCTTGAGATTTTAACCCTACTTTCACCAACGTTCCAGTCTATCAGTCTGCTTTTGATGACGGTTTTGTTAACCGCATTGCGTCACAGTCTAAAATCAAACTAAGCTCTCTTATTTCCAGCAACCACCAGGTGTAATGACCATAAACACCTATAAATGGACAACTGAACGCTATCACCAAGCAATAGAAGCAGGCATTTTTGACGACCAGCCGATTGAACTATTGCGCGGCGACCTAATTGTTATGCCCCCAGAACGAGAACCTCACGCCTACTACAACACAGAAACCGCCGATTATCTCCGCATACTACTCGGTGAACGGGTAAAAATCCGCGATGCCAAACCCATCACCTTGCCTAACGATTCTGAACCAGTCCCCGATGTTGCAATTGTCCAACCTCTAGGTGAAATTTACTTAGAACACCACCCGTATCCTGAAGATATTTTCTGGGTTATCGAATTTTCCAACGCCACCTTGAGCAAAGATTTAGGTGAGAAAAAAGCAATCTACGCCGAAGCCGGCATTGTTGAATATTGGGTAGTTAACCTGAAGAATCGACAGTTAAAAATATTTCGTGATCTCAACAATGGGCAATACACAACCGAACTGACACTAACCACAGGCACAATTTCACCCTTAGCTTTTCCTGATGTATCTGTTCAAGTTGAACGCATGATAAGTTAGTAGTCCTTCAAGTGAGACATTCTTGGGTTGAGACTGTCATTAGTCATTTGTCCCTTGTCCTTTATCAATACAAATGACCAATGACAAATGACCAAGGACGACCTTTACTTCCGTGTAGCTTCGAGTAAGCGGGAGAAATAAAAGCGAGTTTTAGTCATTTCTTGACGTTGAACAGCAAAGCCATTTTTTTCGATAATCTTCACCACATCAGCTTCACGGTGCAGATAAGCGCGAGTTGTCTTGCTCGCACCTGGGAAAAAACTGCCAATTTTCTTGAGTAGGCTGAGGGCGCAAGTTTTGGGCGCAAAACTGAGAATTATCCGTGATTCTGCCAAAGAACAAAGGTGAGAAATCATCTCATCAGCTTTGTCTTGGGGGTAGTGGATGAGAACATCTAAGCAAATCACAGTGTGGTAACTGCCACTCAAAGATTCTAAATCTTGCACAGCAAAACTAGGGTTGGCAGAATTTCCCAAAGCTTGTAAGGCTCTTTGTTTGCCTTCTTCCACCATTTTTTCAGAAATATCGCTGGCATAAACCTTAGCACCTGCTGTTGCTAAGGGAATGCTGAGACTACCTACACCGCAGCCAGCATCGCAGATTGATAGCTGGGATAAATTGCCATCATTTTTCAGCCAGCCGATAACTTTATCCACGGTTTGTTGATGGCCATAGCGGATGTCTAACTGAACTTTATTGACTTCGCCATCGCCATAAATCCGCTTCCAGCGGTCAAACCCTGTGGAATTGAAATACTCACGAACAATCGTTTTATCGTCGGCTGCGTTCATAAACTTCGATTTTTAAGGGTTCCCAATCCTTAAAATTATCATTGTTGGCAACAAGAGCGATCGCTTTGACCAGAAAAACTCAAGATGTGAGTTCTCCCCAGCACAGTTAGGCTTACTGTTGACTTTTGCCTAAAAAATAATCCAAAATCCAAAGTCCGCATCTGTTAAAGAGATTTACCACAAGATGAGAACAATGTTGATTGCTCAAAACTCTGAAAATAACAGACTTTATACTCAGCACTTTGCTATATCTGGAAATCTTCTTTAATCTCAGCCGATCAAGTCCTTGAACAGCCTATGCTAACGGTTAGATTAATCCACGGGACTTTAGGCACTCAACAGTAAGAACGCACTCGAACAAAGGACAAAGCACAGATGAGTAACATTGTAGATACTGCCATAGAAGCGATCGCAGCACGAGAAATTCTCGATTCACGAGGTAGACCAACAGTTGAAGCCGAAGTGCATTTACTAAATGGTGCTGTGGGACTGGCACAAGTTCCCAGTGGAGCCTCTACAGGAACTTTTGAAGCGCACGAACTCCGGGACAAAGATAAAAGTCGCTACGGCGGCAAAGGCGTTCTCAAGGCGGTGCAGAACGTCAAAGAAGTCCTGACCCCAAAATTGTTAAACTTGGACGCGCTGAACCAAGAACTGCTCGACCGGACAATGATTGCGATAGATGGTTCGGCTAACAAAGCAAATCTAGGAGCAAATGCGATTTTGGCTGTTTCTCTAGCCGCAGCGAAAGCTGGTGCAGAATCCTTGGGTATTCCCCTTTATCGCTACTTAGGCGGGCCTTTGGCAAATCTGTTACCAGTTCCGTTGATGAATGTGATTAATGGTGGCGCACACGCAGCCAACAATGTGGATTTTCAAGAGTTTATGATTGTCCCCGTTGGTGCGTCTTGCTTTAAGGAAGCTTTACGTTGGGGTGCAGAAGTATTTGCCACTCTCAGCCAAGTCTTGGATGAAAAGGGTTTGCTGACTGGTGTAGGCGATGAAGGCGGTTTTGCCCCTAACTTAGAGTCGAATCAGGTAGCTTTAGAATTACTGGTAGCGGCGATTCAGAAAGCAGGTTACAAGCCAGGGGAACAAGTAGCTTTAGCTCTAGATGTCGCAGCTAGTGAGTTTTACAAAGATGGACAATATGTTTACGATGGTAAACCTCACTCTCCCGCCGAGTTCATTGATTATTTAGGACAATTGGTTGACCAGTACCCCATTGTGTCCATTGAAGATGGCTTGCACGAAGAAGATTGGTCTAACTGGCAATTGCTGACCCAGAAATTAGGTTCACGGGTACAGTTGGTAGGAGATGACTTGTTTGTGACTAATGCGACCCGCTTGCGTAAAGGTATTGATGAAAAAGCCGGGAATGCCATTTTGATTAAACTCAACCAAATTGGTTCACTCACTGAGACCTTAGAAACAATCGACTTGGCAACGCGCAACAGCTTCCGGTCAGTCATTAGCCATCGCTCCGGTGAAACCGAAGATACGACAATTGCTGACCTAGCAGTAGCTACCCGTGCAGGTCAAATTAAAACAGGTTCTCTGTGCCGCAGCGAACGTGTAGCAAAATACAACCGCTTACTGAGAATTGAGGATGAATTAGGCGATCGCGCCATTTATGCTGGTGCTGTTAAATAAAGTCTGAAGTCAGAAGTGTGAAGTGTGAAATTTATTACTTCATACTTCATACTTCACACTTCTGACTTTAAGGATAAAATCCCAACTTGGGCAACCCCAAGGTTTCATCCCAGCCCATCATCAAGTTCAAACATTGAATTGCTTGACCCGCTTGCCCTTTAATCAGGTTGTCAATTGCTGACATGACAATTACACGACCTGTGCGCGGGTCAGCTTCTACACCGATAAAGCAAAGATTGCTACCGCTTGCCCACTTTGTTTGCGGGTAAACACCGCTTTCGCAGATTTTTACCCAAGGAGAGTTGCGGTAGAAAGCGTTGTAAATTGTAATTAAATCATCTCTAGCCAAGCCAGGATCGCGCAGTGTGGCGTAGACTGTCGCCAAAATTCCGCGCACCATCGGGATGAGGTGGGGGGTAAATTGCACAGTTACCTCATGACTTGCTAATTCGCTGCAAATCTGCTCAATTTCTGGGGTATGACGGTGACGAACTACTCCGTATGCAGCTAAGGAATTATCAGCCTCAGCCAGTAACAAGTTGACTTTAGCTTGCCGTCCGCCGCCAGATGTGCCAGACTTGGCATCGATAATGGCAGTTTCTGGCACAATTAAGCCTTGTTTTAAAAGTGGCGACAACGCTAACAAGCTGGCAGTGGGATAGCAGCCAGGACAACCAATTAGTTGTGCTTCAGCAATGCGATCGCGGTAAAGTTCCGGTAAACCATAAACTGCTGTAGCCGCAGCAGTGCGATCGCTTCTTTCTTGTCCATACCAACTAGTGTAAGTTGCCAGATCGCTAAACCGATAATCCGCACTTAAATCAAGTACTTTACATCCTTTTTCTAATAACTGTGGTGCAATTTGGCAAGCCAGACCATTTGGCAGAGACAAAAACACAACTTCACAGCGATGAGCAATAATTTCTGGCTCTACCGCCTCTATTGGCAAATTAACTATATGAGCCAAATGTGGGTAAAGATCCCCAAAAGATTTCCCCGCACTACTTTCACCGCCTAAATAAACTAGTTCAACCTCTGGATGTTCCATAAGTAATCGAACTAGCTGCACTCCACCATAGCCTGACGCGCCAACAATCCCAACGGGTACGCGTCTAAAATTGCCCATGATTCTAAAATCCTTATCCGCTTTTGATTAATTTATCAGTCAATGATCAAGGGTCAAGAGTCAAGGGTCATTTGTCCTTTGTTGCTCTCTACGTCCCCTTTACGATGACTGTTGAACTTATGATTGCACTTTCAAGCTAAACCCCAATTTTAACGGCAGAGACTAGACCATGTTATCGAATCATTGCTAGTGTATTCTCCTTCGTATAAAGGAGTTACAATCAAAATATAGAAATTGTTAAAAAAAATTTACTATCCCTAACTGGAAGTCTTTTGTGTCAACGCCTAAACCTACACGGCAGTCTTATGACACTCCTGCTGAGAGCGAAAACTCCCAAATGAGTGTAGCTCCTCAAGCAGGTGAAACCACTGTTCATAATGCTGCCTCTCAGCAAGCTTTTAAATTTGATTCGATTGATGCTGCTTTGGCAGATCTCAAAGCAGGCCGCGTCATTGTTGTGGTAGATGACGAAAATCGAGAAAATGAAGGTGATTTGATTTGTGCTGCCCAATTTGCCACACCTGACATGATCAATTTCATGGCGGTGGAAGCAAGAGGGCTGATATGTATAGCTATGACAGGCGATCGCTTAGACGAGCTAGACTTGCCGTTAATGGTGACTAACATTACGGATACTAACCAAACTGCTTTCACAGTTAGTATCGATGCTGGCCCCCATTTAGGTGTCACCACAGGTATTTCCGCAGAAGACCGCGCCCGGACTATCCAAGTTGCCCTGAACCCCGCAACCACACCTTTGGATTTACGTCGTCCTGGACATATTTTCCCAATTCGCGCCAAAGCTGGGGGTGTCCTCAAACGGGCAGGACATACAGAAGCCGCAGTCGATTTATCTCGATTGGCAGGACTGTATCCGGCTGGGGTGATTTGTGAAATTCAAAACTCCGATGGTTCAATGGCGCGACTACCCCAGTTGATTGAGTACGCGAGAACCCACAATTTAAAAATTATCAGTATTGCGGATTTAATCAGTTATCGTCTCCAACACGATCGCCTTGTCGTCCGCGAAAGTATTGCCGAGTTACCCACACAGTTCGGTCATTTCAAAATTTACGCTTATCGCCACACCCTCGACAATTGCGAACACGTTGCTATTGTCAAAGGCGATCCCACTACTTTCAAAGATGAGCCAGTGATGGTGCGGATGCACTCAGAATGTTTAACTGGTGATGCTTTGGGGTCTTTGCGTTGCGATTGTCGGATGCAGTTGCAAGCCGCTTTGAAAATGATTGAAACTGCTGGTCAAGGTATCGTTGTTTACCTGCGTCAAGAAGGTCGGGGCATCGGCTTGATTAATAAGCTCAAAGCCTACTCGCTACAAGACATGGGACTGGATACTGTAGAAGCCAACGAGCGTTTAGGTTTTCCAGCTGATCTGCGCGATTATGGGATGGGAGCGCAAATGCTCATGGATTTGGGCGTAAAAAATATTCGCTTGATTACTAATAATCCTCGTAAAATTGCTGGCGTGAAAGGTTATGGCTTAGAAGTTGTGGATCGCCTGCCATTATTAATTGAGGCAAACGACTACAATTCCTACTACCTAGCAACTAAGGCGAAAAAGCTAGGTCATATGCTGTTGCAAACCTATCTAGTAACGATCGCAATTCATTGGCAAGATGACCCCCAATCAATCACCAAACGTTATGAAAGGTTGGAAAAATTACGGCATTTAGCCAGAAGTAATGATTTATTGTTGCAAGAAGAAGCCCGTCCTTTGGCGATCGCTTTATTCGATGAGCCAGCTTTGACAGTACACTTAGGTTTTGACCAACCAAAAGTAGCAAGTTGTGATTGGTACAAGCAAACTGGTCATCCTTACTTGCAAGCTGTCTTCCAAATTCTCGATCATCTAGCAAGCTTGCCTTACATTCAGAAACTAGAATTTCTGATTTCTTCTGGTTGCGATCCCCTCAGTAATTTGCAAATTCAACTTGATCGGCAAATATTATCCATAGATACTTTGCCTTCATCTATTAGCGATAGTCTGGAAAAGCAGAAAATTTATAGCTTTACCAAGCAGTCTGAGTAATGCTTTTTTAAGCTTTACCCAAAGGCTTAGATCCCTTACTTCTTTGAGAAGTTGGGGATCTTTTTGTTTAAGAAAAATTTATATTTACTAGAGGGAAATCAAATTTTACTAAACTTTAACTACAGACTTTAATCTTAATAATTTGTATAAAAATCCAGCAATTATTAGTAATTTTATTTTGAATAAATGCGTTTTTTAATAAAGCTATAGAAATCATTGACAGGGAATTTACGCATTAAATAAAATACTGGCAGACGTAGATTATATCTAATAGCAAAAGTTACGTAAATTATTTGCCGAAAGAATAACAGCAAGCAACACAACAGAATTGGGATAACATTTATGAAAGCTAAAATTATTGCTGCTTTAACAATTGTGGCAGCTATTGTCAGCTTAGAAAACCCGGTTCGCGCTCAGTCACTAGCTGCTCCCAGTATCAACCAGCAAGGCTACAAAATAACTAGTGATTCTCTAGAAGGAATTGGTACGAGAACAGCCGAAGATGACTTCATGAAATTCTTTGAAGGAGGAAATATAAACCGCACCTCCAACAACAATCAAACAAGTAAATCATCTTCTGATGGACTGCGCTTTAATCGAACCATCTCACTTCCTAGTAATTCCATTTTTTTACAACCAGCTTTGTCTACAAATGGTAATGATGGGTTAGAAGTGCAGTTAGATTTAGGAAGTTAAGTAGCTCAACCTTAAGGACTTGTTGAGATCAGTAGGTCAAACTAATTAAATATAAAACAACAGTAGGGGAGCCGGTGCGTTGCTTTGGTTCTCAAAGTTGTAGCAACTGGCATTGTATTGTCGCACAGCGCAACGGACTGTTTTGTTATTTGGAGCGGTGCGTTAGCCAAAGGCGTGGCACAGCTAAAATGATGCATAAATATAACTCTTGTGGTGTGGGCATCCTGCCCGCACCGGACGGGCTAGAAGCCCATCCCACAAGAAAACCTAATTTGGTGCAAAAAAATGTAGGTTGGGTTGACGTAAGGAAACCCAACATTAATCTTGGTGTTGGGTTTCGCTGATGCTCAACCCAACCTACGGCTAATGCACAACTTTAGCCTTGCCACGCCAGTAGGGGCTTTCCGGCCGGAAAGCCCCTACAATTTTAATTAATTTCCTTGTAATGGTGCATTCAAGGCTTTTTCAATGCGATCGCGTGTTTCGAGAATATGCGCTTTGCTATATTCATCATTAGAATTTACCTGAGCGAGTTTTTCATCTAATTGTTTGAGTTTGTACCAAGCTAAAGTCCGAGCATCTTCTGGCACATCTTCCTTTCGCAACACCATGCCAATTAAAATGTTGAGGTATTCTCGTTGCAAACCTCGCCGCATACTGGATATTTGCAAAGCTGAGCCTTGAGGTTTAATTACTTCTGTCCAAATACCACTTTGGAGTGTATCAAATAATTCTGGCAAAGTCAGTGCTTTTTCGGCCTGAGCTTTGAGTTCTAGATCTTTGAGACGGTTGAGGCGATCGCTGGAGAGTAAATCTCGCAACACTGCACTCTGCAAGAATAAGACCAACTCGTGAATGGGATAATCTAAACGTCCAACGCGCGGATAGCTGCCCCAGTGCCGCCAACGGGAAGGTGCTAATTTATTCAACAAATCTGGCGAAAATTTTAAAGCATCTTCAGCAAACACATACTTTTGCAAGGTTTTTAAAGCTTGCCGTTGTTCTTCTACTGGGATTGGTTGAAATGGTAAACGATTTTGGCGATCGCCCAGTGTGCTAGAGTCAACATCACCACCTTTGATGCGGTAAAAAGACTGCCCCCCAATATACTTACTGACATAATAAATTTGCTGAAAATAGTTGCCTAATACCGTACTAAAGCGTTCGCTTAAATCGCTGTAGCTTTCCCCGGCTGTGGGATAACCTCTGTTCAAACGCTCCCACATCACCCGTGAATTATCTAATTGCCACTGGGAATAAACCAGCACGTTGTTACTATTGTCCCAAGCATCAGCTGTCGGGTCGAGGTCATAAACATCCTCATCTGTGGAATAACTCAACTCTGGCTTATAGGATTGGTTAGCAATTTCCTGTAACAGGGGTTTTTCGGCAATAGGAGTTTTCGCTTGGGTAGCGATATAACCATATTGAATCGCCCATTCATCATAAGGCCCCACCGCACTCGGAAAATAATCGCCCTGCTTTGTGCCTTGTGGTGCAATGTTTGGCGGAATGTAATCCATCACAGAAGCAGTCAAACCTTTGTTGTGAGTGACATCTTTATTGTTCATCTGCTGCGGTGATAGTAAGGTACTACCTCGGAAATTATGTCGCAAACCAAGGGTATGACCGACTTCGTGGGCAATAATTAAACGTAAATATTGATTAATATATTCTTTTACTTGGTCTTGGCTGGGTGTACCGTCTTTTAAAAGCGACATCGCCAAGGAACCAAAGGCAAATTGATTAGCTGCTTCCATGCCGTAGCATAAATCATACTCTCCAGCTAGTTTAGATAAATTTCGCAATAATCCGTTTTCGCTTGGCTGCGAAGAATTTTGGTCTTTTGCTGCTTCGCCACCACAAAGAAAGCGATTTTGCATCCACGCTGATAAGGAGGTACGGTTTTGGTTTTGGTTGGGTTGGACAATTTTACGATACTCACTTCTTAACGCCCGTACAAAGCTGGCATCAACTAAAATATCTGCATCTAAAATTTCTCCAGTTAGGGGGTTAACGCGGGATGGCCCCATTGCAAAATAACCATCGACTGTGTTTATCCAACGAATTGTGTTGTAGCGAATATCAGCTGGATCCCAGGTAGCATTATCTGGCATTTGCTTGGCTTCGATCGCATCTTTAAATCCCGCTTTCAGAAAGGCTTTGTTCCACATGAGTATGCCTTCTTTGATGGCATCACGATATTCTAAAGGGACTGCATTATCAATCCAGAAAACAATTGGTTTTTTGGGACGGGAAATTTTGGCTTTGGGGTCTTCTTTTTCCAAATTCCAGCGATTGATATAACGAACAAAGGGATCACCGCTGTCTTTAGTTAAGTCTTGGTAAGCAGTGATGAAATAACCAACTCTTTCGTCAGCTAACCGGGGATGATAACCGTTATTTGGCAATTGTGAAAGACTGTAGTGGACGCGCAAAGTAAAGCCACGGTTGTCAGCGAGGGAGGCGAAACTCAGACGTTGATTATCTCGACTGCTACTACCGCCACCAGAGAAATTCATTACCGACTCAATTTCGACGTTATGGGGAAAAGCTTTAGCATCACCAAAGTATGACTGGTCTGTACTAGTGTTCACGCCTAAACTCGCAGATAATCCTGCCAAGTCTGACAGTAACAACTCACTTAAGTCAATCAGGAGTGTTTTGCGTTGGGGATGGATGCTTTTAATGGGTAACATATAGAGAATCGAATCGCTAAACGACCGGGCAAGCGATCGCGCTTGTGGATCTCCTTCTCGTGTGCGAAAATTTACATTCCGGACGACAAAATGTAATTTGTCATCCACCCGCTGCCAATAAAACAAAAAATCTTGCAAAGGTATCCCACTATAAATACCTCTTTCGCCAATTCCCGATTCTAATGTGGCAGTTGCTAGGTAATTGTTATTTAACTGTTCTGGTTTAATTTCGAGATAAATTTTATTCTTCTTTTGATTGCGATAGAGGGTGAACAGTCCCTCTTTTTTTTCGGTGTTTTTAACTACTTCATTAAATGGTTCTAAATCATCTTTAGTTGATGGCTTAACACTAGAATTTGGCTTTTTTTCCGGCTTACTGGCTGGTTTGGCAACTTCTAAAAAGGGTTGTCTTTGTGCTTGTTTGATATTTTTAACTACCCAAGTAAAAGGCTGACTTTGGACTTTTTTATCCTGATTAATCACCCAAACTTGAGGTGATGGTAATTTCTTCCAGGTAGGTTGAGTGGCAGTATTGCTAGTTTCTGTGCTGTTTGTGGTAGTTGTAACTTCTGCAATCTGGTTAACACGCAACGGTTTAATGTCTTTGTTACCGCGTGGCGACTCAGAACTGGCAGTTGTTATTCCTAATAATAAACCATGCAACAAAATTACATAAAATGTTACTTTATTCATTTAGTTCAGCCCTGATAAAGATTACTAGTTAATTTTTAATTTTTACAAAGAAAATTTTTTGATGCCATCAGTAGAAGCAACCTAAAAATATCTGAAGTTATCTGACATCCAAAGACAGATTTTTAACTTCAGCTTTTATAGGTAGATTTCTGTGCTGTTGTACTGGTTTACTGTAGTATTTTTCCTAACAATTGCTTATGGAATAATCAGTAAGCATTATTGTGTCACCAGCCGAGTCAAGATACTGGTAGAAATTACACAATTTAGGCAAAAAGTTCTAAAAAATATAGATTTATTGATATATAGACAATTTTTAAAGTTAATATTAAAGTTTATCTCCGATAAAAATCCCTTACTGCCTGCAATTTAGCTGTTTCTAAGTCCTGATGTCAACAAAATATACATACTACTTTATACTTTGAGCTTTGGCAGCTCGAAACCAGACTTGACAATAAAAAATTAATAAATTTTTAATATTACAGCGGTTTTCAATTGAATAGAATACACCCTTTGAAAAATTAAATTATTGTAGGGGCTTTCCGTCCGTTCGCCCCTACTGTGGTCTATTCAATTGCAAATGGCTATAAATTCTGTAAATAGTAACAACGGATGCAAATGTTTCAATAACCGTTATCTACAGAAAACCCCTGTATTTATACAGGGGTAGTACTAAGAGTTAGTTGCAAAACCTCGCTAAATTACTGAGTTAGTTGCAAAACCTTGCTAACTTACTAATTTTCTAAGAAATTAGGTGTACCATTGCCACCAAACTTACCCACAGATGGAATTTCTAGGAAGCTATCTTTAGCTTTACCTGTACCTGTACCATCGTCGGCGACAGAGGTAGAGTCACCCGGATGACCATTGGGAACGAATAATTGTGGGTGGTCAAAGGGAGCTTTTTCATAGCGAACTCGCTCATCTGTCAGGGCTTGAAGAAACGTTACCAAATCAGCTTTCTCATCTTCTGTTAGATTTAACGGAGCGAGAGCGCTTTGCTGACGAAAGTCGCCGCCACGATTGTAAAAGTCTACAACTTGTGGCAAAGTCAAGTAGCCACCGTTGTGGAAGTAAGGCGCTGTCAGTTCAATGTTGCGTAGTCCTGGTGTTTTGAAACTACCGTCTGCAAGTAATAAGTCACTGGCAGTAACTGTAGTATTAGGATCAGAACCAAGCAATGTCTTAAAAGTCCCTAACAAAGATAATCGCGCTTCTGAAAGTGGATTACCAAAGGGGTCATTACTACCAACGCCAACATCTTCGAGAGTCGGTCTGACACCAATATTGAAGAAGCCATTGTCAAAGACAACTCTGGGAACGTTCGGGATGTTCAGTATCCCAATACGTTGTTGTTGCACCGTACTAACTGAAGCTCTTGTGAGTTCTGCTCCATTGTGACAAGTAGTGCATCGAGCTTTGCCTTCAAATAATTGTTTTCCTCGTTGCTGCTGTGCGTTGAGAGCTGTGGTGTTTCCTTCTAAGAAGCGATCTAGAGGTGTGTCGTTAGCAATGAGTGTAGACTCATATAATTGCACCGCCAGTCCAAAGAACAACGAGAAGTTGTACTCTATTAATGTGTATTCATTGGTTTGTAAGGGGCGGTCTGGCTTATTGACGATGGTTCTGCTACCGTCAGGATTCACTTGGATGATGCGATTGGATGCCCACCATTCAGGTTTAAATGCTTGAGCAATTAGTTGATTATAAGATGGAGTTTGCAGTCCAGGTAGAAGCAACCTACTTTCTGTACCTAAAACGCTATCTAGGGGATGGACTAACTGTTTACCTAGTGGTCTAAGAGAAATTAACTTTTTCCCTAATATTCTAGGTAGTTTCTTGCCTTTGCCAAAAATCTTGAAAATATGAAACTTTATGTCCGTTGACCCGAATTTATCACCAATTTCTGCAAAGGTGCGACCATCAGCAGACATTTCAAAAGAACTGATTGGCGGGCCGACAGCTTGAGAAGCTAAAGATGCATGGTTCAGGCTAACTTTGACAAATTCTAGATGATTGAGAGTAGTTGCCTTAGCTACGTAAGCATTCGGATCTCTCAACCCAAATTCATTGACTCCGTTGAAGATTTCCTGCGCTCTACCGTCCCAGAAGTTACGGAAGTTAAATATGGCATCAATGACAGTTGGTGTGTTACGCGGTTCAACACGGCGCACATTTATACCGCCAACGTTAAATACTGGATCTGGTAGATACCTTACTTGGTCTTTGGCTTGACCGGGTGTGACATCCACAAACTCGCTATTGAAGACACCTTGGGAAGAAACGACATCATTCTTGTCAGATGTAACGGTCGTGGGATCATTCTGGTTCGATAGTTGATGGAAGGGAAAATCTTCTGGTTTGAGTTGATAGTTGGGTGCGCCAGCAACATCAAACACTGTATCTGGATTTACAGTTTTATCGGCGTTAATTCGCAGTAGTCCAGGAGAAATCTGATTTTTGGATCTATTGTCAGCACCAGCATGAAAGTGACAACTGGCACAGGCGGTCACACCGTCGCTACCCACTTGCATATCCCAAAACAGTGCTTTTCCTAACTTGATTGCGGCAACTTTGTTTTTTACAAAATCGTTGAGGTTGTTAGGTTCTGGAACTGTAACTGTTTTGAGGGACGCTAAAGGCGGTGTAACTTGTGCTGATACGGTGTTTCCGGCGATGATGGCGATTGTAGCGATCGCTCCAATGATCATCGCTTTTTGCAACCTAGATCTCAGCCGTTGAGATGGCAAAGATTTAATTCTCTGCCTATTTCGCCATCTACCCTGGGAAACCAGTAGAAAGTAGGAAAGTAGGCTCGTAATCACGAGTCCAAAAATGATGAGAGATATAATTGCCATGTTTTTTAGTAACAAAAAACATTAAGTAGATTTAACAAAAGTTTATGAAAATCTATTAGCCTGATATTCACTGTATAGTATTTGAGTAATTTTTCCAAGCTAAAAAGATTACATAGAGAAAATTCATTTATTAGTATTTACTATATGAATGTATAAAAACACTTCTGTCTTAAGGGTGTTGTTTCTGGTGTGATAAATAACGCTAATTGTGAAACCTGCATTACCAGGCAGAGTTTTGTTACTATAACTGAATGTCACTACATCAAAACTCTGGCCGCTGGCGTTTAGGGCTGGCGTTATCTCTATTATCTGTTTTCTTGTGGGGAGTTTTACCGATCGCGCTGGCAGTCATAGTGCAAGTGCTTGATGTCTACACGGTGGTTTGGTTTCGTTTTTTGGGATCGTTCGTAGTGCTAACTATTTACTTAGGAGTGCGTGGTGAGTTACCTAAGTTACGACAATTGCATTCGGCTGCTTGGAAATTGTTAGCGATCGCTACAGTGATGTTGGGGGGAAATTATTTATTATTCATACAGGGTTTGGCGTTGACATCTCCGGCAAATGCAGAAGTATTAATTCAATTTGCCACTTTGTTATTAGGTTTAGGTGGGTTAGTTGTTTTTCAAGAACGTTATACCTTGGGGCAATGGATTGGTGTTGGTATACTTACTTGTGGGTATATTATATTTTTCCGTGACCAACTAACCAATTTAATTACCGCACATGGCACATATATTTTCGGTAGTGGTTTAGTAGTTTTAGGTGCAGCCGTCTGGGCTGTTTACGCTTTAGCACAAAAGCAATTATTGCAATCTTTGTCTTCTCCTAACATCATGATGCTGATTTATGGAGGAGCGGCTTTATTATTTACACCTTTGGCTAAATCAGACACTATTTTAAAACTGAATACTTTGCAGTTAAGTATGTTAATTTTTTGTGCTTTCAATACTTTAATTTCTTATGGTGCTTTTGCGGAATCATTAGAACATTGGGAAGCATCACGAGTTAGTGCTGTGCTGACTTTAGCCCCGATTGTGACATTAATAGCAGTTGAGTTAGTCGCAATCTTGACACCTACTTTAATTCCAGCAGAAAACATTACGTTAATTGGTGTTATCGGTGCATGTTTAGTAGTAGCTGGTTCAATGGCGATCGCTTTAGGTAAAAAAAGTTAACTAATTTTGAATTGTAGGGTTTTGTAGTTAACAGCAGAATATGAATAAATAGCTTACTTAATCTTTGTGTAATGGCATTAACTGTTCAAATGACAACAATGTGATTTGCTACAAATCAACAAGCGTTCGTTACGAATGAATATGCTGTCGTTACCACACTGAGTTTTTTGTAAAAAAATTCATAAGTGTTCGTTACAAATGAATATGCTGTCGTTACGACACTGAGTTTTTGGTAACAAATCAACAAGCATTCGTTACGAATAAATATGCTGTCGTTACCACAGACAATATTTATGTTACAAAAATATATATTTACTTTAAGAATTGAGAAATTTGACTTCAAACTTGGTAAATAGCGATCGCATATTTATGTGTAAAAATTGAGAGGTCCAGATACCTGATTTCTTTAAGAAGTCAGGTATCTTGTTGTTCAATAATTGAAGGTGCGATCGCTACTTCTTAATTAAGCAGGAATAAACTTCAACGCCACCCCATTCATACAATAACGCTGACCAGTGGGTGCAGGGCCATCACTAAATACATGGCCTAAATGTCCACCACAGCGACGACAATGCACTTCTGTGCGAGTCATCAAGAATGAACGATCTACAGTAGTTGCGATCGCACCTTCAATTGGTTGAAAGAAACTTGGCCAGCCAGTACCACTATTAAATTTGGTATCCGATTTAAACAATGGTAATTCACAAGCAGCACACACATAAGTACCTTCTGCATACTGCTTATCAAGCGGACTGGTGAAAGCGCGTTCGGTTCCATGTTTACGCAAAACATTAAACTGTTCTGGTGTTAGAGTCTTGCGCCATTCTTCTTCAGACTTGGTTACTTCAAACTCAGTATTAGAACTTGCCACAATTTCTGTCCTCTGATTAATAAACTGTGATAATAAGGCTGCACCTGTTAATACGGCACTTGCCTCTAAAAAATAGCGTTTCTTCATATATCTATTATTAGTTTTTGCTTAATTGCATTTCAAGATACGTGTACATTGTGTCTCTAATAAAACATATAACTGTTTTTCGTTCTTTGCAAGACAAGCTTGTTGTCTGGCTGTGGCTCACTGCGTAAGTCCTGTAAAAAAAAGCATCTTCCATTAGATAGTTATTTAAAATCAGGATGTCGCCCCGTTAGTCAGAGGACAGGTAATTGTTCGCTTTTTAGGATCAAGGCAGAAGATTGTAAATAGTTACCAGAAGCGTGTTCCTACATAAAAATTTTATTTTGGCTGGCGATGTCTGACGACAAGACGCAAAGCGTCTACGCATCTGTGCAATAACAACCTGCTGAAATTTTAGTGGCTTGCTTTCTGATCAAGAAAGTAAGCAAACTTTAAACTGGAGGTAATTAACGTGTGAGTTTACAAATGTATGAATTGAAAGAAACTGCAACTCAATTACTCGCCGCTATGCTATCTAACCCCCACATTTACCCGCAAGTCAGCGAAGAGGGCGGATATGGACAGATGGAACAGCAATTAATTATTGTGGCTGTGGAGATGGCTGAAAGTTTAATTGAGCATATCAACAATGCTCATCCTCAAGGTGAGCCAGAATTAAACTCTAAAAACGAATCTTGTTGATGACTCTTTTAAAACAAAGAAATAACCTGGGAATCTCACAAACTTATAGTTAATCATCTTGAATTATCAAGACTTTTACTTTTGTTTGCTCAAATCCCCAGGATGGAAGTTTACTACTACTGCCAGTAAGAAAAATAACTTTTACTACTTCTACTAGCGTCTAACTAAAGAAAGAGCTTTTTTGCTGTTAATCTGATCAGCAGTAGAATTAATCACACATTAGTTATTTGGCTTTTTGTGCCACTGCCCATCTTCACGTTTTTCGTAATCGCGCTTTACCGCACTCCAAGCAACACGAAAAGCACTCTCTTCTTTACCATATTCTTCTTCCGCATTATTAAATGCAGCTCGAAAAATTTCTTGGGCGTGTTTAGGCAAGTGGTCTTTTACTGAATCTGGTAATTCATCAATTTGTTGATAGGGCATAAAATCTTTACCCTGCTATTTTATACAGGTGATAGTGGAGACAAATTTATATGTTGTGGGTGGTAACTAGAACGGCTATCCCAATAATCAGCTTGTTTAATAGTGACTTTGAGTAAACCCAAATCTGGTTCATTCAATCCTTGAGAAAACCAAGTTTGTAATTCTGGTTTCCATAGTTCTTCTATTTTCTGGCGGTCTTTTACTAGTTGCGCTGTTCCAGAGATGGAAACATAATTCTGGTTTGCGGATGAGGTAAAACTGACATTCACTTGCTGATTATGTTCAATTTCACTCACTCTATGGGAATTGGCGCTAGTAAAAAACCATAGTGTCCCATCTGCATCTATTTCATTGATTGAGTACATAGGACAGCTGTGCAAGCTACCATCATCATTGACTGTGGTCAACATCCCATAGTCAATACCCTGAATTAATGATTGCAGTTGTTGAATCTGGCGATCGCGGTCTGTGGAAGTTGTCATAATTTTTTGTTTTTCTATTAATTTTTCTGGATAGGATTTTTGATTACAACCAATATTGAAAACTGGTGTAATCTATTTTTTATTCTTAACACTTATCTTTGTTGATTCCTTGAGTCTAAAGATGGAATTTTAATTCATGAATAAATAGACTCCCGACTTCTTAAAGAAGTCGGGTATCTAAATCAGACTCAATAAATAACCATAATTATTGCTAAAGACATAAATTTAAATTTATCTCTGTGACTTTCGGACGATGGAAATAGTTAATAGTTTAATTACGCTTCTATAGTGATTAATCACTTTTAAAGGAGTTATTCTTATGGAGTCTACCTTCGATTGGGAAAAAGTGAATCTTCCTAAAATTGTTGACGGTTTGAGTGCAATAATTTTTTCACCGATGATTGTGCCTGTGGCTGAGGTAATAAAACAACCTCTAGTCAAAACAGCTATCAAAGAAGGTATAACTTTATCACAAAGGTATCAAGAAACAGTCGCAGATACAGTTGAGGCATTTGAGCATATAGGCGCAGCTATAACTGGTAATCGTACTCAACAAACAACAGATCAATTTAATTATAGAAATGGTTCGACTTCTGAAACTTATTTAACAGATGGTAAATCTGCGGTTGCTCAAGATTTGTTAAATATAATGTCTGATTTTAATGCTGATGTTTATAAAATGACTAATGGTGCTACTGATTTGCGGTTAATAGTACCTTTAGGACTTGGTTTATTTGCGCTTTCTCAGTTAATAAAGCAAGGTTTTAAATTTGATGATATACCCTGGTACATATTAGCATGGTTTGCTTTTGATAGTTTCATAAAACTTAATGTTACTGATGAATCACAGCAAGTAAGCATAGATAAAAATTAATCAATTTGAACTGATTAATTAATGAATAAGCTTTGAAACTCTTAACATTGCTAGGAACAGCCATCAAAGTTTCATACACTATACTTTTACAATGGAGATAAATTTCCAAATTGCAGTTTTGCAAGAAAAGTATGGGGGCAAAAATTGCAGTGATTCAAGCAGTACATACCAAAGTTAAAGGCAGAGCTAGATATAAAGTAAAAGAACTTCATAATTCAGCAGAACTCAAAACTTATCTGGAGCGATCGCTAGAGAATTATCCAGAAATAAATTTTGTGGCTGCTAATCCACTAACTAGCAAAATTTTGGTTTATTTTAACCAAGAAAAAAGTTATAAAGACATAGCCGCGATAATTCAAAGTATTTTATTAACTTACACAGAAAAGAGTAAGTTAATTTCAACCAAGAGAAGCGAAAAAAAATTAAAAACCAACAAACTAACTGTTACTAATCCTAAGCAGCAGGGAGAAGACTGGTATTTACTACCAGCCGATAAAGTTCTCCACAAATTAAATACCTCTCAAACCTTGGGATTATCCAGCGAGTTAGCAACTGCAAACCTGCATAAATATGGAGCTAATGTTCTTGCACACACAGAAAAACGCTCTAATTTAAGCATCATCATTGAGCAATTTCAATCTCTGCCAGTGGCTTTACTCGGAGTTGCTGCTGGAGTATCAATGTTCACTGGCGGACTGATTGATGCGGCGGTAATTTTAGGCGTTGTAGTTCTGAATGCCGCAATTGGTTACACCACAGAAAGCCAATCAGAAAAAATTATTCATTCACTGAAAAATCGGGAACCAGCATCAACTTGGGTAATTAGAGACAGCAACCTCAGAGAAATTCCTACAGAAAATGTAGTTTTAGGAGATATTTTAGCGCTCAAACCCGGCAGCTATGTAGCCGCAGATGCCCGACTAATTGCAGCAGAAAACCTGAGTATTGATGAATCTGCTTTAACTGGTGAAAGTATCCCCGTAAATAAAATTAATGATTCCCTGACGGGTGAAGATATACCATTAGGCGATCGCTTGAACATGGCCTATAAAGGCACATTAGTTACAGGTGGTCAAGGGCTAGCGGTAGTTGTCGCCACAGGGCAAAGTACCGAAATGGGCAATATCCAACAACTGGTTGGTGAAGCCACCGCAATGGAAACTCCTTTAGCCAAACAACTAGACCAAGTAGGCAGCCAGCTAGTATTAATCAGCATGGGCATTTGCGGTTTAGTCTTTGGTTTAGGAGTATGGCGGGGATACGGCTTAGTCCAGATGCTGAAATCATCCATATCTCTAGCCGTAGCTGCGGTTCCCGAAGGCTTACCCACCGTGGCAACTACCACCCTCGCCCTCGGTATCCGCGATATGCGACGTAACCGTGTCTTGGTACGTAGCCTCAGTGCCGTCGAAGCCTTGGGTTCTGTCCAAACAATTTGCATGGATAAAACTGGGACACTGACAGAAAACAAAATGTCAGTCGTCGAAATTCAAAACAACACACACAACATCAAAGTCGCCGACGGTGAATTTACCGCAGGGGAAAAAACTATAAATCCCTATGGCAACGATGAACTATTAAAGCTGATTCATGTATCAGTTCTCTGCAACGAAAGCCAAGTCAGCCGTGAGGGAAATGGTAAGTATGAAGTCATCGGTTCCGCTACCGAAAACGCACTGATTTATATGGGAATTAGTTCTGGAGTAGATATCATCGACCTCAGACAAAAGTATCCCTTAGAGCAAACCAACTTGCGGTCAGAAAATCGTAACCTGATGAGTACAATTCATCAGACTCACGATGGTCAAAAATTGGTCGCAGTTAAAGGCAGTCCTGCCGAAGTTGTAGAACTCTGCCAAACATGGGTAAAAAATGGGGAAATAGTAGAATTAACAGCAGCCGATAAAAGAGCGATCGCTATTGAAAATGATCGCATGGCAGGTAAAGCCTTACGAGTATTAGGTGTAGCCTACAACCAGATTGACGAGTCGCAAACTCATAATAACCATGAATCAGACTTGATTTGGTTAGGTTTAGTCGGCATGGCAGACCCCATCCGCAAAGGTGCGAAAGCACTAATTGGGGACTTTCATCAAGCGGGAATTGCCACCGTGATGATTACCGGCGATCAAAGCCCAACAGCTTATGCGATCGCCAAAGAATTAGAATTAAGTCGAGAACAACAATTAGAAATTCTCGATTCCAGCAACATTAATAACCTCACCCCAGAAGCCTTAACCGCACTCAGCGACAAAGTAGATGTATTTGCCCGCATCAGCCCCAGCAACAAACTGCAAATTGTCCAAGCCTTGCAAGCCGCAGGTAAAGTCGTTGCCATGACAGGCGATGGGATCAACGACGCACCCGCCTTAAAAGCTGCCCAAGTCGGTGTGGCAATGGGTAAAGGCGGTACAGATGTTGCCAGAGAAGTTGCAGATATCGTCCTCGAAGACGACCGACTCGAAACAATGATTGTTGCCGTCAGTCGCGGAAGGACAATTTACAACAACATCAGAAAGTCCGTGCATTTCCTCCTCGCCACCAACCTCAGCGAAATCATGGTGATGACAGCAGCCACAGCTGCAGGTATTGGCGAACCTTTAAATGCCATCCAACTACTATGGCTAAACTTAGTTACCGACATCTTCCCTGGCTTGTCGTTGGCGATGGAAGCACCAGAACCCGAAGTCTTGAGTCAGCCACCCCGCAACCCCGATGAACCAATCATCAAAAAATCCGACTTTGGCAGAATCGTGTTTGAGTCCGCTGGCTTATCTATCAGTACCTTAGTAGCTTACGCCTACGCTATCCGCAGATATGGCTTTAGCCCGCAAGCCAGTACCGTTGCCTTTTTCACCCTAACTTCAGCCCAACTCCTACATACAATTAGCTGTCGTTCCGAACATCACAACTTATTTAGCAAAGAAAAACTGCCACGCAATGCCTATTTAAATACAGCCATTATCGGCTCTTTTGCCATTCAAATTTTAGCGATCGCCCTGCCACCTTTAAGAAACCTCTTAAAGATTACCCCCATTAATTTTGTAGATACTGCCGTCATCATTGGTAGTGCATTGTGGCCTTTATTGTTAAATGAAACAACAAAATCTATCCAGCCACAAAATAATTCCTTACCCTTACTTCTTCCAGATCCTAATGCACAAACCTAGTATTTTATCAACTTGTTTTGCAGGATAAAACGAACCGCAAAGCTCGCAAAGTTCGCAAAGGAAGAGAAAAAAGAGAATTAAAATTGATAAATTATTAATCTAATACATTAATCTTTTTCCTTTGTGTCCTTCGCGTCCTTGGCGGTTCGTTAAAATTTCTCACGCAAAGACGCAAAGGTGCTAATACCAATTCGCAATTCGCAATTTGCAATTAAAAAACCTAGATGCAGCAAAGCTTTCAGAGCTTGCATCTGTATCAGATTTTTCGTGAAATGGTATAATTTTTATGAAAAAAGACTTCATGTTTACATCAGAATCAGTAACTGAAGGGCATCCTGATAAATTGTGCGATCAAATCAGCGATGCCATAGTAGACCGCTTTTTACAACAAGACCCTTACGCCAGAGTTATTACCGAATGTGCTGCTTCCACAGGTATTTTATTTATTGCTGCCCGATTTGAACCAAACGCGAATGTAGACTTTACAAATATAGCCAGACAAGTAATAGAACAGGTTGGTTACGAACAAAAAGAATTTAATGGTAAAACCTGTAGTATTTTGACCAGCTTGCGAGAATTGCCAGCTAGTCAATCTCACTTATTTGACGAAAATAATTTATCTGATGAAGAGATAGAAAAAATTACCGTTACAAATCAAGTTACAGTCTTTGGTTTTGCCTGCAATCAAACATATACACTCATGCCACTGCCGATTTGGCTGGCACACAAATTAGCTAGACAATTAAGTGAAGTCAGACACAAAAATATCCTGCCATATCTAACTCCTGATGGTAAAACTCAAGTAGGAGTAGAATACAGCGATCGCCGTCCTGATAGAATTCATAGTATTACCGTCATTGCCAGTCAAAATAAAGCTGGCAAACCTGATTACCAGCAATTACAAACTGATATTCGAGAAACAGTAATTAATCCTGTCTTTGAACATGAAGAAATTCGCCCAGATGCGAAAACAAGAATATTTATTAATCCTGATGGGCCATTGATTAAAGGTGGGCCAGCAGTACATTCTGGCTTAACTGGCAGAAAAAATGCCATAGATACCTACGGCGAATATTCTAAACATAGTGGTTCAGCCTTGAGTGGCAAAGACCCCATCAGAATAGATAGGATAGGAGCTTATATTGCTCGTTATGCAGCCAAAAATGTAGTCGCTGCCAAACTTGCTGATGAATGCGAAGTGCAGCTAAGTTATTCCATTGGTTTGTCTCGTCCGGTGAGTGTGCAAGTAGAAACTTTTGGCACAGGGAAAATTTCTGACGAAGAAATTACTAATCTGTTAGAAAAGCATTTTGATTTCCGCTTGGCAGGAATTATTAAACAGTTTAATTTAAGACATTTACCGACAATTCATCAAGGCGGTTTTTATCGACAACTAGCAGTTTATGGTCATGTTGGACGGATGGATATAGATTTACCGTGGGAAAAAACAGATAAAGTTGGCATATTTTGAGAGTGAATGAACGTGAATTCGATGCATTTAAAAAACCCTGTGTTATTCTGACTCCTGATTCCTGACTCCTGAATTCTGCTGTATTTGCTTTTGCTGTTCTTGTAGCCAACCTTCAAAAAGTTCATTCAACAGCCGTACTTTCATCTGTTCATCTAGTTGTGCTGGGATAAATTTCTCTAACCGCAAAATGACGACCCATTCGGCTATTCGGGCTGGTGGTAGAACTTGACCTGGTTGACTGCTAGATAATAACTGTACCATTCCTGGATGAATTGCTTGTAGTTCAACTGGGCCGACTAACCCACCAGTTTGGGCTTCTGGGCCTTGAGAGTATTCTTTTGCGACTTCTGCAAATGACTGTTCTTTGGCCTGAAGTCGAAAGTATAGTTCTTGGACAAGTCCGATATCTTGAGTGCGTAGCAGAGAATAAATTACTTTATCCAGTTTTCCTTTGTTTTGAAAAAAATAAGATTCTATTTTGCTACCCCAAGTAGCGATTTTGAATTTCTCTATTTTCAGCTTGCGAATTGTGACTGCTTCTAATTGATCTGCGGTTATTCCGTGATACGCCATCCAGGCTTGAATGTCGGTATCAGTTTTTAATTGTCTTTCTGTGTAAAACTGCTGTTGAGCGCGAGTAATTTCTTCTGGTGTACATTCTACAGATGCGATCTCTTCATCGATAATTAATTCCCGTAGTAGCTGTGGCAGCATCTGGTAACTTGCCAGTAAAGGAATTAGCTCATTAGCCTGGATTGTACGGTTGCCAATTTGGATAACTTCTGTCATTTTTTATTCCGGCTGCGATCGCATCATTACGCAATTCATTTTTACACATTCAAATACATTGGCACTTAGTTATCTTAAAAGTATGGTTAACAAAAATTAAAGATGTAGAAAACTGTTGCTTCCTACATCTTGATTACATCTTCATTTCTGGTCAAAAGTTAAGATTTTACAAAGTTTCTAAAAAGCTCAAAAGATCCGCCATTTCTTGGGGACTCGGCTGGAATTTAGGCATAGGTGGCGTTTCACCGCTAATAACTTGGTGAATCAACTTATAACGTGATTTACGTTTAGAAACAGCTTGTAAACTAGGGCCGACTCGCCCATCTGCTTGCCAACCATGACAACCAGCGCAGTTAATTTGAAAAATAGCATTTCCTTGAACTGAGTCTCCGGTTAAAGACAGAACAGTTTTAACGTAGGGATCTGAGGCTTGTACCATTTGAACACCAAAGATGCCCAAAGGAATTACCAGCAGTATCGCTAGAACCAATAAAGCGATCCGCTGAATCAGAATTTCAGGTTTGGTAATCTGGTTATCCAAAAGGTTTGCTGTAAAAGTGTAAGTGTTTTCAAATTTTTCATTTCCTACACATAGCTTAAAAGTTCTTGATTTGCACTGCAAGCACAGATGACTGTTTTCTCACAAGTGGTCATCGCTCAAAAACACTGTGGCGAACGGGATTCGCCGTAATTTGGTAAAATCAAAAACGGGATATGAATCATTAATAATTGCAAACAGGAGATTTAAAGTGGTTGAACCCCTGCTTTCAGGCATTGTGCTTGGTCTAATTTTTGTGACTCTTGCGGGTCTGTTTTACGCTGCATATAAGCAATACAAGCGTCCCAACGAGTTGGGTGGTTGATGTAGTAGGGAATAGGGAACAGGGAACAGGGAACAGGTGAGCCACTGCGGTGGGCAGGTTTCCCGACTTGAGATAACTGTCGTCAAGTGGCGAACCCGAAGGGTGACAGGGTTAAAAACCTTGTAGTGTCTGGGTTTTCTCCTCTGTTAATTTCCCTGGCTATAAAGGCTAATAGAATTCGCGGCTACACAAGCGAAGTCCGCCTGCGCGGACTAATGGAAAATCAAAGGATTGAAACCCGCGCAGGCGGGTTTTGTCTGTGTAGCTGCGGTTTCTAACTGCCCATTTTGTTAAGTAGAGGAGATGTAGAATTGCAGCTTATGATTCTACGTCCCCATCATTGTCTGTAGTTGATGGCATAACTCTGTAGAAGGTCAGGGCTGTGTTACCGTAAACTTTTTGGCGACAGATTTCCCAATTTGGTATCAGTGGCGGTGTCCAGCCTTGGGGATTATGTTCTACGGCGATTTCACCCTTGGCATCTAATAAATTATAGTCAGCGATCGCTTCTAGGACAGGCTGATATAATCCACTGGCATAAGGCGGATCGAAGTAAATCTTGTCAAACTGTTTTCCTGACAAACTTTTTAACTGTTGAATCACATCACCACGCAATAGCTGCCATTTTTGTTCACCGTTAGCTAATTGCTGCCAATTTTGTTGAATAATCGCACAGGCTCGGCTTGATTGCTCAATTCCCACTACCAAGCTGGCTCCTCTACACAAAGCCTCTGCGCCCATTGAACCACTACCCGCGCACAAATCTAGCCAGCGACAACCTACAATTTCGCCTTGCCAAATATTAAAAACAGCTTCTCGTACCCGTGCGCTTGTGGGTCTAGTTTCTTTACCTGGTAAAGTTTTAATCGGACGTTTGCCGTAAATTCTCAAACTCATGATAATTGGTCAATGGTCAATGGTCATTCAACATTTGCCAACGACAAATGACATAGACGCGCCAGCGGCTTCCCGAAGGGTAGGACAAATGACAAATAACAAACCCTATGCCGCAATTTGTTCACGAACTTGCGAAACAAAATTAGACAGGATTTGCAATCCTATATTAGAGGATTTTTCTGGGTGAAATTGCACTGCCATCAGGTTTTCTTTGGCAATGGCTGCTGTGATGGTTTGAGTACCGTGGGTTACAGTTGCAGCCCGAACTTGCGGATCAGTTGGGTCAACATAATAGGAATGCACAAAATAAACCCAAGGGTTGGCTGGTAAATGCTCCCATAAAATGCTTTTTGGTTGAGTCAGTTGCAGTTGATTCCAACCCATGTGCGGAATTGTAATTCCTGGTTCATGCTGAAATCTGCGGACTTTTCCCTGAATAATTCCTAGCCCTGGTTGGGTTCCTTCGGCACTTGATTCAAACAAAATTTGCAATCCTAAACAAATTCCTAAGAAAGGTTTACCAGATGATATCGCGTCTTTTATTGGTTGTTCTAAATTACGTTCTCTTAAATGTTGCACTGCGGGATCAAATGCGCCAACTCCTGGCAATACTACTGCATCTGCCAAAGATATCTCTTTAGCAGAATCTGTAATCTTAGGAGTTGCCCCAGCTTTTTCTATGCCTTTACAGACTGAGTGCAAATTTCCCATGTCGTAATCTACGACTGCAATAACTGGCATTGACCTGCTCCTTGTAAATTTATTATGGAGGGTTTTTCTATTTTAAATAATAATTCTAATGAAGAAAAGAATTCTATTAACTTCTTTTGACACTTGGTTAAGCGATCAACAGTCAAATTCATCGGATGATTTATTACAAGAAGTGAGTAAAGTTGAGTCGCTCCTCCACGATTTAAATTTTCTCCGGCTGTTACCTGTAGATGTGATGCTGGCTAGTTCCTGGGTAATTCAAAAAATTGAGGAGTTGCAACCAGATTACATTATCTGTTGTGGCATGGCTGCCAGTCGCCAGCGATTAAGTGTAGAGGTGGGTGCTAATCAAGGCGAAATTTTTTTGCCGACAGTAGTTAATTTAGAAAAATTGGTTTTGGGAACAGTAGCAACTGATATTAGTAAGGACTGCGGTAAATTTGTTTGCGAAGGTCTTTATTATGCAGTTCTCGACTATCTACAGCAATATCAACTGACAACTCGTTGTATATTTGTTCACGTTCCGATTTTAAATCAAGAAAATTTGCTGGCTATTCTTGCCGATTTTTTATTAATTATTCACAATTTGGCACTCGCATAAAATGGTGTGCGTCTTTTAGGAAAAATAGTTACCTAAGTATATGTTGTCATCTTTACTCAGCTTACTGATTGCCCAAACAACACCTCCCACACCACCACTCGAAGAAGTTGTCCAACAGCAACAAGTTTTACCTTTACCAGGAAAGTTAGATTCTGTGCCAACTTTTAATAGCAATAGTCCAGAATTGGTTTTGAAAGAAGGGATTTTACTGTCTACTTTTCCAGGGGATGGCAAAAAAGTACCAACCGCACATTTGAATTATCTTTTTCGGGGACGATTTGATATTTTTGCTCACCATGTTGCTAAAGCTGACCCACCAGAAAATTTGCGATCGCTTTACCTCGGTATAATTCTACATAACCCAACTACGCAACCAGTCACAGTCAATATATTGCAAGCGGCGAGTTATTTAAGTCAACCAGATGCACCGTTTATTGAGTTACCGCCGTTTGTTGAAGATCCTTCAGGTAAACTATTTGCCGGGCCAGGCGATCGCGTCATGTCTGATATTCTTAGAGGTAGACGACAAGCAATTTTCCCGGCACAAATTGTGCTTGCACCACAGCAAAGTCAGATGTTACTGAATCTGCCAATTCCGGTGCAGGGGTTAACACCGCCTTTAAATGGTCGGTCTACATTAATGCGGTTGCGGAGTAATGGCAAAGTCTACGCAGCTAGTTTAGCGATGTTTGCCAAAAATAATGCTGATGGCAGTGAACGTGCGCCGACTTTAGCAGAATGGCAAAATTTATTAGATAATGGAGAGTTGTCCACGCCAAGAGATAAAACACCTACTCCCTTAGAAGATACTGGTAAGCCAAGAATTTATGGACGAGTAGCGGGAGTTGTCGGTGGTTCCTATTGGAAAGCATTTATAGTAGATAGTCCCAAAGCCAGATTTTTGACAATTCCCCAGCCTGGACAAGCTGTTTCTTATGCGCTGAGTACCTTGCATGGTGGCACTTTAGGAACTAATCAAATTCAGAGTGCGCCGATGTTAGCACGTTACCCTGACACTGCATATCGCGCTCATGGCAACTACGGAATTCAATACAACTTGAAGTTACCGCTATATAACAACACATCCAGTCCAAAAACCGTGGCTGTCGCTATGCAAACTCCAATTAAAGAAGATCAGCTAGTTAAACCTGGACTGCGCTTTTTTAGTACCCCAGCACGCCAAACATTCTTTCGAGGAAGTGTGCGGGTACGTTACAAAGATGATAAAGGTATGCCGCAAACCAAGTTTGTGCATTTAGTGCAGAAGCGGGGTCAACCAGGAGAACCACTGGTAGTATTGAATATGAAAGCAAGCGATCGCAGATTAGTCGAAGTAGACTTTCTCTATCCCCCTGATGCTACCCCACCACAAGTATTAACTGTGTCAACGCAAAGATGATTTTTTGATTTTAGAGATGTTGTAATCCAACATCTCTACTTAATTCTAAAACAAATATAATAGTCCTTAATCATTCGTAAATAATAATATCCCCAACTTCTTTGAGAAATCGGAGATCTGAGCAAGAGCGATTTTCACAAATCAAATAAGATTGCTAGAGTTTCTCTCCATAAAAGACCCCATAAGCTGCCAATCCAGATTTTACTAACTTATATTGCAAAATGCCTGCTTGATTATTTTTTTCTAGAATTTCTAATGTGCGCGATTTTGGTTTAAACAGTTTAAAAATTCGTTTGAAAGGATAAATAAATCTACACATATTATACATCATAATAGCTGAAGGTAGAATGGCTTGTGTTTTATCCCAAAATTTTATATGTTGAAAGCCAACTTGCTCCAGATGACCTTTAAAATCGCTAACTTTAGCAAAATTGGGTACTACCCATCCTTCATTCAACATTCTCATCATTTCTGCTTCGGCTGCATTTTTTAATTCTCGGTTTTGGAAGCCATCTGCAACTATTATTTTTCCACCACTTTTAAGTAATCTAAATGCTTCTTGCAAAAAGTCTGCTTTATTCTCAGCATAACAGACGCTTTCGAGTCCCCAAACAATATCAAATGATTTATCTGAAAATCCTGTGTCTAAAAAGTTTTTTAATTTAAAATCTACAAGATGCTCTACTTGATTAGCTTTTGCCAACCTTTTAGCTTCTTGTATTTGCTTCTCGCTAATTGTAATTCCAATCACATTAGCCTGAAAGTTTTTAGCTAACCAAATTGTGCTGCCACCTACTCCACAGCCTGCATCTAAAACAGTATCGCCTGGTTGAATTTTTAATTGATTTGCCAAAAATTTATTAGTATTTATTAGTGATTCGCTAAAATTTTTAGTGTCTTTTTCCCAAAAGCCATAATGTAGAGCATAACTTTCGGAATTACGATACCAGTATTTCTGGTATATAGGTAAAGTCTGGTCATAGTATTGAGACACTGTTTCCGTAATATTCATTTTATTTATGAAAACTAAAAGGTAAGTAATTACAGCAATAAAAACCTCATATAAATAAAGTTATAATGAAGCTTTATTTGTTACTACAAATTAACAAAACCATTTTAAATCAGACCATAGAATAAATACTTAGACAGTAGTTTAAAGCAAAACGTAATTAGCGTAAATTTACAGTTGACTTATATAATAAATATCAGTGGAAGAAGATTGTTGTGAACAAAATTTTTTAATTAGTAGTCTAAATTTGATTTACTCACAAAGGTTTTATCTGAAGAAGAATTCAGAAGTCATACCATTCACTTTAGATCCCCCAAAAGCCCCCTTTTTAAGGGGGCTTTTGAGACATTTTTCCCGTAAAAAGGGGGGTTAGGTGGGATCAATAGACCTCTTGCATAAATATTTTTTGTCTCACGCAAAGGCGCAAAGGCGCAAAGAAAAGAGCGCAAATAACGACTTTTGCAAGAGGTCTAATAAGTACTAAAAATCACAACCAACCACTTTTCAAACATCCTCTTAGTGGGTTCAACAGAATTTGGATATTTTGCATCACATGAACTGTTATTTATAATCAGCAAAGCAGAGTTCTCAGTCAACACGTTGAATGCCAATATGTTGCGTAAAGACGTACCAATCTTTTGAGAAACCTTTAAATTCAATATCTTTCAGACTAAATTTGATATGATTATCCTGAAGCTGAAATTTCACACTATTATTAGTATCTGGCTTGTCAGTTAATAAAATTAATTCTGTACCTGCTGGAATTGCTTGCTTGGATTGATCATTAAGCACCTTAGAATCTACAGGTTGGCGTTTAATTATGGTATCTGCATTAAACACCAGTTTCAGAAAACCTTGTTGATTACCTACTGACTGGCGATCTACAGTAAAAATTACTGTATCCTTTGCTTGTTGTTTAGTTGCGATCGCCTGAATAGTCTGTACAGGATTAATTGCATCTTGGATTATTTTGGCGTGGTTAGCAAAAGCAAACCAGTTAGTACTAAAACCTTTCAATTGAATATCTTCTAAAGATAATTTATAGTGGTCAGAATTGCTGGCCGGTATTTCGTAAGATTTCAATACAAGTAGTGTGCCAATGGGAATCTTTTGCTGCTTGGTACTGGGTAATTGACTTGATTGCACTGGTTCTTGTTTAAGAATTGTATCCTGGATAAACAGAATGCGGTTTAAGGTAGCCATATTTTCGCCCTGAAAACTTATACCAAGTTATACAATATGAGACTCAACCTCTGCGGCTAGAATTCTTAATTTTAGGCTTAGTCTTATATTTGACAAATCTGTAACATCACTTCCAGATGGTTGCTATATTGCAAATTATCGCAAACATTGTCAAGAAGCATCAAATCATGAGAAAATCTCCAGACTATAAAAAACTTTGCTACATACAGTTTTAACTAATTGGGTGTGTCGTGAGAAACATAAATTATTGGAGATTACGCATAAGGCGAGTGCTGACTCAGATTATTGGCAATGACTCCAGAGGTTTTTTACCTTTAGCAAAGCTACTTGGAGCAATTGCCCTTGTGGCACTCCCACTGATAATTTGTATTAGCTTGGTGTTTCGTCACCAACAGCCAGCAGATAACTCTCCTATTCAGATTGCACTAGCAGCACCCTTAACTGGTCAAGAAATGGAAGCTGGTCAAGAAATGGTGCAGAGTGTCCAAATGTATTTGGATATGGTTAATCAGGAAGGCGGAATTAACGGACATCCGCTTAAGTTACTATCATTTGATGATGCAGCAGATAAAAAAGTAGCAAAAGCCAGAGCGCCAGAGATAGTAGCAAGTCCAGCTGTTGTTTTACTGGGACATCGTAGTTCATCACCATCAGCCACAGCAGGAAAAATATATGGAGCAGCTCATTTACCTGCAATTACAGGAACATCCAATGATGATGAAGTAACTCTAGAGAACCCTTATTACTTTCGTGCTACCTATACACGGTCATTACTTTATAGGATATTTACTATTTATTTTCAGCAGGTACTAAAATTTCCAAATGTCAGCATTATTCAATATGATGCTTATGGTGAAAAGCTGGCACAGGATTTTACTAAGGCTTTTACAAGTAATGGTGGCATAGTTAAACATTTATGGGGAATTGATCCTCAAAAAACAACCCAGTCAATTCAGCAAATTGTTGAGGAATTAGTGGCTGATCCTGATGCTGGAGTTGTTTATTTGGCGATGAGAGGTGAAGAACAAGCAGAAAAACTTTTAGTTAACATCAAGCGGCGTGGTCTTCGTCTGCCTATATTACTTTCGCAGCCACTTTCTAGAGAGGAGTTTGCTAGACGCTTTGAAAATTACGCAGAAGAAAAGAAAAATCCGGGATTCTTTACCAACGGAATATATGCAACATCCCCATTATTGTTTGATAGTGCTGGTGCTGATGCCCAAGATTTTGGTAATAAATATCAGGCTCTTTATGGTAAGTTGCCTTCCTACGTAGGGACTAAATTTTACGAAGCGGCAACTTTGGCGGTTGAGGCAATTCGTAACGCTAAAATCCAGAATATCGTAGCTAGTCGTACAGTTGATCGCGATCGCGTTTACGTTCAACTCAAGAAGATTAATAATCGCAAAGTTGCAGTTAGGGGAGTGACAGGTTTACTGTATTTTGAGCCGCAGACGCGCAGTAATATTAATCAACCTGTCAGAATGGCTCAGTTTTATAAACGCATCCTCGTTTCAGCACCACGACAATTTGAAAGTGTTTCTAACTTGGAACGAGAGAATTTGCAACGCGAACTTCAAGCTGGCAATATTATTCAAATTGACAACGATTATTTCTGGCGACAAAGCGTTGTTTATACAGGGCTTGATATCAATAAACTCAGCCGAATAGATCAAAAAACATCCAGTTTTACGGCGGAATTTTATCTGTGGTTTCGCTATGCAGGTGATATTGATATTAGCAGTATTGATTTTCCTGACGGTAAGAATACACTACCCAATCAACCAATTTTTAATCCGGCAGATTTTATCGAATCTTCAACAATTGATGGCTTGAAATATCGGTTATATCAACTGCGAGGGGAGTTTAAAAGTAGTTTTGATTTACATGATTATCCATTTGATCGGCAAAAATTAACCATTAGATTTCAAAATACAAATATACCAAGCGATCGCTTAATTTACGCCATTGACACTTTTGGATTGAGACTACCGATAACTAACACTGTCAAAGAAAATAATCGCTACTCTTTGCAAACTTGGACTTTTAAAGGAATTCAATACGCTAAAGAAACTTTTCGTACCACATCAACTGAAGGCAATCCCCGATTATTTAATACAGATAACCGGGTGGACTACCCCGGTTTAAGCACCACAATTATTATGCAACGCCGTCCTTTAGTGTTTTTGATTAAAAACTCGTTGCCTTTGATTTTATTAACATTAGTGCCAATGATGACTTTGTATTTTCCAACAAACTTAGTTAAAGAACGTCCACCTGTTGCCGTATCTGCTTTGATTTCTGGCACAGTTTTATTGGTTGGTGTTTATAACCAACTGCCAGATGTAGGTTATACAGTTGCTATCGAATATATATTTTACGTTTTCTTTGGCTTGAGTTTGTTTAGTATTTTAGTTGGCATTTTGAGCGATCGCCTAATTTTACAAGGTTATAAAATTCTAGCTCTCCGTATTGATTTAATCGCCAAAATTATTTATGTAATTACCATGCTAATTACAGTAACTATTTACTGGGTGGCATTTAGTGAGAGATTTGTTTGAAAATCGAAAAAAGTTTTTATACTACAAAGCTGATAAATATATAGAATAAATATGCAACAGATATGTAATTTTTTGAGAATTAATCGTTTGGCGAAATATGTAGCGATCGCCTTGGCTACTCTACTGGTAGTTGGGATCATCGCTGGAATTGTACGACAACTATCTCCAAAAGATAATAATGCTATTCACATTGCGATCGCTGCACCTGTGTCAAGCAATCGTAACGCTGCGGCGCAAGAAATGATTCAGAGTGTCCAGCTTTACCTCAAGACTGTGAACAACAATGGAGGGATTAATGGACATCCTTTAAAACTATTAGTTTTTGATGATCGCGATTATTACTTTACAGCTCGCCAGCTAACTAAAAACATTCAAAAAAGTCCAGCTTTAGTTGTGTTAGGACATCTCACTAGCTCCACTTCCGAAGCAGCTGCACCTCTATACAAAGATTTTCGCATTCCCGTAATTACAGGGACTGCTAGTGCAGATGTGATTACTCAAAACAACTCTTATTATTTTCGGACTACATTTACCAATTCTCGTCAAGGCAGTCTTTTAGCTCTTTATGCTCAACAAGTACTGAAATACAACACTGCCAGTATTATTTATTCAGACGATAATTTAGGAGAAACTCTCCACCAAGCTTTTGCAACTACTTTTGAGCCAAATGGTACGCTCAAAAAATCTTGGGATTTTTATTCTAAAACTGAAGACATCAAAGAAACTGTCAATAAAATTGTAGACTCATTAGCGGCAGAACCCGATCCAGGTATTGTGTTTTTGGCAATGAATGATAACTTTGCCAAAGAATTTATTGTTGCTATTAAGAAACGACAACTCAATGTATCACTTTTGGGTAATAACACCTTGGCTAGAGAAACTTTTCCTAGTTTATTTCAGGAATATGACGAAGAGAAACGACAACCTGGATACTTTATTAACGGAATTTCCGTTGCTGTTCCCATCATTTTAGACAGTGCTAATGCTAATGCTCAAGAATTAGCTAGTGCTTATCAACAGGCTTACGGAAAGATACCAACATACGTTGGTGCAGGATTTTATGAAGCAGCTAAAGTAGCAGTACAGGCAATTCAACAAGCCAATGTACAAAATATACCTGCTAGTTATGAAAGCGATCGCCAGCGTATTCGCGATCAGTTAGAAGCCATCAATAATGAAGATGTTGGTGTTAGTGGCTTGAATGGCGCAATTTATTTTGATCAACAGCATAATACTATTCCACCAACGCGATTTGGAAAATTTGTAGGGCGAACTTTGATATCAGCGCCAGTACAACTGAGTCCGGTAGCAAATTTAGGATTAGTCAATTTAGAACAGGAAATCTCAGCCGGAAATATTATTCCTTTAACTAACTCCACAGGTAAACAATATTTTTGGCGGCAAGAAGTTGTTTATACTGGCATCGATATTAATAAACTCAGTCGTGTAGATCAGAGTAAATCTAGTTTCACAGCAGATTTTTATCTCTGGATGCGCTACAGCAGTAATGCCAATGCTCCGGCAATTGAATTTCCCACAGGTATTGCCAACAGCTTAAATCAAAACGAGCCTTTATTTGATCTTAAAAAACCCATCAAAGCCACCACAATCGACGGGCTAAATTACCGCCTTTATCATATTAGTGGTGATTTTAAAGGGAGCTATGATTTCCATGACTATCCGTTTGATCGGCAAAAGTTGAAAATTTACTTTCAAAATACAAGATTACCAAGCGATCGCCTCATTTATGTAGTTGATACTTTCGGTTTAAAGTTACCCAAATCCGATGCAGAGGTAGAGAAAAAACCCTATCAATCCTTGCAATTATGGAAATTTCAAGGTATTCAATACGCCCAGGATACCTTTGTTAGTACATCGACCAGAGGAAATCCTCGATTTTTTAACTCTAACATCCAAGTTGATTATCCAGGTCTTAGCACCACAATCACTTTACAACGACGGTATACTGTTTTTTTAAGTAAAGCTTTACTACCATTGGCTCTCTTAGTTTTGGTACTCTACAGCACACTCTACTTCTCCCACAATCTAGCTAAAGAGCGTCTTACTGTAGCTATCTCAGTCCTGCTTTCTAGCGCAGTTTTGTTAACCGCAATTAATTCTCAACTTTCGGATACAGGTTACACAGTAGCCATTGAATACGGATTTTATATTTTCTTCAGCCTCTGCCTTTTTTGTATTCTGATTGGCTTAATTGTAGAACGCCTACGTTTAGCAGAGAAAAAAATAGCTATGAAATATCTCAATTATTTTGCAAGGTTTTTCTACGTCATGGTCGTATTTACTACAATCACGACATACTGGGTTGCATTTGGCAATCGTTTATAAAATATCTTTCAGACTAAATTTTAGATGATTCAACTGAATGATGCGATCGCATCTGTTAGCTTTGTTCCCCACTGCTAAACTTTAACTAAAGATAACTGATGTTAGTAAAAAAGGCACGAGGAAAGGTTCAATGAATACTGTGGTTCTCAATCTAGAACCCATCGCTCATTTAAGCGATGAGCAATTTTATCAATTGTGTCTTGCAAATCGTGATTTGAGCCTGGAAATGAATGCAGCAGGAGAATTAATTATTGTGTCACCAGTAGGCGGAGAAAGTGGAAATCAAGAAGCCGACTTAATTACAGACTTAAATAATTGGAATCGGCAAGCTAAATTAGGCAAAGTTTTTAGTTCTTCAACTATCTTTATTCTTCCCAATGGTGCAAAACGTTCTCCTGATGCAGCTTGGGTAAAATTGTCACGGTGGGAAGCTTTAACACCAGAACAGCGAAAAAAATTCCCGCCACTTGTACCCGATTTTGCCATTGAACTGCGTTCTGAAACAGATAGGCTCAAATCTATCCAAGAGAAAATGCAGGAATATATAGAAAACGGTTTGCGTTTAGGATGGCTGATTAATCCTCAAGATGCCAAAGTGGAAATTTATCGACTAGGAAAACCTGTCGAAGTAATACAAATGCCAGCAATTCTTTCTGGAGAAGATGTATTACCTGGATTTGAGTTGCACTTGATATTAACCTAATACCAATTTAATGTGAAGCTGCATAGAAAAGAGCTTCCAGGATAAAGTTATAAGAAGAGACAGAAATTACCTGCTCAAATGTAAGTTGGTCGAATATTTCTTGGATGCGATTACGTAAAGCCT
>NZ_JAIVFW010000130.1 GCF_020829595.1 Nostoc sp. CHAB 5844
TCCAACTACAACCGAAATGGTTGATACAGTTATCTCTGTTGCTCTCGACTTAATGAATCCTCAACATTTAAAAAATTGGTTCACTAATTGCTGTTATTGTCCCTCATAACATCGGGAAGTGCTGTATTACATCATTACTTGTTAATTCAATATTTGATATTAATAGAATTTACGCATTGACAGAAAAGCCAAAATAACAGGTATGGTTTTAAAGACTCATAGCTAGATTTTTGAATGATATTTTAGTGA
Source organism: Nostoc sp. CHAB 5844 (assembly GCF_020829595.1). GTDB lineage: Bacteria > Cyanobacteriota > Cyanobacteriia > Cyanobacteriales > Nostocaceae > Nostoc_B. The sequence continues at coordinate 250 of NZ_JAIVFW010000130.1, forward strand.
ACGCACCTAATTAATGGTGATTGATAAAAGCTTGATACAAAATATTTATGTTGATATACAAAATAGTTATTTTGTATAGTGCATAAGTCTTAATTTAAAGATCATTTATTATGCTTATTCAATAAATTGCGCTCGCGTCAAGGGTTAGCTTACGATGTAGGCTGTTTTTGTAGTCCTAACTACGATTACCCTTGACTGTTCATTACTGGAAGACAAACATCCTCTGAGGCTACCGTACAGTTTATCAAGGTATCAAACTGCTATTTAACCGCTTTTGACGCAGCTTGCAACACAGTTGACACCGATAGATGTATCGATTCCGGTTCTTAATCTATCTAAAAATCCCTCTTCCAGGACGCTAGACAAACCCCTTTAGGAAGATGTCGCCGTTTCTTAAATCAGTATCAAATATATCAAGGAAGAAAGCGATATCCTCCAACAAGGAGACTAGGTAAATGAATTTTCGAGCAATTGTGCCGCTGTTTCAAGAAACTTTCCAAGAATGGAGTGAAGATAAAGCTTCACGTTTAGCCGCAGCGTTAGCTTATTACACGATTTTTTCGATTGCGCCGTTGCTGATTATTGTGATTGCGATCGCTGGTGCAGTATTCGGAGAAGATGCAGCTAGAGGTGAAATTGTCCGTCAAATTCAAGGTTTAGTTGGCCCAGATGGTGCTGAGTTTATCGAAATAGCTATCAGAAATGCCAACCAACCAAAAACAGGCACAATCGCCTCGATAATTAGTATTATACTGTTACTTTTAGGTGCTACAGGTTTATTTACTGAACTACAAGATGCCTTGAATACAATTTGGGAAGTCAAACCAAAACCCGGACGTGGAGTGAAAAATGTTGTGCGTCAGCGTGCTTTATCTTTTGCCATGATTTTGGGTATTGGTTTTTTACTTCTAGTCACACTGGTAATTAGTACAGTTTTAACAGCAATAGTAGGATATTTTAGCAACTTACTACCCGGTGTAGATTTTATTTGGCAAATCGTTAACTTTTTACTGTCTTTTGTGATCACTACACTACTATTTGGGTTAATTTTCAAAGTTTTACCAGATGTCAAAATTACCTGGAACGATGTTTTAATCGGTGCTGCCATCACTTCACTTTTGTTTTCTCTGGGTAGATATTTATTGGGGCAGTATCTCGGCAATAGCAGTTTTGGCTCAACTTACGGTGCAGCTGGTTCATTAGTAGTCATTCTGGCTTGGGTTTACTACGCAGCACAAATTCTGTTTTTTGGTGCAGAATTTACTCAAGTTTATGCCAGAAGATACGGTAGCGGTATTAGACCAACGCGACATGCAATACCACTGAATAACAATGGTCAATCTAACCGGATGAAAAGCGATCGCAGATAAATTCTCCAAAAAGTAACATACCCAAAAATGCATAAATGGTTTTATATTGATTGGCCGGCAATTTTTATTCCTAGTATTAGCATTTTAGAATTAATTATTCGAGGTTCTCTGGTTTATCTGGCGTTATTCTCAGTCTTACGCTTTCTTCCCAGCCGACAGATAGGAACCCTAGGAATTACTGATTTACTCGTAGTTGTGTTATTTGCTGAAGCCGCTCAAAATGCAATGGCAAGTCACTATACATCAATTACTGAGGGTGGGATTCTGGTAGGAACAGTGATTTTTTGGAGTTACTTTTTGAACTGGTTGGGTTATAAATTGCCTAAGTTTCAGCGCTTTCTTAATCCTCCACCTCTATTGTTGGTAAAAAATGGTCAAATGATTGACCGACATCTCGAAAAAGCATTGATTACAGAAGATGAGTTGATGAGTAAGTTACGTCAGCAAGGAGTAGAATTTATAGCTGAGGTTAAGTTAGCTTATATGGAATCCCCAGAGAGTGACTAGTACTCATCATCGCGGAGGATAAAACCAGATTCCTTGTTGAGAAATCCGGCAAGCTGATTGATTAGTTTCTTAAGTCGATTAAATTTGTGTTCAACGAGTTTGTCGGTAGCGTTGTGCCTGTATTCTGCAAATAGTTTCTTCTCTGTATACTCAGTTAAATGAACATCTAGTTTTCGTTCAGTGGTATACAGTCTGTCTACAACATTGTCCTTAAGTTGATCAACAGCATTAAGAACATTAGTTTCTACTAGCCTGATTTTGGCATTGATATTAGCTTCGACTTGGGCAAGACGATAAACAGCCCCAAAAAGCATCAACAAGCCAGAGACAATAGTTAGGGCATTGTTAACATCGATTTTCATTAAACTAATTATTAAGTAATTGATCTAGCTTGAAATTAATATTTGCAAATTCCTGAGAAAGCAAAATTTCCTCTGAGGTGTCATCAATTCCTGTATACTCCCACACAGTCACAGTGGCGCGAGTAAACCACTTTGGTACTTTGACACTGACACTATAGGAAGTAGAAAATTTCGGAAAAAAAATCAAATTTATTTGGTCTAGAGATAACGGACGACCTCTAACAGTAACGGCATCCTGAGTTCCACCAACCACAAGCCCAGTACTAATTTTTTGATTGAGATATCCTGCAAATTTCCAAATTGAATTTGTAGGAACATCTGTGTTCACGCTCACAGCGAGAATAAATTTATTTATCACCAAAGGAACTACTATTTCAGGAATAGGGCTATGTATATAGCCCCCATTCTGCATCGGAACTTGAACAGCATTAATGTTGGTGGAGTATATGCTTTGCCAGTTATTACTATTACTTAATTCAACTACTCTCACTGCATTATCCGTGAGAAATTACAAAATCAACGTGATCAGCAAATTCATCAAGTATCTCGAATGGGTTGGGAACGCCGTAATACTCCAACTTATCGAGATATTCAATGATGTCAATCTTCCCAACTAACCAATCTCTACCCGCTTGGTTAATGGCAAGCATCCCCTGAAATTCAGCCTCAGAGCAGTTGCCATCAACATCAACAGATAGCAGATTTAAAGCATCATCTGGAGTCCAAATCAGCCCAGTACGTTCTGCTATCTTGCTCATTAGCCCTCTGGGGTAAATCTCGCGCGGTTTTTACCACCGTTACCAGCGACAAAGGTGGCGTAAGCTGTTTCACCTTTGATGGACGAAATAGCCACATCATAATCTTGTCCGCCAGTATTCTGCCCAAACGGACTAGTAACAGAATCTACGTCAGGTTTGTAGTAGGCAGCGCCAGTAATCCGACTATTTTTCTTGGTGGTTCCGGGTACAACCGATGTGAGAGTCAACTTAGCAAACTTAAAGTTTGACGCATTAATCAAAATTGGTGTAGTTAAGGCCGCAAATTCAGTTGCAGTAGTCGTATAGTTGGCAAGCAGCCCGCGCAGCACTTCAGCAACGCCAGAACCTTGCCCAGTTTGACCAGATTTGATTAACCGAGCCGGAACAAAAATTTTAGTAGTCCCAGACGTGTTAAAGGGAGAAATATAACCAGATTCTTTTTCTGTCTTCACCCTCTTAGTTTCGTCGGTGATAGCCGCGTATTTAGCTTGACGCTGTTCTGGAGTAGCGTCTAGCCACTCTTTATACTTGTCATACCGAGCTTTCTGAGCTGGGTAGCGTTGTAAATCTCGAAAACCCATAATTTTTACTGGTGCTTATTGGTACTAGTTGCACATATCACCAACTCTAACCCGTTAAAATCCTTAGAATTTTGCACCTAAACCTAATAGGTTTCTAGCTTTATTGTTTACCAGGTTTAGTTTTTAACTCTCATCTACTATCACGGGTAAGAAACTAAACCCTTATTCCTCATTGTTGTATCTATTAAAAAAATAGGTGGTATGAGAGTCCCAAGAGAAATATAAGCACTCCTGAATCTCAGAATTGCTACAGGTCTATACCGCCGTTTTTTTCTTTGCTTGCCTAAAATTGTGACTGTACCTGCTGTTGCGGTTGTTGTACTGGCTTTATCCGGGTCATTAACGATCAGCTTTTCTGTTTTGAAGGGTACATCAATTACATTGCAAAGCTTTTGGTAAATTTCGGTAGCATCAGCACGGCTATTAACTAACATATAATTTCCTTTAGCAAAGCCGTTTTCAGGGTCAGTATAAGATGCTGATTTGTTGCCACAAGTGTAAGTTATACCTCTACTACTTGAGATAAAATTAGCTTTTATCTCATTAGCAATTTCTGTCATATTTGCTTTAGTAATAGCTGTATCACTGCTGCCGTCATCGTCGCCAGCAGCACAGGAAAATTTCATCAGTCGAACAGATTTTTCATGCACTATAGAAGGTTCTTCTATTGGGGTTGCTGCCGCATCTTGCGAAAATACTAAAAATAGCTGTGGATGTCCAGCAACTGGTGGAGAGGTATCGAACCTACTGCCATAGACAACTGCTAGATCAGAGCGTCCATAGCCTAAAACATCGTATAAAAGCCTGTGACGTAATTCCATGACTAAGGCTGAATCTTCGTCTGTCATGGTGCAAGCAACTCTCAGCGAACCGCGAGGAGTGTTAACCTCTGGTTCCCAAGTTTCTCCTAGGTCTTGAAAGTAATTTCTGACTTGGCGATTGAATTGCTGTCGGTAAACGTTTTGTAAATGTTCAAAACTGCCAAAGTTTTCTGGTAATGCCATATATTACGGATTTAAATCATTATTAATGGCTGCAAAAATATAGTTTTTGAAACTATTTAACGTCTGAATTAAGTATTCTTGCCGAATTTTTGAAACAAACATATATATATTTGCTAAAGGTTCTTGACCCGTTTTATCAATATAAATACTTAATTTAGACTCCCCATTATCAACGGGCTTTTGCAGTGCTTCTAATGAAAGACTGGAGGGCGTAATAGCATTAATATTGTTCAATGCTGTAACCTGCGCTTCTGTGAATGCTCGTGCTATCGCATTGTTTGCTAAAGTTGATTTTATGTTTGACAGGGTTATTTCTACCGTAATACTTCTACCAAAAAAAAGGTCATTTGCAGCACGCAAAGCTCCAACTTCTTGAATAGACACATTAACTTCTATTTTTGGTAAATCTGCTAAATTTGACGAGGTTGTATCTTCTGTAGAAAGCAAGAAAGGCATTATATTTATCCTTAATTAATTGTTGGCATTAAACAAATCATCTAGAGCAACTGAAGTACCAATTGAACTAGTTTTGGCTACTTGTTGGGATTCTTTAACTTTTTTAGCGTCGTCTACATTTTCACCGTCTTTAGTATTAGGCTCTTGTTGGACTGCTTTAACTAATTCTGTCGTGCTGTTATTAAACTCAGTAATCGCATTTGTAATATCAATCGGTACTTGCGTTACTTGCTGAATTGTCGAAGCGCCTTGCTGTGCCTTTTCAAAAAAGTTAAACATCCGACTATGGTAATTCGGTTGTGGATTAAACCAGCTATACGCCTTTTCTCCGACTACGCCCCATATCCTTAAAGCATTTCCAATTTTGCCATTTTGACCACCAACAACCTCTAAACCATTGACAATAGTGTGACCAATATTAGTAAAGTTGTTGATCACATTTGTTGTCGATTGGTAAATGCGATTAGCCTTTGCCCAAGCGGTGCTAAAGGTGGCGTAATTTTCAGCACCAATAATTCCTTTGACCATATTCTCAACACTGCTATTGATAATTGAGCCAATATCGATTGGGTTGCCATCATCATTTTTGATTCCCACGACTGACAGCACATTACTCAAGGCAGTTCCCAGGGTGACACCAATATCATTTGATAACTGCACAGCATTATGTACGGTAGCTGCAAACGTCAGGACGGCAAGCACTTTATCTAATTGCAACCAATCGGAAATCCGCCCTAGTTTCCCTGCAATACCACCAGGAAGTTGAGCGCCAAGCTTGGCATTGATGACACCAAGCAGTGACAAGTCAATGCCATTAAGTAAAAGATTGATTTTATTTAATAGATTATCATTGCCGTTCTTGGCTGCATCTTTAATATTGTCGGCAGTATCCTTTAATCCTTTACCCATACAGCCACCGTTCAGACTTCTACAAATTGCATTTCCTGTAGAGGTTTCTATTTGTGGAAGTGTAGGAATTTCCGGTTTGATTAATCCTGCCGCTCTCGCTGGAATAAGTGGAAGTAAATTGAGAATAGAATCTAATTTAGGAAGTGCTTCTGCATTCACTTTTTCTTGCTCCCTTAGTCGAGCGTTTATTTGGTCAATTTGTGGGTCATAGTTTTTTTGAGGTGGAAATTTAACAGGTGTTTTTTCAAGTATTTCCACCTTGTCACCGATGAATTTTATTCTTCCACCCAACCCCACTAAGCTGTCACCAAAAGTATTGATTCTGATGGTGTTACCATAAACATTTTGTTCAATAGTCTTGATTCTAGGGTCAACCTGACCAAATACAATTTTTGCGGCTTGAGATGCAATGCTATTATTATCGTTTTGATTACTTCCTCTCAGTCTTTGGTTGATACTTGCTATTTCTCTATCAATTGCTTCTTGTCGTGTTTTCGTTGTTTGTAATTGCTGTCTAAATCCGTCAATAGTTGTACTAATATTACGTTGGAAACCATTAACTACATTGTCTAATGTAGTTCTAAATTGTGAATTAATAGTATTAATTTGAGATTTCAATGCTTCTACTTGTGTTGTTATTTTTTGCTCAAGTATTTGCCTACCTTGACGCACTTCGTAGAGTGCGTCATTAGCTAATTTACGCGCTGCTTCCGCCTTCTGCTCTACTATTTTTCTACCTTGACGTACTTCATAGGTAATATCATTTATTTGTCTTTTGAGGAAATTAGCATTAACTTCAGTTTTTAAAATTTCCTCCTTAACATCGTTGATTTTTACATCAAAGTTTTTGATTGACTCTCGAATGTTTTTTATTTGAATGGAGTTGTTAATGGTACGAGTAAAAGTATCTGCTAATCCCGCTTCTTGGATACGCTGAGTTTCAATGTTATATTCTTGAATTTCTTCATTCTTTTTAATGAGAAAAGTAGTAACACCAAGATTTGCGACAGTTAACCAAATATTCAAACTAGCTCCCCATTTAGGATTGATTTCTTTGAATGCTCCTCTTTTTAGAGAATCAAGTATTTTATTTGCACCTTTTAATTCTTTGTCCATTCCGTCTGTTTTGCCCTGCAATTCTTTAATTCGAGCTTGCAAGTCAGCGGCTAGTTTTTTATCAGCTAATGTTTGTTTTGAGTTAGGTGATAAGCCGGATTTGAGCGCATTAAGAGATTTTTTAAGACTATCTTGCTCTTTAATAAAAGCATTTAACTGACGTAAAGCTTTAAAATCTCCGATCCGAAACTTTAAACTTTTATTTAAATCAGTTAATTCTCTCAAAACTGCTTTCCCTGCTTCTGTTGTTGGTGCTGGCATAATTATTTAAAAATTGCAGTAATCGGTCTAAGAACTGAAGCAATTTGATTTAAAACAGCTTCAACACTGTCGCAATAACTTTCAAGTTTTGAAAGTCTTCTTAAAATCTCTGA
>NZ_JAIVFW010000131.1 GCF_020829595.1 Nostoc sp. CHAB 5844
AGTCTGTCGGCAATTCGTAAGGGCCGACCACTCGTCGGTGCAGTGCTTCAACATGATTGCCGACAGCTGCAACCATCCTTTTAACCTGATGATACTTGCCCGTTGTAATGCCCAATTCAAGTCTTCCGTCAGGCAATAAGGCGGCTTTGCTGGCGTAGATAATCTCTGGCTCGTCGTCGAGGTCAACGCCTTCCAGCAATCGTTGCAATTGCAACTCAGTAAATGGCTGCGTGCCGGTCACTTCATAAATCTTTTCTATTTCCTGTTTCGTACCTACCTTGCCGCTGATCAGCCGATGAATAAACTGACCGTCATCTGAGAACAACAGTAAGCCGGTTGTGTCCACGTCAAGTCGGCCAGCAGCCTGCAAGCCGCGCTTTATATAGTGTTTGGGCAGCAGATCAAATACCGAGGGGTTGTGGCTGGGTAGGTGGGAGGTCTCATAGCCAGCTGGCTTGTGCATCAACACATATTTATGTTGGGTAATTTCAAAGATTTTTCCGTCAATTAACAGGTGGTCTCCCAAAGAAATTTCATCAATTTCGGGGTCGATGCGCATCCCGTCACGAAAAATCTCAGAATTCCAGAAAATATTTTCACATTCACGACGGCTGCCAAGTCCTTGTGATTGCAGTATTTTTACGCTCGGTCTAACTTTCATGTAAAGATTCTTCGAATTTATTTGCCAAAAGTGTTTGACAGGTTGAAAGATGATGTGCATAATCTCGTTTCTCTGCTGCACGACAAGCAGCACGAAACGAAGCAAACAAGCGGTTCTTCAAGGTCTCAGGTAGTAAATGAGGTAGTCAGAAGAGCGGTGAGAATAGCAGAAATTTCGAAGCGATCTTTAACAAGTTAACAGCCGATAAGTGTGGGCACTGACCAGATGGGTTGAAGGTTTGTTCTTTTCTCAAAAAGAATGACTTTGAATCACGATTCAGAGTTAGTGCTCACGGAATAAAGTAAATGAATGTGAAAGCTGTCAAGGCTTTTATAGACATCTACTCCGTCGAGTTTAGTAAATTTTGCAGAGATTAAACTGAAGAGTTTGATCCTGGCTCAGATTGAACGCTGGCGGCATGCCTTACACATGCAAGTCGAACGGTAACAGGTCTTTCGGGATGCTGACGAGTGGCGAACGGGTGAGTAATACATCGGAACGTGCCCAGTAATGGGGGATAGCTCGGCGAAAGCCGGATTAATACCGCATACGCCCTGAGGGGGAAAGTGGGGGACCGCAAGGCCTCACGTTATTGGAGCGGCCGATGGCTGATTAGCTAGTTGGTAGGGTAAAGGCCTACCAAGGCGACGATCAGTAGCTGGTCTGAGAGGACGATCAGCCACACTGGGACTGAGACACGGCCCAGACTCCTACGGGAGGCAGCAGTGGGGAATTTTGGACAATGGGGGAAACCCTGATCCAGCAATGCCGCGTGTGCGAAGAAGGCCTTCGGGTTGTAAAGCACTTTTGTCAGGGAAGAAATCCTTTGGGCTAATACCCTAGGGGGATGACGGTACCTGAAGAATAAGCACCGGCTAACTACGTGCCAGCAGCCGCGGTAATACGTAGGGTGCAAGCGTTAATCGGAATTACTGGGCGTAAAGCGTGCGCAGGCGGTTGTGTAAGACAGGTGTGAAATCCCCGGGCTTAACCTGGGAATTGCATTTGTGACTGCACGACTAGAGTGTGTCAGAGGGGGGTGGAATTCCACGTGTAGCAGTGAAATGCGTAGATATGTGGAGGAACACCAATGGCGAAGGCAGCCCCCTGGGATAACACTGACGCTCATGCACGAAAGCGTGGGGAGCAAACAGGATTAGATACCCTGGTAGTCCACGCCCTAAACGATGTCAACTAGTTGTTGGGGATTTACTTCCTTGGTAACGTAGCTAACGCGTGAAGTTGACCGCCTGGGGAGTACGGCCGCAAGGTTAAAACTCAAAGGAATTGACGGGGACCCGCACAAGCGGTGGATGATGTGGATTAATTCGATGCAACGCGAAAAACCTTACCTACCCTTGACATGGCAGGAACTTTCCAGAGATGGATTGGTGCTCGAAAGAGAACCTGCACACAGGTGCTGCATGGCTGTCGTCAGCTCGTGTCGTGAGATGTTGGGTTAAGTCCCGCAACGAGCGCAACCCTTGTCATTAGTTGCTACGAAAGGGCACTCTAATGAGACTGCCGGTGACAAACCGGAGGAAGGTGGGGATGACGTCAAGTCCTCATGGCCCTTATGGGTAGGGCTTCACACGTCATACAATGGTCGGTACAGAGGGTTGCCAAGCCGCGAGGTGGAGCCAATCCCAGAAAACCGATCGTAGTCCGGATCGCAGTCTGCAACTCGACTGCGTGAAGTCGGAATCGCTAGTAATCGCGGATCAGAATGCCGCGGTGAATACGTTCCCGGGTCTTGTACACACCGCCCGTCACACCATGGGAGTGGGTTCTACCAGAAGTGGCTAGTCTAACCGCAAGGAGGACGGTCACCACGGTAGGATTCATGACTGGGGTGAAGTCGTAACAAGGTAGCCGTATCGGAAGGTGCGGCTGGATCACCTCCTTTCTAGAGAAAGAGAAATTGATCAGGTCTTGAATTTGTTTGGTTGTAGTGCTCACACTTATCGGTTTGTTTAGACGCAAAGATACAAGCAGCAAAAAGAGAGGGCCTTTAAGTGCGGAACGAGAGAACCGTCTAGAGGTCAGGGCCCTGGGGCTGAAAAGTTTACGGGGTCTGTAGCTCAGTTGGTTAGAGCACCGTCTTGATAAGGCGGGGGTCGATGGTTCGAGCCCATCCAGACCCACCATTGGTTTGAAGTTGTTGTAAAACACCTGGGGGTGTAGCTCAGCTGGGAGAGCACCTGCTTTGCAAGCAGGGGGTCATCGGTTCGATCCCGTTCACCTCCACCAATTTTTACTGCTGTATTGAGTGTTTAAGCGATTGGTCTTTGTTGATATAGATTGGCTGTTAGTGGTTAGGCAGGTGATGTGAGGTTTCGCATCGGTTTGCGGTCAAATGAATAGGCGCTGGTTGGTGTTTATTCATTTGGCTGTAAGAGTCGCCAGAACACAGATTCTGGGCTTGTTCTTTAACAATTTGGAAATGATGAGATATCGAGATAGATACTCCTTATGAATTTAAGGTGTAGATATTTTGATTGATGCGATTGCATCATCGTTCTTCTCAAGAAGTTGGTGTGTATTTCCTTATACACATTGGCGCTTGAAATTTAGAATACGGCACACAAACTACTTTGCTTTTTATGGTGATTACAGTGTTGTTCTTGTGAATAACTTGAGCAGGGCTTAACGCTATAGAGTCAAGCGAATAAGTGCACATGGTGGATGCCTTGGCAGTCATAGGCGATGAAGGACGTGGTAGCCTGCGAAAAGCTACGGGGAGCTGGCAAACAAGCTTTGATCCGTAGATGTCCGAATGGGGAAACCCACCCTTTTAGGGGTATCGCACAGTGAATACATAGCTGTGCGAGGCGAACCTGGAGAACTGAAACATCTAAGTACCCAGAGGAAAAGAAATCAACCGAGATTCCGAGAGTAGTGGCGAGCGAAATTGGATCAGCCTGTACGATTTAGCATTTGAGTTAACAAAACGGTCTTGAAAGTCCGGCCATAGAAGGTGATAGCCCTGTATGTGAAAACTCGATTGTGGAACTAGGCGTACGACAAGTAGGGCGGGGCACGAGAAACCCTGTCTGAACATGGGGGGACCATCCTCCAAGGCTAAATACTCATGACTGACCGATAGTGAACTAGTACCGTGAGGGAAAGGCGAAAAGAACCCCGGGAGGGGAGTGAAATAGATCCTGAAACCGTGTGCATACAAACAGTCGGAGCCTCTTTATGGGGTGACGGCGTACCTTTTGTATAATGGGTCAGCGACTTACATTCAGTGGCAAGCTTAACCGAGTAGGGAAGGCGTAGCGAAAGCGAGTCCGAATAGGGCGTCTAGTCGCTGGGTGTAGACCCGAAACCAGATGATCTATCCATGGCCAGGTTGAAGGTTGGGTAACACCAACTGGAGGACCGAACCCACTAACGTTGAAAAGTTAGGGGATGAGCTGTGGATAGGGGTGAAAGGCTAAACAAATCTGGAAATAGCTGGTTCTCCCCGAAAACTATTTAGGTAGTGCCTCGAGTCTCACTACAGGGGGTAGAGCACTGTTATGGCTAGGGGGTCATCGCGACTTACCAAACCATGGCAAACTCCGAATACCTGTAAGTGCAATCTCGGGAGACAGACATCGGGTGCTAACGTCCGGTGTCAAGAGGGAAACAACCCAGACCGCCAGCTAAGGTCCCTAATATCTGCTAAGTGGAAAACGAAGTGGGAAGGCTAAAACAGTCAGGAGGTTGGCTTAGAAGCAGCCACCCTTTAAAGAAAGCGTAATAGCTCACTGATCGAGTCGTCCTGCGCGGAAGATGTAACGGGGCTAAGCAGATAACCGAAGCTGCGGATGTACACGCAAGTGTATGTGGTAGGGGAGCGTTCTGTAAGCCTGCGAAGGTGTGTTGTAAAGCATGCTGGAGGTATCAGAAGTGCGAATGCTGACATGAGTAGCGATAAACAGAGTGAAAGGCTCTGTCGCCGTAAGCCCAAGGTTTCCTACGCAACGTTCATCGGCGTAGGGTTAGTCGGCCCCTAAGGCGAGGCAGAAATGCGTAGTCGATGGGAAGCAGGTTAATATTCCTGCACCGACGTGTAATGCGATGGGGGGACGGATCGTGGAAAGTGGTCCAGGTGTTGGATATCCTGGTCCCTGCATCATAGAGGACAGTTAGGCAAATCCGGCTGTCATATACTCAAGGGTGTGGGGCGAAGTAGCTACGGCTACGAAGCCATTGGAAGTGGTCCCAAGAAAAGCCTCTAAGCTTCAGTTACACGTTGACCGTACCGCAAACCGACACAGGTGGGCGGGATGAGTATTCTAAGGCGCTTGAGAGAACTCAGGAGAAGGAACTCGGCAAATTGGTACCGTAACTTCGGGAGAAGGTACGCCCTTGTAGTTTGACCATGAACAGTGGAAGGACGAAGGGGTTGCAATAAAATGGTGGCTGCGACTGTTTAATAAAAACACAGCTCTCTGCAAACACGAAAGTGGACGTATAGGGAGTGACGCCTGCCCGGTGCTGGAAGATTAAATGATGGGGTGCAAGCTCTTGACTGAAGTCCCAGTAAACGGCGGCCGTAACTATAACGGTCCTAAGGTAGCGAAATTCCTTGTCGGGTAAGTTCCGACCTGCACGAATGGCGTAACGATGGCCACACTGTCTCCTCCTGAGACTCAGCGAAGTTGAAGTGTTTGTGATGATGCAATCTCCCCGCGGCTAGACGGAAAGACCCCATGAACCTTTACTGTAGCTTTGCATTGGACTTTGAACCGGTTTGTGTAGGATAGGTGGGAGGCTTTGAAGTGGGAACGCCAGTTCTCATGGAGCCATCCTTGAAATACCACCCTGATCTGTTTGAGGTTCTAACCTTGACCCATTATCTGGGTCGGGGACCGTGCATGGTGGGCAGTTTGACTGGGGCGGTCTCCTCCTAAAGAGTAACGGAGGAGCTCGAAGGTACGCTAAGTACGGTCGGACATCGTACTGATAGTGCAATGGCATAAGCGTGCTTGACTGCGAGACTGACAAGTCGAGCAGGTGCGAAAGCAGGACATAGTGATCCGGTGGTTCTGTATGGAAGGGCCATCGCTCAACGGATAAAAGGTACTCTGGGGATAACAGGCTGATACCGCCCAAGAGTTCATATCGACGGCGGTGTTTGGCACCTCGATGTCGGCTCATCTCATCCTGGGGCTGTAGTCGGTCCCAAGGGTATGGCTGTTCGCCATTTAAAGAGGTACGTGAGCTGGGTTTAAAACGTCGTGAGACAGTTTGGTCCCTATCTTCCGTGGGCGCTGCAGATTTGAGGAAGCCTGCTCCTAGTACGAGAGGACCGGAATGGACATACCTCTGGTGTACCGGTTGTCACGCCAGTGGCATTGCCGGGTAGCTAAGTATGGAAGAGATAAACGCTGAAAGCATCTAAGCGGGAAACTCGTTTCAAGATGAGATCTGCCGGGGCCTTGATCCTCCTGAAGGGCCGTTGAAGACCACGACGTTGATAGGCTGGGTGTGGAAGTGCAGTAATGCATTAAGCTAACCAGTACTAATTGCCCGTGCGGCTTGACCCTATAACTTTGATGACGTGATCATCAAGGTGGTTATGCCAAGTAAGGCGCAGTCAAAATACAAAGCTGATTACAGACTCTATGAATTCGTTGTGTTGCTCGCAAGAGCAGCATGACAACAAGTTATGCCTGACGACCATAGCAAGGTGGTACCACCCCTTCCCATCCCGAACAGGACCGTGAAACGCCTTAGCGCCGATGATAGTGTGCATTCGCATGTGAAAGTAGGACATCGTCAGGCTCTTACAGCCAAAACGCCCGGCTAGCGCCGGGCGTTTTCTTCTCTCTCCTGCTGAGCAGGGTAGAGAAGAAAACGCAAAAAGCGTTGAAAGTGCAGCGAAAGTTGTGCTAGAATACAAGACTCGCTGATCGCAGCAAGTCAGAAGCAAGGAAAAAATTCTTTGCTTCGATCCTTAAAAATATACAGCCGATAAGCGTGGGCGTTTGAGGCGAACAGCCAAGTTCTTTGGAACTCGGCTCTTTGAAGCCAAAAACGCTCATGAGAATAGAAGTGAAGTTCACTTCAATTCCGTTTTTATGAGTTAGTCGAAAGACTTTAAATTCAAGATCGAACTGTAGAGTTTGATCCTGGCTCAGATTGAACGCTGGCGGCATGCCTTACACATGCAAGTCGAACGGTAACAGGTCTTCGGACGCTGACGAGTGGCGAACGGGTGAGTAATACATCGGAACGTGCCCAGTCGTGGGGGATAACTACTCGAAAGAGTAGCTAATACCGCATACGATCTGAGGATGAAAGCGGGGGACCTTCGGGCCTCGCGCGATTGGAGCGGCCGATGGCAGATTAGGTAGTTGGTGGGATAAAAGCTTACCAAGCCGACGATCTGTAGCTGGTCTGAGAGGACGACCAGCCACACTGGGACTGAGACACGGCCCAGACTCCTACGGGAGGCAGCAGTGGGGAATTTTGGACAATGGGCGAAAGCCTGATCCAGCAATGCCGCGTGCAGGATGAAGGCCTTCGGGTTGTAAACTGCTTTTGTACGGAACGAAAAAGCTCCTTCTAATACAGGGGGCCCATGACGGTACCGTAAGAATAAGCACCGGCTAACTACGTGCCAGCAGCCGCGGTAATACGTAGGGTGCGAGCGTTAATCGGAATTACTGGGCGTAAAGCGTGCGCAGGCGGTTATGTAAGACAGATGTGAAATCCCCGGGCTCAACCTGGGAACTGCATTTGTGACTGCATGGCTAGAGTACGGTAGAGGGGGATGGAATTCCGCGTGTAGCAGTGAAATGCGTAGATATGCGGAGGAACACCGATGG
>NZ_JAIVFW010000132.1 GCF_020829595.1 Nostoc sp. CHAB 5844
CACCCACCCCACTCATCCCGCCAGCCTAGCGGCTGACATTGATTCGGGGGTGTGTTCGTCATCGCCCCGCCATTCTTCCCAGCGCCGCCCTTCGGGACGGCGTGGGGCTGCAGGCGGGAATAGCTCATCTCTCGCCGCAAGGCAACCAGTTCATCAACGGCGGGATTGCTTTGTTTAGGAGGTGGAACAGACTGTAAAGGCTTTTTTTGCGGATTGGTCACGATTAATACACCACTGCGACTATTACTTAGTCAGCCCAAATTCATCAAGCAGATCGCATCTTCCTGAAAAATTTTTCAGGAACTTTAAAACAGCGATCGCCTATCTGAACCTTGAAAACCGAATAATTAACATAAAGCCAACGACTTCCTAAATTTAGCTAGGCACAACCTGAAAAGCAGTTTTAACCCTCAAAAAACATCACAAAATCAATCAACAAAAATCACCCCTGCCTAGCTTTTCAACACAAAACGCAATTTTTACAATGAGTGAGCTACTTACACCTATTCCCAACAATGCAAAGCTTACGAATTTTATTTGCACAAATGCGGTTAAAAGTCCTCTCAGAATTCACCTCTAGCCTAATATCTGAATTAGAAGCCGAGGGTTTTACCTTCCGCGATTTGCTCCTTGCCCTAGCAGATTGGTCGGAATCCAGTCCCAACTGGCAAGCTGCCGCCTACCACCTAGAGCAAGCGGCTAATCCTCAATCTCAATCCCAGCGTGAATCGCCATCTGAGCAACCAAAAGCTGAATAAGCCGAAACTGTTCAACTTTATTCAATCTCAATGCGATCGCCATGACATCTTCGGCTACTTTAGGTTCTGGTAATGTTTCTGTGTCAACTCCTGTTAATTGGGCAATTAATTCGAGTAAATTACGGCCCGTAGCATCGGCGATCGCTTTCAAATTATCCAGACTCGGCTCACTATCTCCCAATTCCCAATTTCTCAAAGTGCCAGGATTTACACCCAAATCCCTAGCAAATCTGCCCTGGCTCCTATCTCCCCTGGCCTCCCGAATTATAGTCGCCAGTTTTTTTCTGTCCATCAAAAAGTGCAAATTCTACTTGTAAAGATTTTGCACTTTATTGCTATAAATTGATACGTGATTTACACTTAATACTAAACTGATGAAGTTCAGTTATTAAAATAATGGCAAAAACTACCACAAGAAGCTTGCGACTACCAAACGAGCTTGACGAAAAACTGCAAAGCGAGTCAAAACGGACGGGCATCCCCTTGACTGGACTCATCCTTTTTGCCGTACAAAGCTGGCTTAAATACGAGGATATAACTTACTCGCTCAAGCTGCCTAGCGGACAATACATTGAGATAACAGCAATACAGGACACCAAAAAGATAGCTTAAAGGCTTGGGCATCTACATTCATATACGTTATGGAGAAATCAGGGGCTTACAAAACCGAACGACTTATCCCCGAAAGCCAGATTGAGGCTCTCGTAGAAAAGCTTGTTAAAAAAAAGCTAGCAGAAATGCTAGGAGTGACTGCCACTGCCCCTCAAACCCAAAGGCAGTGGTATGACACAGATCCAGCATATTGCTTGCTGGGGTTTGACTCCTCCGAGCAGATGCGGGTAATGGTGCGAGATGGAACCTTGCGCCTTGGGCATGAAGTGCGGGATGTGCGCTCGCCCTCCAGTCAAATCCCTAGATATCAGTTTCACATTGAAAAATGTGAAGCGAGATCGCTACAGGGTGATTGATGGCAACAGTTGTTTCAAGGTTTGCGTCGAACTAAACATTTTAGAGGTATGGGTAGAAGTAAAATTTTTCAAAAACGAGCAAGAAGAACTCAAGGCGTTGCTCGCAGGCAATGTCGCTCGTGAAAAAACAATCTTACAAAAAGTCCGTGAGGGGCAACTGTGGGAGCAAATCGAGTGCGAAGAAGCGAAAATGCGCCAGGGTCGGACAGGTGAAGGGCAAGGTACAAAGCGCGACATCATTGCTAAAAAAGTCGGTTTAGGCAGTGGCGTAAATTACGAACACGCTGCCATTGCAGTCAAGACAATGGACGAAACTGCTGACAATGGATTGCGATCGCAATTAAAAATTGCCCTATCCAAACCAAGAGGTGTGGATGCAGCTTACAAATTAGTGAAGCCAGAGATACGGCAGCAGCGATGGATACCCAAAGAAGGCGACAAAGTTCGCATCATCAAAGGTTTTCACAAAGACAAACTGGCAACTGTCACGGTCTTGCTCTCAATGTGCGCCCTTTGTCACGTTGAAGGAAATCCAGAAAGTAAGCGTGATCAGATTTCATTCACTGAGATGGAGCCAGTTGAGGTTGAGCAGCCAGTCACTTCCATCAAGGAAGAACTCAAGCAAAAACAGAAGGAATTGGGATTAGGGAATCGTACTCAAATCTTTCCCGACGTACCACGCAACAGCGCTGCACCAACTGATCCCCCAATGCAAGCTAGTGCCATTAACCTAGCGGTGGTGGGTGATGCGCTTTCTTTTGAGGTGGCGATCGCCCTTATCCGCCTCACACCCAAGCAAATGGGCGAGGTATTCGCCAAAATCGAGGGTGACTTATCAGTGCAGCAGATTGAAGCAATTTGGCAAGCTCTGCAAAATCATTTCGCACACAAGGCGGCGTGATATGAGCTATTGGAGAGATAGAGCAAAAAAAGCGATTGCTCAAGTTTTGGCGGGTGCGATCGCTCAAGGCTGGGACATGAAAAATTTATCAGAAACCGAGAAGCGGGATTTAAAGACACGCATAGATGCTTCTTATCCGTTTGGACAGCGAAAATGGCACCCCTATAAAATGTGGCTGGACGAGCGCCGCAAGGCTTTTTATGAACTTGGCTTGGCTGCAATGCCAGCGCCAAATAAAAAGCCAGCGATCGGATGTGATCACACGGTGCCAGGACAACTGAAATTATTTGACTTATGAAATTAGAGGCTGCGAACAAAGAGATCGCTTGAAATGCAAAAAGGCATCTTGCGTGGAGATGCCTTTCTAAAATAATCAATCACTTCTTAGGAAATTATGACATACATATCAACATATTGGACTAAAAAGCATACAGATTTAGCTATCTCTAAAAAACTAACCAAGAACGCTTGGGCGATGTGGGAATGGCTAGTGCATGAAGGATTGGAAGGCAAAACTGATGTCATTGACATCAGGGATTTCAACCATTACGTTGCCAAAAAAACAGGCAAACCACTCGACAATCGTACTATTAAATCTTCTGCTGATCGCCTTATGGAAGCAGGCATAGTTAGGTGGGACAATTTTAGTAATTTCATCAGAAAAGTGACCGTAAAATTAATCCGAGAATTGCTACCTCCCAAACTTAAAAAAAGTTGCAATGATTGCAACTTGTCTGCAAACGATGCAACTTTAGACTCCTCAAACCCGCCTAATGCCGTACAAGGGGGTTTAGCAGAAGCAGCAGATCTAAATCTCATTAGCCAAATTGAATTTCTAGAAGAAGGAATAATTGAAAACCTAGAATCTAATATCGAACAATGTGAGCAAGCCGGCATTTATTTTGATTCAGAGGACGCTGTAAAAGTACTTGCTTGGGAAGATGTTGAAGAAGTAAGAAAAGCAATTAAATTATTCTTTAAACGCGGCGGACACGAGAAAATCAAAAATCCAGAAGGGTGGTTACGTCGCTGTCTTGACAAAAGATGGTTTGATAAACCTAAATTTAGTTTTATCGATTCACTTTTGCACTTAGCTAATTTAGTTGGAATTTCATGAAAGCTATTACAGTACAAGCGCCTTATCAAGCCCTACACGAGTACGGGAGGCAGGTAGCGTGAGGATTCGAAATCAATTAAACAAGCTAGCGAGAGAATTCTATGCTCAAATGGGCTACGTGGTGAATGAAGGATTTGATTTTTCCGCTTCTCATCATCCTCAAGAAAGGATGTGCTATCGCATGGCGGAAATCGCTCATGAAGAATTTATGGGCGATCGCCCGGACTACGCTGACGAGGAAGAGAAAGAAAATGCAGCAGATGAGTCTATTTGATATGCCTACTACTCTACCTGTAGAGTATCATCCAGAATTCTTATCAAAACCAGAGGCTGATGTTTTGTTTGCTCACTGTCAATCCCTGGCATGGCAGCAAAACGAAATCAAAATGCTGGGTAAAACCATGCCAGTTCCTCGCATGGAATGTATGTATGGCGAAGAAGGTGCGAGTTATCTGTACTCAGGAAGCGTCATTCTTGAGGCGCACCCCTGGACACCAGAGCTTTTATATGTATGCGATCGCATCACAATCAAGACTGGCTTTGAATTCGATATCGTCATCGGCAATCGCTACCGTAACGGACAAGATTCTATCGGTTGGCACAGTGACGATGAATCGTCGATGGGGTATCGGCCAGCGATGCCTGCGGCGGG
Organism: Nostoc sp. CHAB 5844; assembly: GCF_020829595.1. Lineage (GTDB taxonomy): Bacteria > Cyanobacteriota > Cyanobacteriia > Cyanobacteriales > Nostocaceae > Nostoc_B. The sequence goes on from NZ_JAIVFW010000132.1 coordinate 4,397, forward strand.
CTGCGCCAACGCATCTATTAGTCTTGGTGCGTGTCGGAAATTTTCAGTCAAGTCCAAAGTCAAAGAATCAAAGGCTACTCATTTTTGGTTAGAGCATGGTTCATTACTATTAATGCTCCCTGGTTGTCAAGAAGGTTATGTTCATCAATTGCCCAAGGACAATAACTGCTTTAGTGAACGAATTAACCTCACATTTCGGCCATTCGGGAGGCTGAAATAGTGGAAAAAGGGAGCGAATATCAATACTTGCGTATGTGCGCCTTTTACGAATTCGGCACAAAAATGCGAGAATTTTGTGAACCAATTCAACGACAGATCAACGAAGCTGTGAGGAGTAGTGATTATGAAACAGCCGCAACATTAGAGCAAAAAAGAAGTGCGATCGCGGCTCAAATATTTTGGGAGCGCATCAGGGCAGAAGATATTATTCGGTGGCTGGAATTGGATTCTTTGCTACGACTGGAGGGGCGTAATTATCCCGATGTGTGTCACGAACATGGAAGCAGTGGAGGGTGAGTTATGAAATCCTGCCTTAACTGCGTTGCCTCTCAAAAAATTTTTAACAAGCTGAAAGACCAACTGGGCTTTACCTCGATTTTTGAACTATCAGAATCACAAATTGAGTTAATTGAAGAGGTAGGAGCGTGTTACTACCACATCAGAAAAGATGAGCAGGTGACTATTCGGAAATTAGCCGTATTGCCTGAACATCAAAGACAAGGATGGGGACGGCTTTTGATTTATCGCGTGATTTGTAGGGCTATTGAGGGAGGAAAAACTAGCATTTTTCTCAAATGCCCTGCTGATTTGTCGGCTAATAATTTTTATAAAAATCTTGGCTTTGAACTGGAGACAACAGAGCAAGACAGAACGCGCCCTCTTAACCACTGGGGATATCACATCAAGCTGCCTTTACTTTTCTACTGTGGAGGTGGCGGAAAGAGTAAGTATGATGCGATCGCCCACAGTGCTGGCTGGAATTTGGGGATAAACAGTAGTGGTAAAAACACAAGCCATCAACACATGATGATGGTCGATAACGATTGGGAGGATTATAAGCACTCTCAGCACCTAGAAATGGTGAGGCGAAATAAGCCACTGATTGCCACAGCAAGAGATATAGAAGACCCATTACAATTACCAGAAATTTTGGAGCAGGCAGCAGAATTAGCTAAATATGCTGGACGAGTATTGCTAATTCCTAAATGTGACGTGGCTCTACCCGAAAATTACTGGTTGGGCTATAGTGTCCCTTCTAGGTATGGTTCGACCCCTCTTAAGCCAGAATGGTTTGGTGACAGACCTATTCATCTATTAGGCGGCTCTCCTAAAAAGCAAGCCTTGGCATATCCACAAATGAATGTGATTAGCCTTGATGCCAATTACGCTCAGAATTTAGCTACGAATTTTTGCAAGGCTGTTTGGACTGACGGAAATAAAAATATTGAACGCCAAGAACAGGGCTGTTATAACGCACTGTCTGTTTCTTTAAAACAGCAGTTTAATTTTTGGCGTGAAAAGACAGTTTGCAAATTGAAGAAAGGCGATCGCGTTTGTGACACCTTCCCTAGTGGCCAGGCAAGAACTGGCACGATTCTAGAAACCCTTGAAGAATGGGCTATTGTTGATTGGGATAACGCCGTCGATTGTCCCAATGGTGTTCAGTGGAACTATCAATATTTAGAAAAACTTCCTGAAAAATTTTACAACAACCAATTATGCTCACATCAGGACACATCTTCTGCGGTGGAGGGGGAGATACCCAAGGCGCAGTTGCCGCAGGATACAAGCCCATCTGGGCAATTGACAGTGAGTGACCCCTACGCCTGCGCCATCTATAGAAAGCGATTCCCCAGCGCCCGACTCATCGAGCAAGACATCACCACTCTTGGCGACGAATTTATCAGCAGTCTCCCCACTCCAGACATCATTGTTGGCGGAAGTCCTTGCCAGAATTTCTCCATTGCGGGCGATCGCACCGGAATTACAGGAAGTCACTCAAGCTTGTTTTTTGAGTTCATCAGATTTTTACAAATCCTCCAGCCTCCAGCCTTTTGTTGGGAAAACGTTTCTTCAGTCCTGTCTAGTGGAGGGGGACAAGATTTCATCCGTATCCTTGATGCGTTGCTCCAAGTGGGGTATGTGGGGACATGGCAAGTTAGAAACGGCAATAGACACGTCCCCCAAAACAGAGAGCGAATATTCTGTGTGGGCATTCACAGGCGATATTCGGGCAACAACACCAAAGCCGGAAAAGAAATCATTGCAGCAAATATTTAACAGCACTATCCCAGTGAAAGTTTATATTGACAGAATAGAGGAAACGGATACTGCACCTACTTTTTGTAGTGGTGGATGGCAGCACAGATCGCCTTTGCACAGAGACAAAAGAGGAGCATCATTCGCTGTCTTGGAAAATCGCTCCACTTGGGGAGACCCCAAGACCGCGTTTTCCGCTGTGCTGTACCGTGCGGCTGATGGCGATCGCCTCTACACAGAACAAGCCCCATGCCTGCGAAGCCCCAACAATGCCGGTAATGGAGCTTATAAAATCCGCGAATATGAGGGCGAAACTTACATTGAGCGCCCCATAAATGCCACTGAAGCCGAGCAATTAATGGGGTGGGAGATTGACTCAACAGAGAAGGGGATAAACAAAGAAGGGGATGAAATTACTATTAGTCAAACCCAGAGAATTAAGATTTTAGGGAATGGCATAATCCCAGCAGAAATTACCGATATCCTAACAGCAATTACAGCAATTTTCAGGTAATTGAACCACAAACTACGATAACCTAAATATGAAGTAATTGTTTGATTCGATGCCAGTATCTTACTCCGAGGATTTGCGTCGTCGCGTGATTGCAGCTTGGTTA
>NZ_JAIVFW010000133.1 GCF_020829595.1 Nostoc sp. CHAB 5844
CACCTGACAAATATGTATCAAGTATTTTTTGACGTAAATCGAGGGAATATGCTTTCACTTTTATCCTTAACTAAGATACACAGCTTTATTTGATTGAGTGTACTTCATTAGATAGGGAAACGCTATAGATACTTCTGTTGCTGTGCGGTTTTTGAATGCTGATGAAGTAGTTGTGGCTCAAGTATTAGCGTTGAAAACAGTGATTTTACCAACTGTTGTTGTGGGTGAATTATTATTTGGAGCAGAAAACTCAAGTCGTTCTTTGCAAAATCTGCCACGTTATTTAGAGTTTATTGAAACCTGTGAGGTAGTAAAATTAGGTCGAGAAACAGCACTGGTGTATGCCCGAACTCGGTTGGCATTGAAGCAGAAAGGGCGATCAATTCCAATGAATGACGTTTGGATTGCGGCACAGTGTTTAGAACATGGTTGGCGGTTAATAACAGATGATTCAGACTTTTGCTATGTTGATGGGCTGATGTTGGAAAACTAGTAACATTTACCTCAAACAACAGTCAATAGTCAGATGACTGGCATAATTTTTAACTGATTTCGACTTTTAAAACATCCTCTAAAAGAATTACCAATTGCGTTCAACTACAATCATTTCAGTATATTCAAACTCATTAGGACTTTGCTTTACTAAAGGATATCTTTCTTCACCCAAATCAATATAATCTTGTTCGCAATCTGGTTTAGAAGAATAATAAGTAAGGACATATTCTCTACCGATTCTATTCGCCATTTCTTGTTCTACTTCACCGCGCCATTGAGTTTTAGTGACTAAAATTATTAACTGATTTGCTAACTCAGGAAGTGTTTGGGCAATGCGGCGACGGTAAGTTTCATCTAAGCTACCAAAGGGAGAATCCATCACAATGGGGAAAGTGCTGCTATTCGGTACAGTTAACACTTTGCGCTTTTCGCTCCATTCGCGCACTTTATCAATAATACTGGCAATAAAAGACAAACTGAGAATTTGGTTTTCACCTGTAGATGCGGCAACGAGTGATTCAACTCCAGATGTATTTTCTATCAATGTAAGTTCATATTTATCGCTAATTTTTGGGAGATACGGTGCAAAGGATATTGAGGTAAATATCTCCTGCAATCGCTTTTCTAATTGCCAACGAAACTGTTTTTCTTGACGGTTTTTTACTTCTGTTAAGCGTTCGATAGCATCTTGGGTGGCGTTAATCCGTTTTTGTGCTAATAATTGCTTTTCTTCATTCAGTTTTTGCTTGGCTATTTGTTTGGATAAAGTATCAATCTCAGTTTTGAGGTGCGAAATGCGCTGTTGATTTGCACCTTGCTCTCTGTTTAATTCATCAATTTTACTTTCAATTTCATCTAGGCGTTTTTGCAAACTGCTAATTTCTTCGTTAGCATCTTTACGCAAGCGTTCTTGAATAGTATCTAATTCAATTTCAATTTGAGAGATATTTTGACGTAACTGATTAATTCTTGCTTGTTCTCTATCGACTTCTTCCCAAAATGTTATGGCTTGTTTGTCAATTTCGTCTACTTGTGCGCTCATGCGAATTGCTGTTTCTTCAACCACTGAAGAACCGGCTCTATCTAACCAGAGGCTCACATTTGTATGGTTATGACTACCTGCGTGTAATTCTGCACCACAAATACAACGTTTACTTTTGAGTAATTCGTTAATAAATTCTCGTGAAATGCCTGATGTTAATTCGCCGCGTTCTTTCAAATCATTGAGAATTGTCCGAAATTGTGTTGTAATGTCTGATAGCAGAATTGTATAGCCGCGTGCGGAAATAATTTTTTTCAGTGCGTCTCTTGTTTGGCGCAGACTTTCTTGATGAGAGGTTTTTTGGTTTTCTAATTCTTGCCGTCTTTCTTGCAGTTCTTTGGCTGCACTGAGTTCGCGTAGACGATTACCTGTTTCTTTTTTAAAGCTTTGTTGATATTCTAATTCTTGCTTAATTTCTGTTTGTCTAGTGTTAATCTGTTCAATTTCTTGTTCTAACTTTTCTTGTGATTTTAAAAGTTGTCTAATTGCTGAATCACCAATTGCTTTCAATTCATTTTCTAAACTTTTTTTGGCTTCACCTAAATGTTTGATGGAACGATTAATTACCTCTACACCCAAGAAAATTTTAATGGCTTCGGCAATTTCCGCTTTTTTGTCAGAACGGACTATTTCTTCAATTCGTTCCCCATCAAAGAAAAAGTATTGATGTAAACTTGCTGGTAAAATTTGCCCGATGATTTCTTCTGGTTTTTGAAGGGGAAAATACCATCTACCATCATCCCCAGCAACTTGCATTAATAATTCTGTCTTGAGTAAGTCGAAGTCAGTTTTATCTTTATAAATGCGACACTGGCGTTTGGCGTTGTAGCGTTTACCTTCATCCTCCCAGTTAATTTCTACCCAACATTCTACTGATTGTCCAGTTTTGGCTTCGGCGATCGCCCGCTTATTCACTAGTTGTTCTGTTGAGGCAAAGGCAGCACTAAACTTCTCATATAATACCCACGTAAAGGCATTAAGTAAACTGGTTTTTCCGGCTCCATTATTACCATGAATAATTGTGGTGTTGAGAATATCACTCCCAGCCAAAACTATCTCTGGTGTTTTGCCATAAAAAGAGCGAAAGTTACACAGTTTAATTGAGGTGAGCTTCATTGTACAGCTTCCTTGACAATTGCCAAAATATCATCGTTGATGGGGCTGTTACTTTTCTTATCCAGCCTGCTTTTTTCTAGATGCCATACTCGCTCAATTATTTGTCGCACTTCCGGTGAGGCGCTAGTTATTGGCTCTTGCACATCATCGATATTTTGCTCTGGCAACATCTCGGTTGGGTATGAGTTATGCTTTATTTTAGCTGTCTCTATCGCTAATTTTACATCCGCAATGTCATTCTTACTCGCATCTTTAATTTGGACTAATCATGGAGGATAAATTTTAAATTTCTTTGACAAATTTGGATTTAATTATGTGGAATTTACTGATATACTAAATCTAGGTTGAATCTTAATAATAATCGAGTATTTGTTATTTTAAAAATTTTGCTAATATCCCATTATGATCAATATCAATATTATTTCACATCAACAGTAGATATATTTAGATATATACAAAATTTTACAAAATTAACCGCAGATATAGATGCGGTAGCGGATGGACGCAGATTAAATATCTAATAATCCATAACGCTTTTGTAAATCCCACAGTTTCATTCTCGCTTCACCAGCGTTGTCGGCTAAATCGGCAAATTCGACAAAGCGCCGCAATTCTTTTCTTAATAAATTGCGTTCAACTTCTATTGTTTCTCTATCTAAATCTGGCGGCAGGACAATCATATCGTATATAGTCGCGCGTTCCTTACTACTATGAGGGCGTAAAACTCTTCCCCTTCGCTGAATAAATTGGCGAGGATTACCAGAACTCGATAAAATCACAGCAGTTTTAATTGCTGGAATATCAACCCCTTCATCTAAACAGCGAATTGCTACTAAACCTTGTAATTCTCCGCTTTCAAATTGACGGCGTAAAACTTCTCTTTCTTGTAAAGGAGTTTGGGCTGTGTAGGTACTGACTTTATACCCTAATTCCCCTCCAATAATTTTGACAACGGCTTTTAGTTGACGCAGAGATGAACGTTGTTCCATTTCTAAAGAACCATCACTGCAATAAAAAAGTGTATGAGTAGTTTCGCGGCGCGTTGCCATTAATTGGCGTAAGGCAGTTAATTTATTTGCGGCTGCACCAATTAATCTCGCTCGTTGCATTAATAACGGCTTTAAATCTTCGCTGTCTTCAAATGTAGAGACGTTACATATAACGTCTCTACAACGTTCTCGATATAGTAGAGAACGCCCGATTTTTTTGGTTAACTTTAAATAGGCAATGCTTTCTGCTTCAGTTAATTCTACAAGAATTGGATAATACAAATAATGTACCAAAGCGCCACAAGCGATCGCATCTCTCAAAGTAAACTCTGGTTGCAGAACTGGGCCAAAATAATCAAATAAAGATTGCGTACCGCTATCATCAAAATATCTTTCTGGTGTCGCAGATAAAGCCAGTCGTAACCCAACACGCCGAGGTAAACTTTCTTCTAATTTAGGCGCACCTAAGTTATGGGCTTCATCACCAATAATTAAAGTTTTCGGTGGTAAATATTTGAGTTGCGATTGAAATCCATCACCAATTAATGTGGAGTTGGTAGTAATGATTGTGATAAAGCCTTGAGAACCAGAACGCAGATTGTAAAGTTGGGTAGAAAGTTGACTTTGCCAACTGCGAACATTCTCAAAGGCTAATATCGGTTGTAAATTAAATTTTTCGCATTCTCGCGCCCATTGGGTAACAAGATGGCGATAGGGACACACCACCAACAGCACTTGTAAGTTAATTTGCTGATATAATTCACAAGCGATCGCCAGTGCAGTAATAGTTTTACCACTACCAGTCGCCATTTTTAACGTTCCTCTGCCGTTGTTAGCAAACCAGTTAGTTACAACTTGTCGCTGATACTGGCGCAATTGCAGAGATGATGGTAGCCTTGGGCATCCTGGTAATGGTTGGTGATGGTAACTGCCCCTACCTTCCTTAGCAAATGGTAATTTTAACCGGAAAGAGGGCAGTTGCTGCACTGAATTTTGCGTCAGGTACATAAAATGTCAAAAATAAAGTGTGAAAAAAGTGTGAAGTCTGAAGTCTGAAATTTAAATTTCTAGTGGGGCAATCCTATTTTTAGTGATGAACATTATCCTAAATGCGTAGCGGCTTGCCGCACCAAGAGAAGAAACAGTTTCATACTTCATAATTCATAATTCATACTTCAGTTATATCCCCGCCAAACGCCGACAAGAGAACCTTGCACCTGTACCTGCATGGCAGAAACTTCAATCGGGCTATACTTTTGGTTGGCGGGTTGGAGAGTAACGCGATCGCCGTTGCGGTAAAAGCGCTTTAATGTACTACCATAACCATCAACTCTCGCCGCAACAATTGTGCCATTTTTTAATTGATCTGGTTCTGGAACTGGTAGTAAAAATACCAAATCTCCATCAGCAATTAAATCTTCAATCATACTATCGCCAGTTACTCGTAAAGCATAGGTTTGTGGCGGTAACGAGAAGTTAGAAAAGTCTAGATAATCTACAGCTTCAGTGAATGGTTCAATTAAACCACCAGCAGCGATATTACCTAAAATTGGCACACCTTGCTTGATTGGATGTAAAATCCGAATTGTCCGGGCTTTACCTTCAGTCCATTCAATGTAGCCTTTATTTCGTAAATGTTCTAAACGACTTTGAATAGGTGCTGGCGATTTCAGATTCATCGCTTGCATCATTTGGCGAATTGAAGGAGAATGCTGGTGCATTCGGATATATTCTGCCAGCCATTCATATAATTCTTGTTGAGCTTCTGTTAGGCGTTCCATAATAAAATAGGAAATAAATACAAATGTCCCTAGAACATTAGTACTACAAAAAATTCCAGATAACAAGGTGAAATAAAAAAAATAAAAGGCAAAAGAAAGAAAACTTTTTGTGCTTTTGCCTTTGATATTTTCAGTTTTTACTGTTCACTCAGCCCCCAAAATACTAGCCAGTAAGGCTTTTTGTGCGTGGAGACGATTTTCGGCTTGATCCCAAACTCGTGAGTGTGAACCTTCAATTACTTCTTCAGTAATTTCTTCACCGCGATGGGCTGGTAAACAATGTAAAACAATTGCTTCTTGATCAGCCAAGCTCAACAGTTGATCAGAAATCTGGTAAGCTTGAAAAATTGGCATTCGGTCGTCAGCTTCTTGTTCTTGCCCCATACTTGCCCAAACATCAGTGTAAAGTACAGATGCTTCTTTTGCCGCTAATTCTGGGTCATGAGTTAGCAGAACTTCAGTTTTACTATTAGCGATCGCTCGTGCTTGTTCTACAATTTTGGCATCTGGTTCATATCCTTTAGGAGTAGCCACTCTCACATTCATCCCCGCCAAAGCACAACCTAGCATGAGAGAATTCGCCACATTATTCCCATCACCCACGTAAGTTAAAGTTAAACCAGCCAACGTACCAAAACATTCTTGAATCGTCAATAAATCAGCCAGTACCTGACAAGGATGTTCCGCATCAGTCAAGGCATTAATTACCGGAATTTTGGCATAGTTAGCAAAAATTTCTAACTCCTGTTGGGCAAAAGTCCGAATTGCCAAAATATCTAAATATCTATCTAACACTCGTGCTGTATCTTGAACAGGTTCACCGCGACTTACTTGCGTCACATTCGGGTTAAGATCGATTACCTGTCCACCCAGTTGGTACATCGCCACCGTAAAACTAACACGTGTGCGTGTTGAAGCTTTAGAAAACAACAAACCCAACACTTTATTACACTGCAATTTTAGCTGTTGTGATTTCAGTTGGCTTGCCAATTGCAGAATTTCTTGCAGTTCCGTTGGACTGAAGTCCGCCAGACTTAATAAATCTCGTCCGATTAACACTGCCATATTTTTAATCTGTAAAGAACAAATATCTATTGCTGTTTCTTTACCTAGCCGTGTCAAAAAAAATACAGTTGAAAACTGTATGCAATCTTTTTGTGTCCAGCCCAGGATTTTTAGTTAGCTTTTGCTATGAATATTAATTTATCAACTTTATCGATGAATCAAATCAATGATTTTTACTAATTCAACGCAATTTTCCTGTTGAGTAAACTATTTAGCCTCATCTAGCGAAATTTCAACTTTCGATTTCTTAAATCTTGGTGTTATGGACTTTTGACATTATCTAGATGACTAAGCTGTTCAGCATTTAAATAGGGTATAATGGAAAGCTGAATTCAGTCAAACAAGTGGAAGAATGCCAGCAAAAAATCATTGAACTTCCCAGCAAATAGAGAAACTACAAAAAGCTTTAAAACGGGAAGAAAATGGAGACATAAGAGAAAGAATACTAATTCTCTTGTTGCTTAATGATGGAAAAACACAAGCTAACATAGCAGAATTT
>NZ_JAIVFW010000134.1 GCF_020829595.1 Nostoc sp. CHAB 5844
CCCTCCCGGTTCAGAATTGATAGTAATTCCCTCTGGTGTTACCCAATCAATTCGCCAAAAAATCTCTAGAGTAAGCGTAGCTAAATCTCCATCATGTACATCACCTTGGATTCTCCAAATGCGGGGATTTTTTTCATATTCGATGGTTTGAAAAGGCATATTATATCCGCTTGATAGAAAGAGAACATTTATCAGACCCAGCCATTGTAATAGTGCCACCACTGCTAAAATAAGCATTTACTCTAATATCTATAGTGTCGGCGGCGGCAAGATTAGGAATATCAGCTTTACCGCTACAGCCATCAGTTGCACTTGCAATTCCTGTAGCTAAGGCTCTACCTAAAGTAGTGTAGAATTGGTCATTTACATAAACCATTAAATAAATAACAATAGTTCCAGAACTGCCAAAAAAAGAAATAGAAACAGCAGCCGAAACTTCATACTTGCCACCACAATTACTTGGAACGGTAAAAGTGCCAGTGCTATTATTGTAAGCATTATGAGAATCTGAATCCTCACTGTTGTATGCAAATTTGGTTGTGGAATTAGAACTTAAAGATAAATTGGAAGTTCTGCGAGCGCAAACAGAAGGATAATTAGTTAGCAGTAAATTAGCACCAACACTGAGATTTTTAGTAACTCCGAATCCACCTCTACATTGCACCCCGCCTGATGTTGGATTAGTCGAATCAGTGGTATCTGTAAATATTTTGATGCCACCAATATCTTCATTACCGCTAGTGTGAACCGTTTCTAAATCTAATTCAGCAATAGCTGATTGCACATTACTAGCAGCAATACTTCCAGTAGGCGTAAAGCTTATTTGATTAGCATAAGTGCTAGGTGGAATTGTTAGAGGCATTAGCTAAACTCACGAACTAAAGCACTTCCATTAGCAGCACTCCAAATACCACTGATTACACCTGTGTAATCAAAAGGCATTTCATAATAACCGCCAGCAGATATCTTAACTGCAAAATCAGTTGCAGAAGCGGCTGAATCAAAATCAATATATAAAGTAGCTGTTGAATCATTCCAAATAGTCAAACCTTTTCTATTGGAATTAATTGCAGCTATAGTTTGACTAGTTACTGAAGCTGCAACAGTTGTAGGTGTAGAAGTGCTACTAGTTGGGGTGGTTACTGTAACTGAAGGGGGGTTATATAAAGCCATTATTCAATACACTCCGTGAAAGAGATTTTAGCAGCGAATTTAGAAACAGCACAAACTGTGCCAACATAAAGATTATTAGAATTAATTTCGTAGCTGCCACCAGGTTTAATCAAAATTCCTTTGTTAGTGACTTTATCAAGCTCACTGAAAACTAAAAGAATTTCTGCTGGTGAAATATTCATCAAAAGAGCGTACTTTCTTAAAGTGTTAGCTTTTAAAATTATTACAGCAACATTAGCAGTAAGCTCTTTTTCTAGATGAGTGCAAGTATCAAAAATAGGACTAGCAAGAGTGGGTGGATTATTAATCATTTACTTATAGCCAAGCTTCTAATTTAAAATTCCACTGAGCAAAATTTTGATTAGGTGTCAGTGGTAAATAACGTGACGCTCTGATAATTGCTGGCGTTCGCAATAGATAACCCTGAGAAGTTAGAACTTCTGGAATCCGAAACTCATAAATAGTTGGAAATTCACGCACCTTAATGTAATAAGGTGGCGAAGCATCACTATTAGGATAATGAAATATTAAGTAAGCAGCGCTTTTAAACTTCCAAATGTTCCAATCATCCAAATTTTGGATTGCAGTAGTGATGCGAAAAGTTTCGGAAGCTATCACATTATTGGGGAAAAACTGCCAAGTATTAGTGACAGTTAATTCCCCAATTAAGTCCCAACTAGCCACGAGAAGTTACGCGACGTGCAAAGCCAACAGAGGTAATAACACCACTAGTTCCGCCAGGAATAGTAATTGTATTGTCTACCAAATCATCCAATGCAGTAGCAAGTTTATCCTTGGCTACAAGTAGTCTAATTGTGGTGGATTTACCGTCAGTTTTGCGAACCCTACAGCTAACCCGTCTAATAATGCCTTTAAGTAAAAGTTCTTTGACAGGATAATTCGGTAAATCTTCATCATCTGCTGCGGCTTCAGTTATTCCTACAGATGTAGCATTTGCACCAACGTACAAACCATCTGTACCCAAAAAAGGATATTTAACAGTGCCAATAGTGGCAAGTAACTTAGTGAGTTTTGGCATTTTTTCTACTTAAATTGTCTGAAATTTTGATGTTTACTAATGAATTAGTAGTGAGGTTTAACCCAAAGTAATGTGAGTTGGGTAATATGCAGTTTTGATTAAATTCGAGCGGTACGACTGACCTGTTAATGTAGCTCTAGCTTGAGTAGATTTTTCTGTAGCGACAATCAGAGTCGCAGTTTTACGCTTGAGGTTTTGAATAAAAGAAACTTTGATTTTTCTAACTAAACCTTCAGCTATAGCACGTCCAACCGTTGTAGAGGGAACGCCAGCAGGAGGATCACCTGTTAGTTTAGTTACTCCCAAAGCAGTGCCAAGTCCGTCATAAACATCTGGTAAAACCAAGATAACGGCATTAGTTCCACTGCCGACTACATGAGGTCTATTTTCTACACCTTTAACTCTTGAGGCCATATTTAAAATGTAAGAATGTCTGTATGCCAGTTATATCAATAGCTACAGACGTTCTAGGGTTTGGGAAACTTTTAAAGATTCCTTGGATCATGGAGCGGTCTTATAATTTTGCATCAGATAGCAACTAGCCCACCGTAACGGTAAGTAGTGTCTACCAAAAATACAGGAATTGGCTTACCCGGAATTTCCATGTAGGCGTACCGAAAGCGCACATTAGCAGTTGGGCGGAATTTCTTTTTCTTTTTGGTCTTACCGTAGACAATGTATGTTTCTGGTGCAGCTGTGTTTGAACGTTTAGGAACTGCTACACTCAGTCTATCTTGGTCGTAAGCTGTGTTAGTTAATTGCAATAGCTTTTTAATAATATCAACAGCATCACTTTCTGAATTACCGTAAATTCTTAATCTATATCCTTTCTCTTTATGGAAATACAGATACTGAGTTTTACCCTTAGTTAAAATAATTCCTTGTCTTCCCGTAACCAATAAATTTTTAATTTCTGTGGCTAAAGTTCGGGCTTTTGATTCAGTGATAGTTGATTGAGTTTCAGAGACTAATCTAAAGCTATATTCAGCATCTAATCTTGGTTCATTATTTGGTACAGATTCAGCGTCTTGAGAAAAGTAAAAACAGATTTTTGGATGACCAGAAACGGGAGGTTCAAATTCATCATTACTACCGTAAAGAATGGCTAAATTAGCCCGTCCATAACCTAGTACGTCATAAAAAAGTTTGTGTCTCATAGCCATGACAGGGGCGCTATCTTCGTCAGTCATGGTGCAGGCAACACGCAATGAGCCACGAGGTGTATTTACTTCAGGTTCCCAAGAGTCACCCAAGTCTTTGAAATACTCTAAAACTTGTCTATTAAATTGCTGACGGTAAACATTTTGGAGATGTTCAAAAGTGCCGAAATTTTCAGGTAGTGGCATATATTATTCATTAGCATTGAATACGTCAGTAAGAGAAGTGATTGCACCTTGAGAAATGTTTTTACTAGTATCTTGTAAGGCTTTAGTTTGTTCAGCTTCTGGTAAATCTACACCCTTGTGTTTTTCTGGGTCTTCTTTGACTGCTTTGACTAATTCAGTTGTGGAATTATTGAATTCAGTTACGGAATTAACAACATCAATCGGGGCTTGTGTAACCATTTGAATTGTTGATGCACCTTGCTGTGCATTCTCAAAGAATTTTAAAACTCGGCTGTGGTAATTCGGCTGAGGATTAAACCATTGATAGGCTTTTTCACCAACTACACCCCAAATTCTTAAGGCATTACCTATCTTGCCGTTCATGCCGCCAAGGATTTCTAATCCGTTAAGGATTGTATGACCGATATTAGTAAAGTTATTTATAACGTTGGTTGTTGCTTGATAAATCCTATTAGCTTTCGCCCAAGCTGTAGAAATAGTTGCGTAATTTTCAGCACCAACAATGGATTTTACAAAATTCTCAACGGTGCTATTGATGACTGAACCAATATCAAATGCTTGCCCGTTGTCGTCTTTTAATCCTATTAATTGAAGTACATTGCTTAACGCTCCAAGTAAGGTTTGTCCAATGTCATTACTAAGCATGAAAGCATTATGAATTGTAGCTGCAAGCGTGAGTAAATTTATTGCTCTATCGATTTGCAACCACTTGAAACCATTAATAAGTTTTCCAGCAATACCACCAGGAAGCTGATTCCCTAACTTGTTGTTGATAACTTTTAATAAAGCTAGGTCAGCAATATTACCAAGATTGTTAAAAATAGAGAATTTTAAGTTAGATAATAATCCTCTGGTTTCTGCTTGATTAGCTGCTTGTTGTGCGCGTAGATCTGCTAATTGTGCGTTGATTGCTGCTACGTCTGCTGGGTTCACGTCTTTACCGTCCTTTCCCGCCCTTCCTGGTAGTCCTGGTATTCCTGGTAGTCCGTCTCGTCCATCCCTACCCGGCTGTCCTGGTACTTGAATTGTGTAGATGTAGCCATCTTTACCTGATGCGCCATCTTTGCCTGGTAAACCTTGAATTCCCTGTATACCCCTTACTCCGTCTTTACCTGGTTTACCATCTTTACCCGGTATGCCTGGTTTGCCATCTTTGCCCGGTATACCTGGCCTGTTCCTTAATGCTTGTATTAAGCTCAATGCTGTTCTGGCTGCTATGTAAGCAGTTAAAGCATTTTCGGCTGCTCTAACGGCATTGTTATTAGCATCAGCAGCTTCTTGTCTAGCTACAGTTGCTGTCTGCTGTGCTGTATCGGCGCGTGCGATTGCACTATTAGCTGTTCCAATAGCGTTGGCTGCTGTGCCACTGGCGTTGATAGCTGTGCTAAAAGCATTGTCTGCTACACCTTTGGCAGCAACGGCTATACCTCGAATCTGTGGCAGAAATCGACCAAGGATGTCAGATACAGAATTACTGACAAACTCTATTCCTTTTTCTACAGCGTCAATTCTGCCGCCTAACGCCTGAATTGCAAAAATCAGTGTAAGCAAATTTGCAATGGTGTCGATAATGGCTAATACTTTACTGGCAATGCTGGCTACTTCCCCAGTTAGTTTTAGTGTTCTTGCTGTGGCAGCTTCAGATAATCCAATTGCTCTTAAAGCTTTGGCAGCTGCATCCACAGCTAATCCCTCTACTTTACGAATTACGCCGGAAATCTTATCTAAACCAGCTTCTACCGCATCTACACCACTTTTAGCAACTTGAGCCAGTCTATTAGCTGCTTTGGCTTCGCCAACTGCATTCTCTCCTATCTGAATGGCCTTACCTGCTGTGTTAGTGGCTTTATTTGCTTCTGCTGCTGCGGATTTTGCCTCACCAAAAGCCGCCGCTGCATCACGGTCAGCTTTACTGGCCTTTAAATCAGCGCGGTTTGCTTTACCGTCTGCTACATCAGCTTTACCGCTTGCTGTCTCGGCTTTACCTCCAGCGGTACGGGCTTCCACTTCGGCATTAGCCGCGCGTCTGGTCGCGGTGTCGGCTTTGCTATCGGCTCTGGTAGCTTTGCTATCAGCCGCTTCTGCTTTTTGGTTTGCACGTTGAGCATTACCATCTGCTAATTCAGCTTTTGTTGCTGCCTGGGATGCGGTTTTTACTGCTTGGCTGGCTTCATTTTTGGCGGCGGCGGCTAATCCCCTTGCGTCATTTACTGCGATTCTTAGTTGGGCTAACTGAGATTTAATTCCGCGAACATCATTTAATAAGTCTTGCCCTGGCGCGGTGGTTGGCACTAGCTTAACTCTCTTTTAATTTGAGCAAATTCATCAGCACCAATACATACATAACCATCAGGGCAGTGATTTGGTGGAACACATATATTAGGCGGCTGACATCCACTACCACAACTTCCCTGGCATTCTTGCAAGGAATCGTATAACCCTGGCGTGTCGTAGGTGCTGCTTGTTACGCAACTGCCGTTAAGACAGTCGTATTTCACAGGATTAGTTAAACAAGAGCTACAGTCGTTACCGTAGTTTGTCCCTTGCGCTAGTGCTGCGTTAAGTTGTTCTTCAGTAGTGCAAAGCGTTATACTTCCGGCTGTTGTTGCCCAAGGGTTACGTAATATTTGAAACCCGTCATAAGGTGCAAAGTAGCTTTCATATCCTGATTGCTGCGACTGTCCCCATCTAGGACTGTTGGCACATACACCAGTGCAATAAGTTTCACCGTCTATTCCTACACCACAGAATACATAACAATTAGCCATTAATAATCATCCGGATCAAAAGTAGCTTGATTGTCAATTTTGGCAAGTGTTACTGTTAATTGGTCGGTTCTGTATTGGGTTTGGTCTGTACCTCGATTTGTAAAGCTACTAAAACCAGTGGCTATATATATGCTTTGGTCAATATTAGAATCGAAATTCGTTTGAGTTAAGTTGACTTTGGCTTGGAGTAAGATTGCAACCAGCAAGCTTTCACCACTATTACTAGAGCTTGCTGTTAATCCTGTTAAATCAGCTTTTGTAATTGTGATGGTAGTCGATGTTTGACTAGCGTTACTGCCAAATATTTCTTGTAAAGTTGGCTCTGCCATATTTCGGATTTTTGATGTGAATAAATCCGTTGTAATCGTGATTTGAAAATCAGTAAATCTTCTTCTTTTATGTAAAAGCGGTAGTTCCTCTGAGGACGTGTAACTCCTGCTCTGACTAAGATTGAGCAGAATATTACTAATAGCTAATATTAGTAATATTCCAATTTAACCACTGCTAATGGTTAAACCGGAATGCAGAAGCAAGAGAAAATAGCATGAAAAATAATCGGAACGGTCAGGCGGCAATCTTGACTGAAACTGACTATTCTAAAATTCGTCGG
>NZ_JAIVFW010000135.1 GCF_020829595.1 Nostoc sp. CHAB 5844
GCGCGAAATATAAAATATAGGGCGGTGGGGCATCCCGTCCTTCAAAGCTCAGTCAATGTCCGACGGGTTGCCGGGAGTCGCTGAGAAGCCCCCGCCGTCCCGGAGGGCGGCGCGGGGAGTATGTCACTAACGCTATACAATATTCAGTTTTCATGGTTCTGTGTTTGATCTTTATATCGAGGGAAGATGGCATCTGCTGTGACCCTTTAGAGCAGTTGTCACCTGATAAAGGACAGCATTTGCTATCTTGTCTCCCTCGTGCTTCAGGCGTGAATAGCAAGTGCTGATTCCAAATGCTATTTCACTTTGTGGGCGATCGCTCTCTGGTACGAGCAAAGCGCGATCACACTTTTGAAGGCAGAAGGCAGAGGGCAGGAGGCAGAAGAATGAACTTTTACCTCTTGCTTTGTCTGCGCTTGGGCGATCGCCCTTTAGCCAAACGCGATCGCTTTTGAAGGCAGATGGCAGAGGGCAGGAGGCAGAAGGATGAACTTTTGCCTCTTGTTTTGTCTGCGATCTCTTTCTTGATTGGTACATGAAAAATTTTTCATGCTTAAAAATTAAGCTAGCATCTGGCTAGATAAAATGCAAGCAAAAATTTAGCCAAATACTAGCCATATTAAAAGCAATTGCCTCCTACACATCCGCAGGAGGCAATTGCTTTGCTATGTTTATTAAGTTTTTAGCACTTGCCAGCATGGTTTCTAGCTGGCTTTTGAGTTGCTGGTTTTCTGCGGCCAGTCCGCCTTTAATTCCCCCACGATCGCTTTTAACTCCTCTATTTCTCGCTGCTGCTTTTGAACCACCTCTGTGATATCGATTACGTTGTCAGACTTGGTTATCTTGCCAAGTCGGCGAGAAATGTAATTTTCAATGTCGTTCGTCATGCTTATGCCTTCTGTCTCAAGAAGGTCTTTGTAGCCTTGGTACAAAGTATCATTTATCCGAACGCTCAACTGCGCGCTTCGCTTTCTGGCAACGCCGTTACTTTTCTCAGACATCTTTTGTCTCTTGTCACTGCAATCACTACTAACACTATATCAAAGCTTTCTAGCCAGTGGCTAGAAACAGGCGTAAGTGCTGCTTTGTCGATTTGCAAGCCTTTTGGCTAGTTTTTTCTCGCCATTTACTTGACATTGGCTAGCCAGTGGCTTACATTAGATTTATCAACCAAAAAGAGCGATCGCGCAAGCAAGAGGTAAAAGTTCACCCTTCTGCCTCCTGCCCTCTGCCTTCAAATGCGATCGCGCAAGCAAGAGGTAAAAGTTCACCCTTCTGCCTCCTGCCCTCTGCCTTCTGCCTTCAAATGCGATCGCAGACAAGCAAGAGGTAAAAGTTCACCCTTCTGCCTCCTGCCCTCTGCCTTCTGCCTTCAAATGCGAATTGATTTTGCCGCCGGGACAAGTAGCCGGAATTGTTAAACCCTAAAGGGAGCCATGAAGCCAACGAGTGTAGTGGTGAGAAAATAAAATAACGGAGATATGAAACCAACAGTGGAGCAGCTAAAAGAGTTGTTTCGGTTAAGTTACCAGTTAACTAAAATGCTGATACCAATAAATCTAGTCAGAATAGATGAAAGGACAGACGACTTAGTAATTCTTGCTGGAGACGAAATCGAGATAACAGTGGATAAACAAGGGAGAGTCAATTATGACCAAACCTGATTTTAAGACAATGCCCAAAGCTGAACTGAGGGCTTACGTATTGCAAAATCCTGAAGACAACGAGGCTTTTTACGAATTGTCTGACCGGATTAAAGCAAATGCTAGACCTTTAGATCCAGACGAATTGCCTGCAATTATTCAGCGTAAGCGTGAAGGAGGCGCACTATAGAGACAATGACTACAGACGAGCTAAAAGCTCGAATTAAGGAGCTTGGCGGTGACATACTCCCCGCGCCGCCCTTCGGGACGGCGTGGGGCTGCAGGCGGTAATAGCTCAAGCTGCTAACTTTAGCCACCAAGCAGTAGCAGTTAGAGACGAAAACCCAACAGCAAGTAGAGAATTGTGGCGACAAGCGCATGAGTCTAGTAAACGTTGTCGAGTCTTGTTTGACGAACTGTTTAGGCGGGAACCACCGCAGTAAACCGCGCACCAAGACATTCATAAAGCGTTGTGCTGCTAACACAACGCTTTTTATTTTATAAGCGATCGCTCGTCAAGAAAGAATGATCACTTGTATTTCGACGGCAAAGAGTATCTCCATAACTAGGGCGACTTTTACGTAATGCTTTAAGAGCTACCTAGTCAGGTGCTTGTTTCTCTTGCCTATGTCAAACCGTTTTATCCAGACATGAAAATCTGGACAACATTTTTAGTCATGTTGTCTCAATCAGGCGATCGCGCCTATGAATTGTGAGCTAATTTATTGCTGTTACCTACTGTTCTCAATAATATATGGGAAATGATATCTTGGCAAGTAACAATAATAGTAAGCTGATCAAGATGATTGATGTTGAACACGTCGCTACCCTGAAATGGGGAACAATACAAGCTAAAAAATTAACCCAATTACGCGGTTTTATGCCCCGTCGCCTTCTCGAAGAAAAAACTGTTGAGTTAGGTCTAAGGGTTTCACATCAATACATTCAGCAGTTAGAGCAGCCAGAAAATTATGTTAAGAAACTAAAAAGTAAGACCCTGACTGTCTCTGTTGACGTGGTTAATGTTTTGTGTGAAGCACTGGATGCCAACATTGACTATTTCTTCAGCACTTCTCAAATATCTACTATTGCTACTTGATTTTTGTCTGTTGATAGTAGTAAAGCAGATACAGACAAAACAAAAGGCGATCGCCATCCCTGGAAAGTAAAGCGATCGCCTTTTGAAAACCTAACCCGATCAAGGCCAAGTTAATTTAATTATGACAAATTCAAATTACACCCGCGACATCCTGAAAAATTTTTCAAGAACTCAACTTCACAAAATTTGCGACAAACTTTATATTGCACGTCGCCGCAGCAAGGAAGACTGTATTGTTGATATTCTCGCAAAGCAGCCTCAGTTGATTGCACAAGCTCAACTGAATGCCCACATCGAAGCCCAATCCGAAACTGTTGCACCCGAACAACAACGTATGGAAAACAACCGCCAAGGCTATCAAGATGCGGTAGCCGGCTTATCCATGCGATCAAACGATCATTGCTACCGTATGGGTTACGAACGTGGACTGCGTGACGTATCGCCAATGCCAGAAGAAGATACAAGTTCAAAAGCGATCGCATTCGACAAAATCGGTTCTACCATCTACGGCGGTGTGTGGGAAGCGTTTGTCAATGGTACGTTGATTCGCATTGTTGCAGTACAGGGTGGTTATCGCACCAACCTGACAGGCGATGCTGTGTTAGTTGACTTCGGCGCTGCTGTCAAAGAGTCGTTACTGGCACTCGCGCGATACCGCTCTAACCTTGATAAGTTTTTTCCTCATGAGATTCAAGAGTTATTGGGGATGAAGTTTGTTTTTGACGAGGAAGAACAAACTGTATTTGGCGAGTTTGAATACCGCTCTATTGAATTTTCTGTGATTCAAGATAGGGAAGAGAGTGAATGGAGGGTCGTTAGAAAATGGGGTGAAGATTTTGTGCTTGTATTTAGTGATTCACCTTCTAATTTTACTGAGCTATTCCCGCCTGCAGCCCCACGCCGTCCCGAAGGGCGGCGCTGGGAAGAATGGCGGGAATAGCTCAAGAGCAACGCGATCGCTTGATGGATTCGTTGCCCTCACTGCCTATTGGAACTGCGTGGGTGTGGTCGCCAGGATGGCTCAATACCTTCCTTGCGGTTACTATCAGGCAACGCACCACCTTTGACTCATCTGCTACCCCCACGTTGAAAAGTCAAGCGCTTCCTCCTGATGCTCTTGCTTCAGTCGATTTATCAAAATTACGGGTTGCATTGGATAATAGGGGCGAATCTACACCCCAATCTGACAAAGCAGGCGCTCGAAAAGCGAACGCCGCCTCGTTGCAGCAAATTAATCTAGAGCAGGATGTATCTAACTTGTCGGCCGACGAACTAAAAGCTCTTATTGAATCACTGTTGACCATTACAAAAAACCTTAACGCTGCACTCTTGGCAGTGAAAGAAAAGTCGGCAAATGATCAGCCGAAACCAACAAAAACTGCCACGCCTAAAGAACAAACTGTTAAGTCTGGATCTAAAAAATTAACCGCCCCGCAGCAGAATATATTGAATGCACTTGCCGACTTTGCTGCTTTTGGTCTAGTAATAGTCAGTCGTCAAAATGTGGCGGTATTTGCTAAACAATCTCCTACGTCATCCGGCTTTACTAATAATCTAGGACGCTTGAGAAGTTTAGGATTAATTGATTATCCGAGTGGTGGTGTAGGAAGTGACATTCGCCCAAGACTAAATACTGAAATGCAAGCACAGCTAGTCATTATCGCAGTCACAGGTAATTTAGTCGCAGCTTCCGCATAAAACACAACACCCATCACCCATGAGCGCCTGTATTTGGCGCTCTTTCTTGCTTTGTAAATTGAGGTAAAAATATGTTGCAAGTTGAAAATTTGGTAATTAATTTAGCGGCGATCGCCTACGTTGATTTAGAGGCGAAGAAAAGTTATGTTACAAACAGAGAAAGTACTGTTGGAGTCAGAGTTTACCTAAAAGCATCTGACACCGAAGGTAATTTAGCAACTCTGTTTTTCAAGGGTGAAGAAGCTGAATATTTGCGTAAATATTTTACCTCCGTCGCATCTTTGTGTGGAGGTGTGGAATGAGCAACCTAGCAGTATTTCAGTTTGAGTCTCATGAAGTGCGTTTCGTTGGCACAGCAATTGAACCTTGGTGGGTCGCTGCGGACGTTTGTGCAGTTTTAGCAATTAAAAATGTAGGCGATGCCCTTAGTCGCCTTGATGAAGATGAAAAAACAGATGACATCGCTATTACCGATGCCATCGGTAGAACCCAGTCTGTGTGGGCAATTAACGAATCTGGCTTGTACTCCCTCATTCTGACCAGCCGCAAAGCCCAAGCGAAACGCTTTAAAAAATGGGTAACGTCAGAAGTCCTTCCCAGCATTCGTAAAACTGGCAAGTACGAACTCCCACAACCTGAACAACCTCCCACACTTCCCCAACCAGAAACAAAACTTGTTCCCCCAGCAGTAGCCGAGATTTGCGATCTAATTGATTTAACTCTCGGTAAAACAGAGTTGCATCCAAATTTGATAGCAGGGGTGAAACTGAATGCGATCGCCACCGATATTTGTTATATGCCCAGCCCTGGCACGTCTCCAGATTCATCTATTAAGCCGCGCGATCGCATCTCCGATAATTCCTCAGCAGTCGGTGGCTTGGCGTTCCCACTCAGCACATCCATCCATAACTGCGCTGGTGTTATGCCGCGCTTCCACGCCAAATACTTGTTGCGCTCCACAATTCGCTTTTCGCGCTCCATCAGCTTGGCTCCCAACAGGCTATCTGCTTGCTGAGTTTCGCTGCTGCCACGTTGAAAAGCGTCATTCTTCAATAAATCTCGATAAATTTCTCCTAACCCGATTCTTAGCCTGTTATCTTCCGCCATAGCCCCATATTTGCCCTAATTAGCACCGTCATACTCCCAACGATGGTATCATCAATCAGTAAGGCAATGCCCAGTAAGCGTGAATCAGACGCTTACCAGGACTTCCCTAACCTGTAAACACTTAACAGCCACAGGCGGGCAATTAACATGATGACTTCAAATGATCGCGATCGCAACTGCATGGGCGATAACATTACAGTGAACCGAATTGATTACATTCGCGGTTGCATAGGCGATCGCTCTTACCCCGAATTCGCCCAAGAGTTGGGAATTTCTACCCCTTCAGTTGCTAGGTGGTTTATTAAAACGCCTAATCGCCAGCAACCAAGCACCATTACTGTTAGAGCGATACAGCTGCTCGATTTTATAAGGTCACAAGGATTAGAGCCGCCGCCACCATTAAGTTAATTACTCGCAGTAATTGCCCGCTTTGTGCGGGTTTTTTACTATAAAGATGTCCAAGGGTTCGACGGAGGTAAATGTTAACAATCAAAGAATGTCGCAGACTGCTAGACATTCAAAGCCGCGACACTATGAACGATTACCTCAAGAGCTTAGAGTTAACTGGACGCGATCACCTGTCCTGGAGCGACATAAAACTAATATTGGAATTGCAAACTTATCTAGGCTTGAAGCCTGGAATTAACAGCAAGGAAGGATTTAAGCAACTGACACCCCAAGAGCGATCGCAAATGTTCATCAACCACAGCGTAGACATCAACGCAAAACTGGAGAAGCTAAAACAACAAACACATAGAGTCTCAGTACAGCTAGTTTTGAATAGAGAATAAATTTTGTATTCGGGAATTATTGGCTGTTTTGATGCGAAGTGATTACTTGACAAGAATCTCACCAGTTTTGTGATCGCCTACCAATGCCATGATTTTTCGGGATTACTCCTCTTTTTGAGGCGCAAAAACCATAAATAGGCGTACTATATAGGCGCAATACACTCAAAAGTCTTACTGTCCAAGCGTTAAATTCAGGTCTGCAACGTTAAGAGTTTCAAAAACTGCCTTAAATCGCAGCTTTACTAGACACGTCGCACCAAGCGTATTACTCGGTTGTTCAATAGCCTGTATCCACTCATACGTAAAGCAGGTAAGTGTGTATAAGGAGGAAAGGCAGCATATCCCTTTGTTGTCACTCCCATGAGAGAATAATAAAGGAAAAACGCCGAAAGTATTTCAGGGAGTATGATAGAGCCGCGAAAAGGTGCAAAAACAGTCAAATTCGTAGATGAATATTGTCAGTGGTATA
>NZ_JAIVFW010000136.1 GCF_020829595.1 Nostoc sp. CHAB 5844
AGAATTAAAGTTTTTGAACCCGCGTAGGCGGTGAGACCAGTGCTGCGGGAGGGTTTCCCTCCGCAGGCAACTGGCGTTAGCGCAGCGTTAGCGACGCTCTTGAGCGTCACCCGGAGGGGTTTTGTCTATGTAGCCGCGACTTCAGTCGCAAAGGCTAGTATGAAATGAGACTTCTCAGACATCCTCTTAGTCAGGTTTCACCACACCAGTTAATATTGTTGAATAGCTGCTGATTATAGCAGTTAAAAAACTGATCGCGACAAATGGATTTACAAAACCCAGGCGCAAAAGAAGATTCCCAATCTAAAATCCAAAATCCAAAATCCAAAATGGAATTAGCCGCCCCAAATTTTTTCGGAAACTGTTGTGGGTGAAATATCTGCCACTTTCCCAGTGGGGGATTTAATAGCAAGGAATTTTTCACTTTTTGGTAACAACTTCGCTGGATCTGAGGAGCCAAATAAACCGATAGTATAGGTCTGTGCTGCAACACTCAATTGTAATGGCGCACTTTCGGTAGACAGCATTAAGTTTGCTCCGGCAATCATGGCTGTCAACTTACCTGTATTATCAGGAGAAGTTACCTTAATTTCCGGACAGGATTCTCGCAGCGATCGCACAAATAATTCATCGTCTGCACCTTGAATCACAACTATAGGCATATCTGGCTGCTTAACTTGAAACTCTTGAATAATTGGCTGCCAATTCTCAACCGGATAGATTTTATCAGCACCCTTAGTCCGCGATGCTGAATCAATACCTCCATAAATCAAGACGTAGCCTGTTTCATTCACTCCTAGACGTTTTTGTTCATTTTGTGACCATTCAATATCTGGTTTTGGGACATTTACCGCTAACTCTGGCAGAGATGTGGTAACACCTAATGGTTTTAGCAAATCGTGATACGCCGCCGCTGCATACTGAGATGGATTAAACGGCACAGTATGAGTCAGAAAAACTGCTCCTTTGCCTTGAAAGCCAATACGCATGGGAATCCCTGTTAACCAGAGCATTAGTCCCACTAACCAACTTTGCCCAAAAGCAATGGCGACATCATACTCGCGATCGCGAAGTGTGCCTACCAAGTTACCCCAATCTGCTAGACTGTTACGATCTTTATAATCAAAGGTCAGTACCTCGTGAACAGACTTGCTCACCCGGTAGGCAGCCTTTGACTGGGGTTCCGTAACGACATCGATCTGAGCGTTGGGATAAGAACGCTTCAGATCATCTAAAGTCGGAAAGAAGAGAATTTGGTCGCCAATTCCGCCAGGTACAAGGGCTACTACTCGCATAATAATTATTGACGCTTACTCGCTCCTTATTTTAGGGGAATATAGGTATTAAAAATTAGGGAGTGGGGCTACCAATCATTAATTGATGACGTTAATAGCCAATATCCAATATTGCCGGACTACGGGCAATACAAGATTATCGAGTAATTAATCTTTGGGAAGTTGATGTCGACATTGCATTTCAAGAACCTCTACCATCTTTACTACCATTTGTACCTATTCTCAAAGGCGGCAACTCTGAACCAATAATTCGAGAAGCATTGCAAATGCTACGTGCTGATGAACAACTCAATCAACTAGAAACAGTCTTAGCTTTTTTTGCTACGTTTGTACTAGAGAGTTAGAAATGCTATAGCTTTACCAAATCTTTCTGACAGCAGAGATTTTTTTATTTCTATATTTTTGTTAAGATCATTGAAATTTTATCCAAAATAATATTATGGCTTTACACGCTGAATTGCATCGACATCTGGGCGGTTCGGTTGTACCGCGTGTTTTATGGCGATATTTTGAACGGCATTCTGCGGAATTAATTTCTCGTTTTCCTAACTACGGAGAATTTGAAGACTTTTATACCAGACCCCGCAACACCTTAGATGAATATTTGGAATTGCATACCTTAGTGGAAAGTGTGCAAACTGTAGAGACTTTGCCTTACTTTATCTATCGCTTGGTACGCGGTGCTTATATATTTGAAAATTTGGCTTATCTGGAACTGCGCTATACACCTTATTTGCGGACACCAGAACACTTAAGTCAGTCACAAAGAATTGACAAAATGGCAGAAATAGTGGACGTAGTTGGCAAAGCCAGTCATATACAAGAGTGTCCCATTGTGACTAGCCAAATTCTATGTATGCACTCGCGCCTTCCCTATGAGGTAAATAAAGCAATTATTGATTTAGCCGTGCAGCACAGACAGTATGTGTGTGGCATAGATGTAGCGGGGGGTGATAGCTACTACGCCGATCGCCTGCAAGAATGGATTAGTCTATATGATTATGCGCGATCGCAAGGCATTAATACCACTGGGCACCTTTACGAAACCACCGCTGGCTGTTACCCAGAACTTTTACCCTATCTCCAGCGCATTGGTCACGGTATCCAAATTCCCTTGTTATATTCAGAGTTACTTCCAGATATAGCAAGACGCGGGCAGTGTTTGGAAGTTTGCCCGACAACATACATCAAAACAGGTACTTTACAAGATATTCGTCAACTCAAATTAGTTTTTGACCGTTGTTTTGATGCTGGAGTAGATATTGCCATTTGTACTGACAACGCTGGGTTACATAATGTCCGTTTGCCATTTGAATACGAAAATCTCTTGACTTACGACATTATTAGCTTTACACAGCTACAAGCTTGCCAGGATGCAGCTTTTCGTCATGCCTTTGCTTGGCCTTATAGCCACCGTCCGGCATCGCTGTTAAATGGGTTACTACAGCCAGAAATTCCTAAAGTTTTGGCGATGAAAGATTAATCATAGGGATTAAGGGCTAGAGATTAGTTTAAGAAGAATCCCTAGTCTCTAGTCCCTAGTTAGTGCTATGCTGCAACACCCTCTGTAGCACCGCCAGCTGCTTTCCAGGCGCTTAAACCACCCTTGATTTCACCAATCTCAGTAAATCCAGCACCGCGCAATACTTGTGCTGCTTGGGCTGTGTGCTGGTCATTATCGCCATAGATATAAATATGGCGTTCTTGGTGTAGAGAAGATTTGGCGCGACTTTCCAGGTCATCTAAGGAGATGGGAATTGCGCCAGATATGTGACCGTTATTATAACTGTGGCGATCGCGCACATCAATAATTGTAAAAGCTGGTTGACCCCATTCCAAACGAGACTTTAAATCGTGAGCATCAGCGGCTAAATTATTACTCATAAGCATTTCTCACTTACAACCTCACAAGCAATTTATCAAAAATCGACTTTCAATTGAAATTTCTTTACAATTAATAAAAAATTCTGTTTAGGTATAGATAAAACTACTTATCCTATTCAATGGTTATCACTAAGCAGTGATGTATTTCTTTAAAGGTCAAAGTCCTCTGTAATATGGCGTTAAGCGTTGGTGCGCTGCAATACTACACAATACGCTTTGATAACTGATAACTGTTCACTGATTAAATGGTTGCTTGCTGGCCTAGACTGGAATTTATGGCATCTACTATTCAAGCTTTACCAACAGAAGTTGTATATCTCATTACAGCTGGCGAGGTCATCGACTCTTTAGCATCTGTAGTTAGGGAATTGGTAGAAAATTCTCTAGATGCAGGTGCAACCAGAATTGTGGTTTACCTTTGGCCACAACAGTGGCGCATCCGCGTTGCCGATAATGGTTGTGGGATGAACTTAGAGGACTTGCAACAAGCAGCTACAGCCCATAGCACCAGTAAAATTCGCTCTAGTGATGATTTATGGAAAATTAACAGCTTGGGATTTCGTGGTGAAGCTTTGCACAGCTTGACGACTTTGGCAGAGTTGGAAATTTTGAGTCGTCCAGCTGATGGTAATTTGGGGTGGCAAGTTGTTTATGGTGATAATGGCAAGGTTGTAGAAATAGAAGCAACAGCGATCGCACCTGGTACAGTAGTCACAGTCTCCAATCTTTTTGGTAATTGCGTGTCGCGTCGCCAAGGTTTACCCAATGCAACACAGCAGATGAAAGCTGTACAAGCCGCAATTCATCAAATTGCCCTTTGTCATCCTCAAATAACATGGCAACTTTGGCAAAATGACCGCGTATGGTTCACAATTTCTCCCGCTACCACCACCGGACAACTCCTGCCGCAGATTTTACCGCAAGTCCGACAAGGTGATTTACAAGAACTCAAACTAGAACTTCTCCACCCCCAAAACTCAGCACTCTCCCTAGTAGTAGGCTTACCAGACCGTTGTCATCGCCATCGCCCAGACTGGGTGCGGATAGCGATTAATGGCAGGATGGTGAAATCACCAGAACTTGAGCAAACAATTTTATCAGCGTTTCATAGAACATTACCACGCGATCGCTATCCCATTTGTTTATTACATCTTGCAATTTCTCCCGACCAAATCAACTGGAATCGCAATCCCGCAAAAACCGAAATATATCTTAATGAACTAAACTATTGGCAAGAGCAAATCACCCAAGCAATTGACCAAGCACTTCGCATTGATGCTGCTAATTTTAAAGAAGCTGTCCACACCACTAGAGTTAGTAAATTACTCAAAGCCGCCGAAGAAAAAGGTGGTTATCACTTTAACCCCAAACCTGAAAATACTCAGCACTCAGCACTCAGCACTCAGCACTCTCTAAAAGCTGTCGCCCAAGTTAGCAACACTTATATTGTTGCCGAACATCCTGGTGGGATGTGGCTAGTAGAACAGCATATTGCTCACGAGCGGGTTTTGTACGAACAAATATGTGACAACTGGCAACTTGTTACTGTCGAGCCGTCAATTATTCTTTATCAATTGTCACCAGCGCAAGTTACACAACTGCAACGCATTGGTTTAGAAATAGAAACCTTTGGCGAACAACTTTGGGCAGTCCGTAATATACCCGCCCTTTTACAGCAGCGAGAGGACTGTCCAGAAGCAATTTTAGAACTCAGTTGGGGAGGCGACTTACAAGCTGCTCAAGTTGCTGTCGCTTGTCGCAGTGCTATTCGTAACGGCACACCACTGAACCTGCAAGAAATGCAAACACTTTTAGACCAATGGCAACGCACTCGTAACCCCCGTACCTGTCCCCACGGCAGACCTATCTATTTATCGCTGGAAGAGTCAGCCTTAGCCAGATTTTTCCGCAGGCATTGGGTAATTGGTAAAAGCCACGGAATATAGATGAAAGTCAATTGTCAAGGGTCAATAGTCAAAAGAAACAATTAATGATGTTGTGTTTGATAATTGTTTTTCATAATAAATAATTTTGAATAACAGCAATTTTCAAATTATTGAAGTACAAAAATTATTTGTCACAAGCAGCAATACAAAGTTTTTTCATCCTGGCTCCTGAATTCTGCTCTACTAAAAATCAGGATTTCTTTTGCAGGCGAATCAAGGTATTGTAAATTTGCCTTTTTAAGTTATTGTCGTTTTGAATTTCCATAGTAATCTTATTGAAACGCTCAATAGTTAAACCATTTTCTTCAACTATCTTTTGGGAGCGATTACAGTAGTTGACAGCAATATCTCTGGCTTTGCGTGGTAAGCTGTTAATGCTTTTAGGGTCATTACAAACGATCTGGGGAATTTCTCCACCACCAATTAATTTTTTGATTTCGCTGAAGGCTTGTTGACGCGATGGCTCCATTGCTAAGACAGCTTGGGCATAGCTGACAATTTCATTATTGTTTACTGCTGGAGTTTGAGCATCAGCCTTGACTGTAAATGTCAAAGTGCTGGCAAACAAACTAGCAGTAGCCAAAACTCCGAAAAAGAAATTTCTAGGTAATAAATTTTTCAGTGGATCTCGAAAAAATAAATTAACGATTTTCTTCATAATTTCTGTGACACAGGACTCAATCTTAAAGGTGCTTTATTGAATGTGAATTATTTTTGGAGTAAGAAGTTCCAAAGAAATTTTAGTGTACCGAAATTTTATATGTATGTTCAGTTGCCTTTACATATTTGACAAAGTTCAATTACTTTTGTTTGGAGTGTGGATATTTCCGCAGATCCTTGCTTAAGGCTGACTTCTAACTCTAAGAGCAACGGTAAACACGAAATTAGTTGCTGCACAGACAGGAATTTGACTTCTTGTTGTAAAAAGTAGATACGTTTAGGGTTGCTAACATCAGCTGCTTGAGCGATCGCTTGTGGGTTCCGCTCACCGCTGTCTGTTACAATTTTGACCCATAACCAAGTGCGAAATTGTCCAATTAACGTTGCCACTATTCTCAATCCTGGTTCGGCTGCATTCAGCAAGTCAGTCAACACAGTTAACGCTTTTCCTGTATCACCTGTTCTAATTGCTGCTGCTAATTGTAAACTATTTTGCGTAGTATTTCTGACTAATTTACTAACCGTATCTACATCTAAAGGCTTTTTACTATCTAGATGATAAAGCTGCAATTTCTCTAGCTCATTGTGAAGTAGCCTTGTATCATTACCAACAGCTTCAGCTAACAATTCAGCAGTTTTAGGCGTGAGTTTAACTCCTAAAGTTTGAGCCGCTTGCTGAACAGCTTGGACAATTAATTCTGTTTTCCACGGGGGAATAAGAGAAAATTCCCGAAACTCAGTGGCGAATTGCTTCAATAATTTTGTAGCTTTCAGCCGTTCATCTGGTTTGTTGAGGCTGGTAAGCAATAAAAATGAATTTTCCGGAATTACAGGTAATGTGCGCGTCAGTTCCGCCAAAACATTCTCAGGACATTGTTGACAGAGGTTTGTATTTATCAGCCAAACCAAACGTCCACCAGCGCCAAAAGCCGGAGTCATGACTTGATTTAAAGCTGATATCGCCGCATCAGATTGATC
>NZ_JAIVFW010000137.1 GCF_020829595.1 Nostoc sp. CHAB 5844
GCACACAAATGCCGATAATGACATCAAGAGAATTTTTAAAATCAATCATTTTATGTATTGGGCATAGACAACGATTGTCTATGAATAAAATTATTCCGGTGGTGGCGATGCGGGCTGATTTATTTGCAAATAGATAGCCTCGGCAATAGCTGAAAAGCTTAATAATAATTCTGGAGTTGGTGAAAATTTGATTTCCCCTCCCGGTTCAGAATTGATAGTTTTTCCCTCTGGCGTTACCCAATCAATTCGCCAAAAAATCTCTAGAGTAAGCGTAGCTAAATCGCCATCATTTACATCACCTTGGATTCTCCAAATACGGGGATTTTTTTTATATTGGCTTGTTTCAAAAGGCATATTTTTTCTAAGCTATTCGACTAATCATGAGAGCGCATTTATCAGAGCCGCTAACGGTTATTGTTCCATTAAAAGATGCACTAACTCTGATTTCAATAGTATTACCTGGTACTAATCCAGGTAGATCTACACTATTACCGCATCCATCATTTGCACCACTAATTCCTGTTGCTAAAGTTCGCCCAATGCAAGCATATTGCTGGCCGTTTACATAAACATACAAAACTATAATTGGAACTCCTGCAACAGAAGCATTAAAAAAGTTAACAGAAACTTGAGCAGTAACTTTATATTTCCCTCCACAATTTGCAGGAACTGTAAATATGCCACCGCTATAAGCATTATGGGAGTCTTCATCTTCAGAATTGTAAGGAAGATTAGTTAATTGCCCAGAAGTGAGGGTTAAATTTGTCGTTCTTCGGGCAATTAAGGAAGGATAATTACTTAATAGCAAACTACCACCAATAGATAAATTCTTGCCTACACCAAGTCCACCTCTGCACTGCACACCACCAGAAGTTGAGTTAGTGGAATCAGTAGTGTCAGTGAAAATCTTCACGCCACCAATATTTTCATTACCGCTAGTATGAACAGTTTCTAAATCTAATTTAGTAATAGCTGATTGCACGTTAGTAGCGTTAATGTTTCCCGTAGGAGTGAAATTTATTTGATTAGCATAAGTGCTGGATGGAATAGTTAAAGGCATACATTAGGTTAACTCTCTAACCAAAGCATTCCCATTAGCAGCATCCCAAATACCACTGATTACACCTGTGTAATTAAAAGGCATTTCATAGTATCCGCCAGCGGCTACATTAACAGCAAAATCTGTTGTACTGGCAGCCGAATCAAAATCAATATAAAGATTAGCGGTGCTTTTATTCCAGATGGTTAGACCTTTTCTAGTAGAATTAGCAGCAATGATAGTTACGCTAGTTATTGATGCGGCGACAGTTGAAGGTGTAGAAGTTGAACTGGTTGATTCAGTTACTGTTACTTGAGCGGGATTATATAAAGCCATTATTCAACACACTCCATAAAAGAAAGTTTACAAGCAAATTTAGAAATAGCAGAAACAACACCAATGTAGAGATTATTAGAATTAATCTCATAACTGCCACCAGGCTTTAAAACAATTCCTTTATTAATTGCTGTTTTACCTGGCTCACCCAATGCTAATGTAATTTCTACGGTTGAATTATTAACAAAAGCAGCATACTTTCTTTCACTTTTAGCTGTAAGAATCTCAGTAGCACTATTGGCGATTAATGATTTATCATTATGAGTGCAATCACTGAATACAGTAATATTTGAACTTGCAACATTATTAATCATTGAATTAAAGCATCAATTTTAGATTCAATACTTACCAAGCTTGGCTTGATATCTTCCACTAACAACTGCTCAATAGAATCGTAATCAACACCAATGTATTGCCAAGCAGTTAAATTGACATTCTTAAACCATTTGGGAACATCAAAAGAAATTGCATAGTTAGAAGTTAACTTCTGAAACATAACCAGCTTAATTCTGTTGAGCCAAAGCTTGCGCCGTGATAATTCATCAGCTTCAGGAGTGCCACCAACAGTTAAACCAAGTTCAAACTTTTGATTGAGAAAACCTGCGAAGTTCCAGTTACTTCCTTCTGGAACTTCAGTAGTAATGTAAACCGCCAAAATATGATTTTCTAACAGCAAAGGCACTGTTATTTCTGGAATAGGCGCATGAACTTTAGGTGTAACGTTAACTGCTGCAACTGAGGTGTGATAAATTTGCTCCCAGTTGTCAGCGTTACCAAGTTGCAGAATTCGAGTCATGTTCTCAACAGTAAAGCCACATGCTCCTCAACTTCACCAACAAAACTAAGCGGGTCAATGCCAAAGTGATCCAATAATTCAAAGTAGGTATTAGTATTTAACTTTCCGGTAAGCCAGTCATTAGCTGCAAAGTTAATGATGTGCATTCCTTGGACGGTTGAATCATCAGCATCCCCATCAACAGAAACAGTCAACAAATCACTAACACTTGGCGGAACCCACAATAAATTATTGTCAGACGCAATGCTCATTACACACCTTCAGGAGCAAAGCGATAACGGCTGGCTGCTGCTTGTTCAGAGCCAGTGAATAGGGCAATAAATTCAGGTTTTTCTTTGATAGCTTGGACAACGCTATCGTAAGTATCAGCCAGCACCTTTTTACCAAAATTGGCAGTTACAGAGTCATTCTCGTGTCTGTAGTATTTTCTGCCTGTGATGCGAGAAGCTTCCTTAGTTGTTGAGGTGGTCACTCGCTGAACCACAGTAAGTTTTGCGAACTTGAACTGTTTAACGTTTTCTAAAACATTAGGTGTAGTTAAAGCTGCCACTTCAGTTGTACTGAATGTGTAAGCATCAACTATAGTTTTAACGGTTTGAGCAAGTGCTGCGCCTCTACCTGCTTGAGTTGCAGCAATCAACCGAGCCGGAACATAAACAAGATTACCGCTAGAATCAAAAGGAACGATGTAACCTGCCGTTTTGGCTGTTTTTACTCGGTTAGCGGGATTTGTAATAGCTGCAAAAGCTGTTTGTCTTTCTTCAGTGCTTTTTTGCAGCCATGTTTGATACTTTGCATAGTCAGCGGCCAAGCTTGGCCCACGGCTGATGTCAGAATAACCCATTTGATTATTGGTAAA
The DNA here is from genome assembly GCF_020829595.1 of Nostoc sp. CHAB 5844. Classification (GTDB taxonomy): domain Bacteria; phylum Cyanobacteriota; class Cyanobacteriia; order Cyanobacteriales; family Nostocaceae; genus Nostoc_B. The sequence continues at coordinate 3,031 of NZ_JAIVFW010000137.1, forward strand.
AAATTATTTTTGTCTACAACCCAACCATAACAACGGTTTCCGCGTGGTTTTTCTGGGGGACAAGTATACTTGTCCAGAAAATTTTCGCATGGTTTTTTTTGGTCAAACGGATTCGATAGCGTTCTTTAAGCGTCCTTTGACCGAAACCAGATTAACTGGTTTAACTAACCCAGGGATAATTAACTGAGCATGGGTAAATTTCACATCAGATGTCGGACGCTGACGAAATTTTTTTGTAGTTTTCCCATAAACTAAATGAGTGCCGGGATTGGTCGAAAATTCTTTAGTATTTTCAATAAATTGAAAATTGTTGTCGTTAAAAGTTTTATCCAAGATTTTCAAAACAGATTGAACAGTTGATTGACCTTCAGTCTTAGAAGCACATAAAAGCCGTAAATCATAGCCATTTTCGACATCTAAATAAGTACATTTATATTTACCTTTCTTCCAAATTAATGGAGGGGTAGCAAATTCGGCTTTGATTTCTCTGGCATATTCTACAGCATCAGCTTTAGTAATGGTTTCAGCAGTTTTATTTATGATTCTGAAACCAATCTCTCCTGAAACTTGTTCCGTGCCATCACTGTGTTTTTCAAAATTATATGGTTCTTTAAAATACAGTTTTATTTGCGGTCTGAACTTAAATTCTCTTTGTAATTCTGTAACTGGAATACCATACACGGGTGCTTGCAAAGATGCAGCATGACCAGCAGTGATTTCAAACAACCACATTCGCATTAACGTCATGGTTGATGTGTCAGTATCTCGCATTGTACAAGCTACTCTCAAAGATTCTTTTGGAGTACTTAAACTATCAACAGGAGTATTTTTGAAATACTTGTTTACGGACTTATTATGCCAAAGTCTTAATGTGTCTTGCAGATGTTCCCAAGGGTCAAAATTATCAGGTAATGGCATAGTTAATCTTCATCGGCTTCTAGTGTTGCTTCTGTCATTTCTTGCCCAAGACTTGCTAGTTTTGAAGCGGCTAAATCTGCTTTCAATTGCTGTGGTTCTTGGTCGTTTGTGCCTTTATTTTTTGGCTTATCGTCTTCTTCTAATGCTTTAATAAATTCAGTATTAGCGTTAGTCAGTTCGGTCGTTGCGCTGATAACGTCTAAGGGGGCTTGTGTCACCATTTGAATTGTTGATGCCCCATTTTGTAAACCTTCTAAAAAAGTAGTAATTTTATTGAATTTTGGCTGCGGATTCATCCAGGTGTAAGCATTATCGAGAACCTCACCAGCTTTCCTTAAAGCATTGCCAATCTTGCCGACTCTGCCTGCGGTAATTTCTAGGGCATTAAGAATGGTAGAAGCTAAACCCTGAAAAGCATTTAATACATTAGTTGTTGCTTGATAAACTCTTACTGCTTTTGCCCAAGCTTCACGCAATTGGGTATAGTTATCAGCCCCAATAATACCTTTGATTAAATTCTCTACAGTGCTATTGATGATTTCTCCAATATTAAAAGCGTTACCATTGTCGTCCTTTAATCCTATTAACTGAAGTACATTATTAATTACACCTAATAAGGTTTGACCGATGTCATTGGACAACATTAAAGCATTGTGAATTGTAGCCGCTAAAATTAGTAAATTTAGCACTCTATCCAGTTGCAACCATTTGAAACCATTAAGAAGTTTTGTGGCTATGCCCCCCGGTAATTGCGGCCCTAATTTCGCATTAATAACAGCCAATAAACTAAGGTCTATTCCTTGAAGTATTGCGGTTAAAGCATCCAGCTTTAAGCCATTATTTTGAGCTTGACCTAAAATCGCAGTTCCGCAAGTGTCGCAACCGGGGCCTGGTGGTGGGGGCTGATTTGGTTTTCCTTCTGGCGGTGGTATTGGTCTAGGAATTGGAGGAATCAGCCAAGGCGGCAAACCGCCGCCTCCTTCTTCTGGTGTTGGCGTTGGAGTTGGTGTCGGGGTTGGCGTTGGAGTTGGCGTTGGTGTCGGGGTTGGCGTTGGTGTCGGGGTTGGGGTTGGCGTTGGTGTCGGGGTTGGGGTTGGAGTTGGTGTCGGGGTTGGGGTTGGGGTTGGCGTTGGTGTCGGGGTTGGGGTTGGAGTTGGTGTCGGGGTTGGCGTTGGAGTTGGTGTCGGTGATGGTGTGGGTGTCGGTGATGGTGTTGGGGTCGGTGATGGTGTGGGTGTGGGTGTGGGTGTCGGTGATGGTGTGGGAGTCGGTGTTGGTGTTGGGGTCGGTGATGGTGTCGGTGATGGTGCAGGTGGTTCCGGTGATGGGACTGATGGTGGTGGCGCTGGAGTTGGTTCTGGCGCTGCTGGCGGTGGTTCTTCCGGTGGTGGTGATTCTGGCGGCGGTTCTGGTGTTGGTAGAGGTGAAGGCCGTTTAAATGGCACTATATTATTACCGTCATCTTCTCCCGGTGGCTTGGGGATTGGGAGTGGCGGTGGTGCATCTGGAATTGGGACGTTATCCGGTAGTGGTGGTGCTTCCGGGTGAACTGGTGGGGGCGGTTCTTCTGGTGCTTTGGGAGGGGCTTCTGTATCTGGCAAGCCGTCTATTCTAATTATTTGGGTTATCCAGGCAGCGACCAGCTTTTGAGGGAAAACTCCGGTAAGCAGGTACTCCAAACCTCCCTCTGGAAAACAGCGATCAGCGCCAATGACCCCTCCTGCTATTAACTTTGAATAACTCCCGTAGGATAAGTTATCTATCCTTGTCCCCTGAATCGGACCCCAGTGTGCTGACTCGACACGTAATAGTTGCCCATTTTCATCAACGGAAGTTGTTTTTACAAAATAAGCAACACATGGAGTTTGCCCGCCTTCAAATGGCGGCGGGTACAATCTGGGAGGGACTTCCGGTTCTCTCTCCCGCCAAAAAAAAGGTATTGGCGGAAAGGGAATTGGCTTTGGTGCGATATCTGCCAGTTCTGGCAGTGCTTGAATATCACTAGGACGAACAGTACTAATGCTCCCGCCACCGCCGCCAGGGGGTTTACGGTCGAACGGCACAATATTATTTGCGCCAGGAGGCATGACGGGTGTAGGAAGACTTGGCGGTACAACGGGGACGGGAATACCTGGAGGCATTGATTAGCTTGCTAAAAATTCTGAGGGGATTGCATCTGTAGAGGTTTCTTGAACGTTCTCCCAAACGGGTTTATTGTCAATCGCATAGTCAGAATTTAGTAACAAGCTTTGTCTCATGATGACGCGGTCTGTGTTGCTTGCTTCAACCGTGTAGATACCAAATTGAGCAACTCTTGAAGGGCTGCCAGTGCCTTCAACTGCTGTTGCAGTTCGGTTGATCTTATGAAACGCTGCACCACACCACACCATTAATTTCTCTAAAGTGTCAACAGTTGAAGGTAAATTGCTCGGAGAAAATGCAGACATACTGTGAAGATTTTTGATGAGTAATAATTCCGTTTTATGCGGTAATTAATTAAGCGTAAATCTTCTTCTTTTATGTAAAAGCGGTAGTTCCTCTGAGGACGTGTAACTCCTGCTCTGACTAAGATTGAGCAGAATATTACTAATAGCTAATATTAGTAATATTCCAATTTAACCACTGCTAA
>NZ_JAIVFW010000138.1 GCF_020829595.1 Nostoc sp. CHAB 5844
CCGTTTTAAAGCTTTTTGTAGTTTCTCTATTTGCTGGGAAGTTAAATGATTTTTTGCTGGCATTCTTCCACTTGTTTGACTGAATTCAGCTTTCTATTATACCCTATTTAAATGCTGAACAGCTTATTATTTGATAATCTTAACCATCGGTGATCGCACAAAATCACCACAGGCGATCGCTCAATAGTGATTGATACATTGCATTACGGTCACTTGCTAATTTCGCTGTTGCCATGTTTTGGGATTTCTTCGTCCGTGAAAAATTGCTATTACAATAATCCGACTAGAAACAATTCGATAATAAACAGCATAAGGGAAACGTTGTAAAACAGCCCGTTGTATATCGCTATAGACAACAGCATACGATTCTGGCATTTGGCAAATTCTATTTAGAATCTCGTCCACACATTCCAAAAATTCATCGCCAAGTCCTGTTTGCTGATTTTCATACCAACTATAGGCTTCATCGAGTTCTTCACGAACTTCTGGACGAAATACTAAAACGTAATCCATTATTGTCTTTTAATCGAAGCTTTAATTTCTTCCCATGTCATTACATTATTTGGATTAGCTTCGTAATCATTAATCCGACGATCAAGTTCTTGTTTTTGAGCTTCGGTCAAATCTAGATAACCCTGTTCTACAGCGATAGTGTCCCAAATGGCTTGCACTAGGCGAATGCGTTCTTCAATACTGAGAGTTTTAATCTCATTTAAAGTGGCAGTAAAATCCATACTCACCAAACTCAATAGAAGAATGAAGTACAGTAACTCAAATATAGCTGATTATTGTTTGGCTCAAGTACTTGCTAAAAGTAATCGCACAGAATCACCACAGGCGATCGCATCACCATTGTTATCTAAATTTGAGAATTTATTGGTGCCATTGGCGATGTATTATCCCTAAACTACAATACAAGAATAAGTCTCTAAGTACACAACGAAAATAAATGACTCTTTCAAAGCTGTACGTACTTCCGCTTGCAAGTGTGATGGTTCTAACTGGTGCATTACTTGTAAATATTCCAACGGCGCAGTCTTCTGATTGCCACAAAGCAAGTTCTGCACTTAATAGCCCAAAAGCTGCTGATGAAATTATTGACAGACAGGGTTTGGAAGAGGATCAGGTGTTTGTAGTTCAGACAAGAAGCAAAGGAGTCGAAATTATAGAAGCGGGTAGGGTAATGACTATGACAAGAAGTTTTGTTGTGACTATAGAAGATGAGAACGGTAAAATTATTAGAGTCTTTCAAGGTTTGGGTAGAGGGTCAGACCTCATCACTGCTGCTAGGATGACAAAAGCTGAAGCCCTTCAACTATTAGAATCAGGTGGGGGGATTATAGAAGAACTTTAAAGACAGCAGTGATCTGATAGTACAGAGTAACCAGCATAGGCGATCGCCACTATAACCCTTTTCTATGACTCTGGTGAGATAAAAATAAATGTAGGTTGGGGAGCCACTTGCGTGGGCGGGTTTCCCGACTTGAGCTGCATTGGCGGTTGAACGCAGTGAAACCCAACAAAAGCAAGGTTTTTGGATGTTGGGTTTCGTTCCTCAAACGCCACTGAGGGAGTCGGGAAACCCGACGACAGTTGCGCGACTGTCACCGAAACCATGCGCGGCAGTTGCGTGACTGTCGGCAAAGCCGACGACAGTCACCTCAAGTCGAGCCAGTGCGTTGCGGTGAGCAGTCCGTTGGGCGGCTTTGCCGACTTGAAGGAACTGCGAACCCGAAGGGGGGTTCCAAGCGTTGTAGCAACTGGCGTGGCAGAGCCTTTCGGCAATCGCTCATGGGGAAACCCCCAAGACCGCGTTGCCTCACCACGGTGCTGTCTCCCCAACGCACTGCCGACGCTCCTGCGTCGAAGATCGCTGCGCTAACACCACGGCACTGTCTCCCCAACGCAGTGGCTCCCCAACCTCCGCCTAAATTTATGCAAGTCGGTAAAAATCAGGGTTTGGGATTTTTATCTAGCGAGAGTCTGACTTTTCACGGGATCTGGAAAACCTCTCTCTAAATCTCTCTCCTACAAGGAGAGAGACTTTGAATCTTCCCCCTTCCCGCGTCGGGAAGGGGGCTAGGGGGTTAGGTTTTTCGTCGGCTTTTCCACATGACGTGAAAAGTCAGAGCGAGAGTGACTAAAGAGCGATAATTAAGAGCAACAAACAGACCGAAAATTATCAGGAGAAACTACATAATTTCTCAACGCCCCGCCCAAGCTAAACATAATTGGCGGAAGTCATCACCGCGCACTTCAAAGTTGGGATACTGGTCGAAACTTGCACAAGCGGGAGATAACAGCACTACAGGTGCTTGGTGCTGTTTGGCTAATTCCGCTGACCGAGGAACGGCCTTCTCTATTGTTTCTACAATTTCGTAATTGGTGTAACCCACTTCTTGTAGGCGTTGAGCAAAGGCTGGCGCAGCAGTACCAATTAATAATACTGCTGCTGCTTTGGCTTGAATCTTAGCTAACCAACCTGCATCATCACCAGGTTTGGCTTCTCCCCCTGCAATCAAAATTGTGGGACTCTTCACCGATGCTAACCCTACCTCAGATGCATCGTAGTTGGTGGCTTTGCTGTCGTTAATAAAGTCAATGCCTTCCCAAGTGTAGATATGTTCTAAGCGGTGAGGGACACCAGGGAATTCTCTAATTGCTTTGGTAATTGCATCAGCTTGAATGTCGGCTAATCTTGCTGCGGCTACGGACATGAGGAGATTTTGTAGGTTATGTTCTCCTACCATTCGTAATGCAGATGCTTCGACAATTCTGGTTGGTGTTGCGTTTAATTTCTCGACAACCCAGCCATCTTCAAGATAAAAACCTTTTTCCCCAATTAAAAAATCTTTGCCTTTAACACTTGTCCAATAAGCATCAGGCCAATGACTGAGACCTACCTTATTTAAATAAGCATCATCGCCGTTAAATACTTGCAATTGCGCCTGTTTTAACAGCTTGGCTTTGATATTGTAGTAATTTTCTAAAGTTTTGTGGCGGGCGAGGTGGTCGGGTGTGAATGTTGTCCACACGCTGATGCAGGGTGCTAAAGATGAGGATGATTCTATTTGATAGCTGCTAATTTCGCCAATTACCCAATCAGGATGCTTGGGTGCGAGGGCGACTTCACAAGCTGCGTAGCCGATGTTACCGCAGGCAGGAGCATCAAATCCGGCTGCTTGGAAAATGGCGGCAATTAAGGCTGTGGTGGTAGTTTTGCCGTTTGTACCAGTGATTGCTACCCAAGGCTGAGATTTTAAATATCGCCAAGCGAGTTCCATTTCGCCAATGGTTTCAATGCCTAGTTGTCGTGCTTTGACTAACACGGGTATATCCCAAGGCACACCGGGACTAACAACAATTAATTGGGGTAAGTCAACACCGTCTAAATCTAACGAATACCCTAGTTTAACAGTGATTTGTTCAGCAGCAAGTTCTTGTTGTTGTTGCAGGAAGGTTTCAGAGGTGTTTCGCTCGCCTAGCTCCACCTCCCAGCCTTCCCGTTTCAACAATCTCGCCGCAGCAACACCGGACTTACCTAATCCAATTACATGAGCTTTGGACATAGACTGTAGCAGAGACCCCTGGTTAAGCACTCCCTATACTAGCGCTTATTGGCAATATTTACACCATCTTTTGTTAATCTATGCTACAAATTTTTGACGATCGCACCAAAGTCAGCTAACACCCGCGCGTGATTTCGCAGTAATCCTAGCAAATTTAGCCGATTACGCTTAATTTCGGGATTTGCATCCATAACTAACACGCTTTCCGGCCCATCAAAGAATGTGCTGACAGTAGGGGCAATTTTTTCTAACGCTGCAACTAACAGTTGATAATTCCGTGACTGCTGGGCGGTTTGTGTTTGCGGTACTAATTCCACAATGGCATCGTAAAATGCTTTTTCTGATGACTTTTGGAAGAGTTCAGGAAGGATTAAACTTTTTGGTTCTAGCTGTAAGTTGTCTAAATCGCCTTGGACTGCGAGGCGGGTAGAACGGTTGACAGTTTCGTAGATTTTATCTAGAGTACCATCGTTGCGGATTTGTTGCAGATATAAGGCGCGATCGCGTACATCCAATAAATCTTGCAATGCCCTTTCGGTATATTCTGGGTCATTTTCTCCCAAAACGGCATTCACCAAATCGTAATCAATTTGCTTTTCTTCTTGCAGTAATGTACGAATCCGTTGCAGGAAAAATTCTTGCAAGCTTGTGACTAATTGCCCTTGTTCTTTGTTATATTCTTGGGCAAAGTTAGCAGATGTTTGTTGCAATAAATTATCTAAATTAATTGCTAAATTTGCAGCCCAAGTAATATTAACAATCGCATTGGCGGCGCGACGCAAAGCAAATGGGTCAGAAGAACCAGAAGGAATCATTCCCAAGCCGAAAATGCTGACTAAGGTATCTAATCTATCTGCCAAACCAATCACTTGACCTGTTAAAGTTTCCGGTAAAATATCATCGGCTCCTCGTGGTAAATAATGTTCAAAAATTGCCGTTGCCACTGCTTCAGGTTCGTCACTGACTAAGGCATATTTTTGCCCCATAATGCCTTGCAATTCTGGGAATTCATAAACCATTTGGCTAACTAAATCAGCTTTACACAACAAAGCAGCCCGTTGAATATTTTGGCTGTCGGTTTCGGCTAGTTGCAGTTGTGTGGCAATTTGCTTGGCAATATTGATTATGCGATTAACCTTGGCACGCAGCGAACCCAAATCTTCTTGGAAAGTTACCTTTTCTAATTGTGGTAAAAAGCTTTCTAAAGGTTTAGTTATATCGGCGTTATAGAAAAACTGTCCATCAGCTAATCGGGCGCGGATAACTCGTTCATTACCTTTAGCAATGATATCTGATTTTGCAGGGTCGCCGTTAGAAACTGTGATGAAATGAGGTAATAGTTCCTTATGATTTTCTGCTTTAAAAACAGGAAAATATCGTTGATGACTCACCATCACAGTCGTAATTACTTCTGTTGGTAAGTTCAAAAATTCGGAGTCAAATTTACCAACAACTGGTGAAGGCCATTCTACCAAGTTAGTAACTTCTGCTAACAAGTCTGGATAAATTTCTGTGGAACCATTGACTTGATTAACTGCTGCGTGAACTTCTTTTTGAATTGTAGTTGAACGTTCATTGTCATTAACTACTACATAAGCAGAACGTAGAGTTTCAACGTAATCAGTTGCTTTGTTAATAGTTATAGCTTCGGGATGTAAAACACGATGACCGTGAGAGATGCGATCGCTTGTAATCGTTTCGGAACCATTAACTAATTCTATCGGCAAAACGGCATCATCCAACAAAGCCACCAACCAACGCACTGGGCGAGAAAATCTCACATCGCCGTCACCCCAACGCATCAACCGCTTACCTTCTAAATTTAGAATCCATTGGAAAACCAGTTCTGTCAAGATGTCAGCTACGGGACAACCAGAAATTTTTTTGTTGACAAAGACAAAATCTCCTTTGTCGGTAGGGCGAATTTCTAACGCGTCGAGTTCGACTTCTTGCCTTTTCGCAAAGCCTATGGCGGCTGGTGTTGGTTGACCATCTTTAAAAGCGGCTTGGGCGTATGGGCCTTTAATTTCTTCTTCGCGGTCTGGTTGTTGGGCTGGTAGACCTTGGATGAGTACCGCCAAGCGCCGGGGAGTACCGTAAACTTCTACAGCCTCACTGCTGAGACTATTGGCTGCGAGAGTTTGGGGAATGCGCGATCGCCATTGTACTATGGCATCACTAAGAAAATTTGCAGGTAGTTCTTCTGTACCAACTTCTAATAAAAAACTAGGCATAGGACAAGCTTCACATCAGTCAATTCCACCAGTTTACCTTGCCGTCATGTTGAAGTATGCCATGTTTTACCGCGTGTACGCGCTAAAATCAGAAAGTCTCAGACTATGTACAGCAATGACCAGCAAGATTACATTAGATATTGATGAAGCTTTGCTGCAAAAAGCAGAACGATGGGCGCAGCAACAACAACTATCGCTTTCTGATGTGATTACTAATTTTCTACGTGAGTTACCAGAAACTGATTTGACATCACAAGACGAACATCCTTTAGCAAAGTTTGCTGGAATTTTGAGTGATTCTGAAGCTAAAGAACTACAACGGGTAATTGCTAAAGAGTTTGAGCAGATAGAAATAAATGAATGGTAATGTGGCCTTATAGCGTTTCTTAGTCTAGTGAAGTACAGTAACAACAGTGGGTATACCAATTATAAATATCATTCAAAGAGACTTGGTTAAAAGCAGTTTCAATGGCTTCTGCTAAAGAAGGATAACTTCTAGCA
>NZ_JAIVFW010000139.1 GCF_020829595.1 Nostoc sp. CHAB 5844
CGAGGGTGAAATTAAGGATATAGAGAGATATCTTGAAAAGCGGGAAGATTACAAGATTCGTGCTAGTGCTACAGAGTAGGGCATAAAAATAAACCACCTAATTAATGTTTAGGTGGCTTTATTGTTGATTGGCTAGGTTTATTTGTTTTGTTGTTGGAGTAATTTGTTAATTAGCTCTTGCTGTTGTCTTAGTTGCTCTTTGAGTTGTTCTAGCTCTGATTGTTGTTTTACTTCTGGGTTAACTCTCTCAGCAAATATCGCTACATCCTGATAGTGTTTATTAGATACATCTATGTGATGACCACACCATTTGCTAACTATCTTTTCATCAATTCCTAAGTCGAATACAGCATGAGTAATAAATGTGTGTCGTGTGTTGTAGGGAGGTAGATATTTAGTCAGTTTACCTTGTTCTATTAATGCTTGAGTTATACCCAGTTTTGCACTTGTTGATGGATTTGCTTTTGTTCCCTTCCATGAACAAAAAAAAGTATTACTATTAACCACTTTTCCTTGTTCAGACTTAAACACAATATCATTTAATTCCTCTTGTGGAATCGATTTTAATAAGTTCCACAATTCCCCATCTTTAGGCATAGGAAATTTACGAGTATCTTCACCTTTATAAGTTTTGTCATTTTTCAAAGGATAGAATTTACCAGTTTTTCTATCATAAGTCCTCCTGATTAAAATCCGTTCTTTATCCCACTCGATGTCACACCACATTAAAGCTATTGCTTCACCTGTTCTACATCCTGTAAGGAATTTGAATTTTAAGAAGTTATGCCAATATGACATTCGTCTATGTTGTTGAACATAATCAAGTATCGCTTGTGCTTCATCCCATGTATAAGCTTTCGTTCTATCCAGTACATCGTCTATCTCTATGTCTAATTCTTTTTGCGTTTTACCTTTAGCACCCTTGTTTACTATCTCCTCAGTCATACCCTCATAAGGATTATGAGATAAAAGCTTTTGTTTCACGCCTAATTGATAAGCTTTAGACAAATTAGAAAGTACAACTTTAACGTGAGTTAAATTTCTATTCTCTACTAACCAATTCCTAATCCTTAAAGCATCTTCTGATTTAGTAGCTTCTATTGCTGACTCAAGATAATTTTTAAATTGCCCTTGATACATATTCTCGTAATGGCTTTCTCTTAATCCTGGCTTCCTATACTCACAATACATATCCCAGACTTCAAGTAGCGATAACTCTGGCTTAGGTGGTAGTTGGTCATCTAGTCCACCTTTAATCAACTTCAGACTTGGTTTTAGTCTGTATTCCTCAAGCACTTCTCTGTAGCGTACCTCATTAAAGCATCCGTTCTCAGCATTTAACTTCCCCTCTTCCATCTCAAGCTGAAGTCTACGCTGTAACTGGTCAGCCTTTGACTCCCAACCATCAATCATCGGGATACCAGTTGCTTTTTTCACTTGATTTTTTTCACCTGGAAAACATGGACGAGGGAAGCAAGCTTTGATGCTACCACTGTCAATCCTTACGGTAACTTGACCTTTCTTGGCTTTACCAGTGGGTGTTTTAGCGCTGTTAGTCATAATGCTCATTTAATGCTCAAATGTGGATACTCAATTTTTTAAGTATTGAGATATAAGCATTATATTAATATGTAGGCATTTTTACCCGAATATTAGACATACAATAATGTTTGTTGTTGAATCACAGAATTGAGAATACGGAAGTCAGAAGTCAGAATTATGGCTATTTTCAACCAAGCCCTGACGAATGGAATGAGTCTGTTGGTCAATTCACGATGGGTTAAACCCCTCAGCCTGAAAATCCTAGTTTGGCGTTGTTTTCCTGCCCTGAAATAAATTTCGGGCTACTAGCTTAATTCCGTTAAAACGGACTGAAGTCAAGGAAATTAAAGGTAATTGGTAATGATGGGTTAGACCCCCTATCAATTCGCCAACAGTCTCATGGAATTCGCGGCTATACAAACGAAGTCCTCCTGCGCGGACTAACATCTTTTTACTATTCTGGCTCCAGGATTGTGAATTCTAAATACTTTCTTACAAACTAATTTTAGGTGACAAGATTGATTTGGGTAACATACCGTGAACTCCTTTTTGGGGACTATTCACAACTTGGGTGATGCGAAAATTGACGGCTAAACTACACAAAACATAGGCATCTTCTGCCGATAAATTGGCAAAACGTTCGAGAAAATCAATCATATTTTTTAAGGCTTGCTCTAAGGCTGCATCTAAAGTTTGAGCAAAGCCCATTGTAATAATGTCTGTCGGAGTTTCGGCAATGGGTGTTGTGAGTGACAGATCTTTACGGAGTTTGAGTGAGATTCTGCCGTTCATCGAAGTTTCAATGGCTGTAACATTTACTTCACCATCTCCTTGAGCGGAATGTCCATCACCAAGAGAAAATAATGCTCCTGGAACGTAAATCGGTAAGAATATCCGAGAGCCTGCTTGAAGTTCACGGTTATCGATGTTACCGCCATAATTACCAGGTGGAATGGAATTACGATCGCTTTCGGTAGTCGCAACACCCAGGATACCAAAAAAGGGTTTGAGGGGGATTTTGATACCACTATTTGCTGGAAATTCCGTGATATTATTGGCTAAATCTAAGGGGATAAATCTCAACGCAGGTTGGGTAAATTGTTCGCTCAAAGCTCCCCAACCTGCACGTATAGCATTAAAACCAACTGGTAAACGAGGTGCGATCGCTTCTAATTTTACTTCTAAAACATCCCCTGGTTCTGCATCACGCACATAAATTGGCCCAGTGAGTAAATGTGGCCCACCTGCAATTTTGCGTTCGGCTGGCAGATTTTGACAGATATCCACAAATTCTGATGTCAGGAACTCTGGTGGCGCTTTGTCGTAAATGTAGTAACCAGTGTAGGTTTCGACATCAATGGTGTCACCAGAATTAACTGTGAGGGCTGGTTTTAATAAATGGGAGAAACCACCAAGATGCACCGTTTCTCTGGTGGCTTTTAAAATGTGGTGAGTCATTACCGCTGGTTAGCGATCGCATTTCTCAAAAATGGATCTAGTTAAGCTAAAAACATTGCCGAAAGTAAGTCTAACTCAACACCAAATTTCAATTCAAAACCTTAATAAACTCTGCATCTTTTCATGACCTCTGAAAACTGGCGAATTTTTATCAAAAATTTTTGCACTTATGATTAATAAGTATAAATTTATACTTTATTGTCGAGTTATGGAAAAGGCGATCGCCCTCCGCCAAGAGTCGGCGATCGCCTGAGTGTAATCCCCAATATCGGAGTACAAGTATTATGATGCCACAATTACCAAAGTCTGCCCAGTCAAATTTACAACAGTATCTACAGAACGCAGATTTTCATCCAGCTACCCACAATCAATCTCCACAACAGCAACTTCCTCACCTTAAGAAGTAAAAAGTAAAAAGTAAAAAGATAATCCCCATAAATAAATTTAGGGGATTTGATCAGGAAATATTGTTTCTCGCGCTATCCGTCTCGAAACAAATGTTTTTATCTCGTTCCATAAATAAATAATGGTGCTTAAACCATTTTTATTTTTCTTTATGAGTGCCTTCTTACAAAGTTAGGCGAAGAGCAACGCCGTGCGGGGGTTCCCACGCCACTTGCTACAAGTCGGGCATTGCCGCGATAGCGCAGTGGCTCCCCGTTGAGGCGATTGCGGGGACGGAAACCGACACCGCCACGCCAGTTCGCTCAAGTCGGGAAACCATGTGCGGCAGTCGCTCATGGGGGAAACCACGCCAGTTCCTACAACGGGGGGAACCCCCGCAACGGACTGGCTCCCCAAGACCGCGCTGCCTCACCACGCGACTGGCTCAACTTTGCGCTTTTAACTTTTTACTTTTGCCTTATTTGGTGATGAGTATTCTCATCCGCCAAATCTTGATTTAATATCTAGATACCCGACCTTTTGAAAAAGTCGGGTATCTAAACACCACAAAATTTCTCAAAATGCGCGGATGGGTAGGTGTAGAAAATTGCTCTGGAGAAATAATGGCTGGATTCCTTTGCAGACAAGCTGTTGCTGGAAAATTAAATTAAAATTAGCCGCGCACCTCACCTAGCATACATTTCAGGGATTTTAAGTAAATTAACTGACATTTACTCATGTTACAATCCATCCATCCGCGAAATCGAACCTTGAAAACTAAATACAGATTAGCTTTCCGGCTTCCGCTGTTGAAATTTCACTTAATCCCTATTAGGGATTGAAACAAAAAACGCGCTGATGCTGCCACGGCTCGACACCTCGTTGAAATTTCACTTAATCCCTATTAGGGATTGAAACTTCCTGTCTTGGAGCTAAACACCAAGTCATGAGGCGTTGAAATTTCACTTAATCCCTATTAGGGATTGAAACCATCATCTCGATTGCCAGATGCAACGGAAATTAAAGTTGAAATTTCACTTAATCCCTATTAGGGATTGAAACTATTTACTGCGGTTGATAGTAGACCTGATTTATCAGCTACAAGTTGAAATTTCACTTAATCCCTATTAGGGATTGAAACATCATCTGCCGCAGTTTTGGATTCAGCACGAGAACGTTGAAATTTCACTTAATCCCTATTAGGGATTGAAACGCTAACTCTAAACTCAATGACGTTTAGCGGCGGCTGACAAGTTGAAATTTCACTTAATCCCTATTAGGGATTGAAACTTAATTTTGTACATAGTTCCGGTGTTGTTTAGTTGAAATTTCACTTAATCCCTATTAGGGATTGAAACGTCCGCCTCAATATACAAAGGGCATAGTGGCTCGGTTGAAATTTCACTTAATCCCTATTAGGGATTGAAACGTATATTATATTGTATAATCAACATAGTCAATAAAGTTGAAATTTCACTTAATCCCTATTAGGGATTGAAACCACCACCACCGGGGAGTTTTTGCCATTTGTAATGGTTGAAATTTCACTTAATCCCTATTAGGGATTGAAACGATTGCTTTCCAAGCAGCGCAAGAAGGGATAAGGTTGAAATTTCACTTAATCCCTATTAGGGATTGAAACTTGATGGTTGTTATAACTGCCCACATTGGAGAACTAATAAAGTTGAAATTTCACTTAATCCCTATTAGGGATTGAAACGCGAGTAAATAGCTTGAGTTTGACAGAGTTACCCCGGTTGAAATTTCACTTAATCCCTATTAGGGATTGAAACTTGATATTTAGGTATAGGCTCACCGCGATACCGCATTGTTGAAATTTCACTTAATCCCTATTAGGGATTGAAACCAGATTGAAGATTGTAACTTCATTGACGACAAAGGGTTGAAATTTCACTTAATCCCTATTAGGGATTGAAACTACCATGCAGGGCGCGATCGCTTTGGCGGAATCGAGGTTGAAATTTCACTTAATCCCTATTAGGGATTGAAACCTTCATATGGCACTACATCAGCAAGCCAATCACACGGTTGAAATTTCACTTAATCCCTATTAGGGATTGAAACACGCCGATATAACGCTGACGACGGAAACCAGTTTTGTTGAAATTTCACTTAATCCCTATTAGGGATTGAAACAATTTCTACTTCTGTCCCCAAACCTTCAGCTATTAGTTGAAATTTCACTTAATCCCTATTAGGGATTGAAACCGACTTTCATCAAGACGTGCTTCTAATCGTTCTTGAGTTGAAATTTCACTTAATCCCTATTAGGGATTGAAACGAAAGGAGAAAGATGATTTATCAGTTATAAACACGGTTGAAATTTCACTTAATCCCTATTAGGGATTGAAACTCTTACAAAAAGAGTCCAAGGGGATAATGCAAGGGTTGAAATTTCACTTAATCCCTATTAGGGATTGAAACCTGGCTAATTATGCCTGGGATGATGTGGACAAAATTGTTGAAATTTCACTTAATCCCTATTAGGGATTGAAACATGCAGGACTCAAACAGGGATTTAAGCTCATTGGAGTTGAAATTTCACTTAATCCCTATTAGGGATTGAAACAGAAGTCCTCCAGTGCTGACGACACTGGAGGCGCATTTATGTTGAAATTTCACTTAATCGCTACTACACAAGCGAAGTCCGCCTACGCGGACTAATAGAGAATTAAGGTTTTTGAACCCGCGTAGGCGGTCACTGAGCTTGCCGAAGTGCGGGTTTTGTCTGTGTAGCCGCGACTTACAGCAATTTTCAGGTAATTGAACCACAAACTACGATAACCTAAATATGAAGTAATTGTTTGATTCGATGCCAGTATCTTACTCCGAGGATTTGCGTCGTCGCGTGATTGCAGCTTGGTTAGCA
>NZ_JAIVFW010000013.1 GCF_020829595.1 Nostoc sp. CHAB 5844
TCCTCAACTTTGTACAGGATTTTGTTACTTGATTAGCATCATGAATACCTTACACAATCATCTATTTTTATCCCTTTGGTCAGACTTTTTCTCTTTTTCCTCTGCCTAGAGTGACAAAAGAAAGTTATAATGGCTTAATCGCGTATTGCAATTTAACTTTATGACGCGCAGTTTTAAACGCGATCGCACTAATCCGTTATCCTGTAAGAAACTAATGTATCGAACAATTGAAGGCAAATAATTACGAGTGCCAAAGGGTAAATGATGCAAAAAGATCAACATAGCTAATGCGATCGCGATAATTTACCTAACAGCACAGCTTGGGTGGATAGTGTTCGAGAATAATTAGGATATGTTAATTAACATCAGGCGTAAATCCTAACTCAGCACTCAGGACTATTATTGTGGAACTGTATCTGATTCGGCATGGCATTGCTCAAGAAAGGCAAGCTGGCATTAAAGACGAAGAGCGACACCTCACCAAAGAAGGACGGCAAAAAACCGAGAAAGTAGCCCAGCGTCTCCTCAAGCTGGATTTTCAATTTGATTTGATAGTCACCAGTCCTTTAGTCCGCGCTCGTCAAACCGCAGAAATTCTCGTCGCCACCGGACTGGGTTCGCAGTTAGAAGAATCTCCTCACCTTGCGCCTGGAGGGCATCTTTCCAGTTGGTTGGTTTACTGGTTAGAACCAAAAAATTATGCCCAAAATACCCAACTTGCCTTAGTTGGGCATGAACCTGATTTAAGTAATTGGGCAGAAATTATCCTTTGGGGAGAAGTCAAAGGCTGTCTAGTCCTGAAAAAAGCAGGTATGATCGGAGTAAAACTGCCAGAAGCAGGCTCTGTTGTGGGTCGTAGTCAAATGTTCTGGTTGACACCACCCAAGTACTTGCTATAACAGTTTTTCAACTCTTCTCGAAGAATTGTTGTGAGAATGGCTACTGTTATGGCGAAAATAATTTCTGGTAAGTTAGCGTGATCGGATATTTCACAAAGTAAATGGTGTTGCCATGATGGTGTGCGAATACAAGCCTGGTTTAGAAGGCATTCCCGCCGCTCAATCGAGTATCAGCTACGTGGATGGGCAGAAGGGAATACTAGAATATCGTGGCATCCGGATTGAGGAATTAGCAGCAAAAAGTACCTTTCTGGAAACTGCTTATCTCCTCATCTGGGGTGAATTGCCAAGTAAACAAGAACTAGAAGCATTCGAGGATGAAGTTATCCACCACCGGCGGATTAAATACCGCATTCGGGACATGATGAAATGCTTCCCGGAAAGCGGTCATCCAATGGATGCTCTACAAGCCTCTGCTGCCGCTTTGGGCTTGTTTTACTCTCTGCGAGATTTACATAACCCCGCCTACATTCGGGATTCAGTTGTGCGCTTGATAGCAACTATCCCCACAATGGTGGCAGCATTTCAGTTGATGCGTAAGGGTAATGACCCGGTAAAGCCTCGTGATGACTTAGATTATTCCGCCAATTTTCTTTATATGCTCAACGAGAAAGAACCGGATGCTTTAGCGGCAAAAATCTTTGACATCTGCTTGATTCTGCACGTTGAGCATACAATGAATGCCTCAACTTTTAGTGCTAGGGTAACAGCTTCTACCTTAACTGACCCTTATGCTGTAGTTGCTAGTGCTGTGGGAACCTTGGGCGGGCCGCTGCACGGTGGAGCCAACGAAGAAGTAATTCAGATGTTGGAAGAAATCGGCTCGGTAGAAAACGTCCGTCCTTACGTGGAGGATCGGCTGCAACGCAAAGAGAAACTGATGGGCTTTGGGCATCGCGTCTACAAAGTCAAAGACCCACGAGCCACCATTCTCCAAAACCTTGCAGAGCAACTATTTGAGAAGTTTGGGGCAGATAAGTACTACGACATCGCCCAAGAAATGGAACGGGTAGTTGAAGAAAAATTGGCTCACAAAGGGATTTATTCTAATGTTGACTTTTACTCTGGTTTGGTGTATAGAAAGATGGGAATTCCCACAGACTTGTTTACACCAATATTTGCGATCGCCCGCGTTGCTGGTTGGTTAGCTCACTGGAAAGAACAACTAGCAGAAAATCGCATTTTCCGTCCTACCCAGGTTTACAGCGGTAAACACGACGTTCCATATACCCCGCTCGAACAACGTTAATTGCGAGTGTGACAGTTAAGATAGCACCTACCTTCAAGTAAAAATATCAGCATCAACCCCCCAAATAGGGGAATCAGAAATCCTATCAGCAGCAAATAACCGTTGCCAGCATGGAAGCGGCAGTTTTTTGATGCTTGCTTGCACCAAGGGCTAGAAGTCAAAAGATCAAAGGCAAAAGTAAAAAGATCAAAATCTTTTGCCTTTTAACTTTTAACTTTTGACTTTTTCATCTTCAACCCTCATAGCGAATCTCAATCCTACCCATAAGTAGAAGTTCTTGTATAGCTACAGGGACTGAAAACCATGCAACGATATACTAGGCATGGGAATATGGCAACAAATCTTAAATCAGGAGTCATCTTAGAAAGGCTGAAGCCTGAAGGCTAAAGGCTGAAGTTTGAAGCAGAAAATTCATACTTCATACTTCATACTTCATACTACCCTTCTCCCAAAGGGAGACGCTACGCGAACGGGAAGCCACCCAAAGGGTGTCTACACACTTCATACTTCAACTGACTTAAAGAGCGGAAACATGAACTCAGGAATTGACCTACAAGGAACGTTTATTAAATCCCTGACGGATTTAGGACTACCAGCAGGCACTGCCAAAGCAATTTGGATGCCACTGCCAATGATCCTGATGCTGATTGGGGCAACCGTGGGTGTGTTGGTGTGTGTGTGGCTGGAACGGAAGATTTCAGCAGCAGCACAGCAGCGGATTGGCCCTGAATTTATTGGGGCTTTTGGCTTACTGGCTCCGGTAGCAGACGGTTTAAAGTTGGTGTTTAAGGAAGATATTATACCAGCTAAATCTGACCCCTGGTTGTTTACCCTTGGCCCAATTATTGTTGTACTGCCAGTATTTCTGTCTTATTTGATTGTGCCTTTTGGACAGAATATCGTCATTACAAACGTGGGTATGGGGGTTTTCTTGTGGATTGCTTTGTCCAGCATTCAACCAATTGGGTTATTAATGGCTGGCTACGCATCTAATAACAAATACTCCCTCTTAGGAGGATTGCGGGCAGCAGCGCAATCTATCAGTTATGAAATTCCGCTGGCGCTGAGTGTGCTGGCGATCGCTATGATGTCTAACAGCCTCAGCACAGTTGATATCGTCAATCAGCAATCAGGTTACGGCATCCTTGGCTGGAACATTTGGCGACAACCAGTTGGCTTTCTCATTTTTTGGATTGCGGCTTTAGCTGAATGTGAACGCTTACCTTTCGACTTACCCGAAGCAGAAGAAGAACTAGTAGCAGGTTATCAAACTGAGTACGCAGGCATGAAATTTGCTCTGTTCTACCTCAGTTCTTACGTTAACTTAGTGCTTTCTGCCCTACTAGTAGCAGTATTGTATCTAGGTGGTTGGGATTTTCCCATTCCTATCAACACCGTAGCTAGTTTGTTAGGTATCAACGAAGCTAATCCTGTATTGCAAGTAGTTACTGCTGGTTTGGGTATTACGATGACCGTACTCAAAGCCTACTTACTAGTGTTTATCGCCATCCTGTTGCGCTGGACAGTACCACGGGTACGCATTGATCAACTCTTAGATTTAGGATGGAAGTTTTTGTTACCAGTTGGTTTGGTTAATCTCCTATTAACCGCCGCCCTGAAATTAGCCTTTCCCGTCGCCTTCGGTGGATAGTCAATAGTCAAGAGTCAATTGCTTTTGACTATGGACTTTTGACAATTGACTCATAACATAAAGAGAGAGTGAAACACAATGCTAAAGTTCCTGAAGCAAGTTGGTGATTACGCCAAAGAAGCAGTACAAGCTGGTCGTAATATCGGTCAGGGGCTATCTGTCACCTTCGACCATATGCGGCGGCGACCAATTACCGTACAGTACCCTTACGAGAAACTAATTCCTGGTGAACGGTTTCGCGGAAGGATTCACTTTGAGTTTGATAAATGTATCGCCTGCGAAGTGTGTGTGCGTGTATGTCCCATTAACTTACCTGTAGTGGATTGGGAATTTGACAAAGGTAGCAAAAAGAAAAAGCTCAAACACTACAGTATCGACTTTGGGGTTTGTATCTTCTGTGGTAACTGTGTGGAATTCTGTCCCACCAACTGTCTATCCATGACAGAAGAATACGAACTTTCCACCTACGATCGCCATGAACTGAACTATGACAGTGTGGCTCTCGGTCGTCTGCCTTACAAAGTCACCAATGATCCAATGGTGACACCGCTACGCGAACTAGTTTATCTACCTAAGGGCGTACTCGAACCCCACGGTTTACCCGCAGATGCACCTCGCGCTGGCGCACGTCCTGAAGACCTTGTAGAAAAATGAAATTGGTCAATAGTCAAAAGTCCAAAGTCAATTGTTTATATTACTTTGACCATTGACCATTGACCATTGACCATTGACCATTGACCCTTGACTGAGGACAAAAAAGTGAATCTAGCGGAAGGTGTACAGATTGTTTCGTTTGGCATACTAGCAGTGATGATGATTGGAGCAGCACTAAGTGTAGTGCTGTCTTCCAGCATTGTTTATTCTGCCTTTATGCTAGGAGGCGTGTTTATCAGCATCGCGGGGATGTATTTGTTGCTAAATGCGGACTTTGTAGCAGCAGCCCAAGTGCTGATTTATGTTGGGGCGGTTAACGTGTTAATTTTGTTCGCCATCATGTTGGTAAACAAGCGCCAAGATTTTGCTCCTTTTCCTAGTGCTGGAGTGCGGAAAGTACTTACAGGAGTAGTCAGTATTGGGCTATTTGGCTTGTTGAGTGCAATGGTTTTAGCAACACCTTGGGCATACTCAACTACTCCTGTAGCTGGTGAAAGTTCGATAGTGTTGATTGGTGAGCATTTCTTCAGCGACTTTTTATTACCTTTTGAACTGGCTTCTATTTTGTTGCTGATGGCAATGGTAGGAGCAATTATTTTGGCACGTCGTGAATATCTGCCAGATCAAGTTTCACCTTCAACTGTTCTGACTTTGCCAGAACGCCCCAGAGAACTAGTATCAGCAGGTCGAGAAACCCAAGAATAAAAAGTAAAAAGTGAAAAGTAAAAAGTAAAAAGATATGAGTTAGACTGCGACAACGCTGTGTGAACAAATCATTTTCTTTTTCTTTTACCTTTTTACTTTTGCCTTTTGCCTTTTGCCTTGTCCAGCAGATTTTAAAAGGAATACTAAGATTCATGCAACTTCAGTACTTTTTATTACTGGCAGCCGCTTTGTTTTGTATCGGCATTTATGGTTTAATTACCAGTCGTAATGCTGTGCGGGTGTTGATGTCGATTGAGTTACTACTAAATGCTGTTAATTTGAATTTAATGGCATTTTCCAACTTTCTTGACTCAACATTAATAAAAGGCCAAGTATTTACCGTATTTGTCATTACTGTGGCTGCTGCTGAAGCGGCGGTGGGTTTAGCGATCGTTCTGGCCATTTATCGCAACCGCGATACCGTCGATATGGAGCAGTTTAATCTCCTGAAGTGGTAATTTTGCGTGCAACTCAAGCAGGTAATCATTGCTTATAAGGCGCGAGATTCTCAAAGTAAACGCTGGGCAGAAATTTGTGCCAAGCAACTAGAAAATCGCGATTGCCATGTCCTAATGGGGCCTAGCGGGCCAAAAGATAACCCTTACCCGGTATTTTTAGCATCGTCTGGTCAACCAATTGATATGGCTTTGGTACTCGGTGGTGATGGTACTGTTTTAACTAGTGCCAGACATTTAGCCCCAGCTGGTATCCCCATTCTCGGTGTGAATGTAGGTGGTCATCTGGGCTTTTTAACCGAGTCTGTAGATGAATTTCAAGATACGGAGAAAGTTTGGGATCGGCTGTTGGAAGATCGCTATGCTATCCAGCGACGGATGATGCTGCAAGCCGCAGTGTATGAAGGTCATCGCACGAATTTAGAACCTGTCAGCGAACGCTACCTTTCATTAAATGAATTTTGTGTTAAACCCGCTTCTGCCGATCGCATGATCACCTCGATTCTGGAAATGGAAATTGATGGTGAGGTAGTCGATCAATATGTGGGTGACGGGTTGATTATTTCTACTCCTACAGGTTCCACTGGTTACACAGTTTCGGCAAATGGCCCCATCATGCACGATGGTATGGAAGCAGTCACCATTACTCCCATTTGTCCTATGAGCCTTTCTAGCCGTCCCCTGGTCTTACCGCCTGGGGTTGTGGTGAGTATTTGGCCATTGGGTGATTACGATTTGAGTACCAAATTGTGGATGGACGGCGTGTTATCTACTTCAATTTGGCCAGGACATCGCGTTGATGTAAGAATGGCTGATTGTCGAGCTAAATTTATTGTTTTACGAGAGAACAATTCCTATTATCAAACACTGCGCGAGAAGTTACTCTGGGCAGGTACAAGGGTTCGCTACAGTAACAATCATCGTAATTGATTGACATTCCCAAGTAGTCTGAGTATAACTCTCAGGGATTGATAATAGATGTTTGCTTCTACCTCAGTTATTTTTTCAATTTCCAGCCTCTGAACAAATTCAGGGGCTTTTTGTTCTCAGTAAGCAAGAGTTTGTGTATGCTAATTGTGACTATATTCCAAAGTAAAGACTTATTAGTGGTCTTTTAATGCCAAATCTAGTTTAGTCTGGCTTTTTTGGAAATCCGTCTACTTATTTCTATTTCTTGCGTTATTTGATCTGCTTCTTTTTGCAATTCTTCTGCTACATCTTCTAGATTATTCGCTATTGATAAAACCTCTTGTACTAGCTGTTTGGTCTTGGCTGATTTCTGGTCATATTTCTTGTTTTACCCCTCCTCTTACCAAGGGGAGAGTGCCGTCAGGCGGGTGGGGTAATTTTATTATGGGTAATTAAACGGACATGGTATGAGAGATAATTTGACGATAACGACGAATTTTTCGGTTGTAGAAATTATAGGCGAAGTCACAGAAGTACTCGCCAGTCATGGTAACAACCGCTTGGCTGTTTAATTATTTCTGCCAGTAGTAGATAGCCCTTCAACTATTAGAGAAGGTGTATAACAAGAACCATTCCAATCAGCGTCACCACCCAATTCTACGACTTGTTTCAGGGCTGTATACACATTACCCGCAACCATCGTATCTTTAACACGGCCAATTACCTGACCATTTTTCACTCGGTATCCCAAATCAATATTGATGGAAAAGTCACCAGAAATCCCACCGCTACCGCCTAACATTTGATCTACGATTAAGCCATTATCTAATTGCCGAATTAAATCTCGCAGCGATGCTGAACCAGGCTGAATCAAGAAATTAAACAACCCAGGGGAAGGATAGCTACCTAAACCGGGACGAAACCCATTACCAGTAGTACCGATACCAAGTTGACGGCCTGTGGTGCGATCGCCATAAAAATGCTGTAATATTCCATCTTTGATAAATACTAAAGCAGTTGTCGGAGTTCCTTCATCATCAAAAGGGCAACTGTAAGGGCCAGCTTCGGGGTCTTGATAAAGTGTCAAACTCGAAGCAACTACTTGTTTACCCATGCGTTCCGCCCAAGGAGAAGCCGCTTCTAAGACACGTTTACCGTTTAAAGCTGCTTGGGCAGTTCCCCACAGCATATCCGCTGCTTTAGAAGTAAATAGAACTGGAACACGACCAGTAGGAGGCGAAACATTTTCCTTTGCCCAGACTAACCTTTGTAAAATTTGATAAGCTAATTTTTCTGGGTCTAGGGTATCCCGTTGAGTTTGACCATCAGAAACACTCAAAAAATCATCGCCTCTCACCCATTCTGCTGACATATAACAGCTAAGAGTAGTGTCTGTGTAGTAACAATCTAGACCTTGACTATTTATAAGTCTAGTAGTTTCCACATCACATTCCCAGTCACTATTGCACAGCACATCTGGGTAAGTATTGCGGATAATCGCGATCGCTTCTTTGCCCCAGTTGACTAAAACTTCTATGGGTACACTTTTCCCCAAATCTGGGTAAGCTGGCTTAGAGTTACTCACCAACTCGATTGGTTCAGGTTGATTCAGTTCACTCAAAGCTAAAGCCCGTTCCACCATCGCTTCGGGTGGAACAATACCGTAAGCTACCGTGAGTCCTGGACGACCATTGCGCCATAACCGCAGCGTTGTACCTTCAGATTGACTGGTTTCTAGCTGTTTAAGTCGGTTAGCCTCAAAAAAGACAGGACGAGAAAGCGATCGCGACTGATACACCTCAGCGGCTTCGGCTCCCGATTTGATGGCTAGTTCCAGCAGCTGTTCTGCTAGTGTATCGTGTGAGAAATTTTCAGAACCCATGACCCTTGGTGAATTGTGGATTTCGGATTTTGAACTGCAAGCAAACGCAGATAATTATCCCAAATCATTGGTGCCTATCCGCGCAAATCAGCAATTGCATTTGACAACGGAGATGCACGCAGATAATTATCCCAAATCATGGGTATTTATCAGCGTTTCATCAATGCAGAGAATTCCCCAAAAATCATCGGTATGTATCAGTCTGTACCAAGAGGCGCTTAGGCAGGAGGTGAGTCCAGTTCCCGTCTTGGCGGCTTCCGTCACGTTAGCGCAGCGTTAGCGACGCAGGAGCGTCTGGGAAACTGGCGAACCCGAAGGGCAGGAGGAATAGAATCTTCTACTCAGCAACGCCAGTTGCTACAACTTTGGGAACCAAAGCAACGCAGTGGCTCCTCAGCACTCTTACGGCAAACTTACCTCTTGCAACAGCCAAAACCCAGCAAAAGATTCTGCTTGGGGACTTGACTGTATACCAATAAAATGTACTCCATTTGCTTTTTGTTTAGCCTCTGTGAAACCTTTAGCTTCTACTATAGTTTGCGGATTTTTGATATTTGCCAAAATCCAACTTTCTGTAGCACCAGTTTCCAGAATCAACCTTGTACTAGGACTATTTTCAACTCTTAAAAAAGCTAATTCTAAACCAGACATCCACCCAGCTAAAGGTAAAGCCCTAGGTGAGAAAATCAAAACTCCCGGAATGCGCGTTTGGGGCGATAATTGTGCCAATTCTAAAGGAAAAGCTTCGCCAAAACCAATGTCCCACTCAGGCATTTCTGCCAACTCTGCTGCTGATAAACTAACAAACACCCACTGCTGTCCTTCTAAAGCATCGGGTAAACGCTGCGGTAAAGGACTTTCCAAACGCACTGAAGGGTTAGTTCCGCCTTGATAACCCGATTCCTGAGGATAAACTTCCTCCATCCGCTGTTGCAGCCATTTGTTAAGCAACAAAGTGCGACGACTGGGTTGAGCCGGAATTCCCAAATCTTGGCAGGCTTTTGTAATCATATTGTTCATTTGGCGGCGGAAAAAGCGGATTTTAATTGGTGCTTTTCCAGCTTTGTTAATTGCTTCCTGCAACGCCGTCCGCAACCAGCCCGAATTCACTTCGGTGCTGGGACAATACTGAGCATAGCGAAATAAAGAATCTGTTTGCAATCGAATATCCAAGGCACTTTCACAGATTACAACTTCCCAAACTTTTTTTTGATTTTCATCCAAAATTGGACGAGAGTAAAAATCGAGTTCCCAAATACTGCCCATGTTATGCCGTGAAAATCTGGCGACTTTATATTTTGCTGATATCTTGATCATACGAGGCTTAGGGCAGGACGGAAAGCGGCATCATTAGGACTGATGCACAAATGGGCATGAGGGGATAAGGCTGTGAAGGGATAAGGGTGTGGGGGTGTAAGGGTTTGGAATCGTAAATTATAGCAGTTCTTGTTTGCATGAAATAGATTTTTTCACCTCACCCCCAACCCCTCTCCTTGGTAAGGAGAGGGGAGTGTTTGCGTTAGCAAATACGGGGTGAGGTGACGACTGTATTGCACTCTCAGTGAGAACCGCTATAGTTTTATACCAATTCAAAAAATAATTGATATTAGACTTAGTCTTGAAACCTCAAGATAGGACTTTAAAATCTGGTGGGCAATGCTGAAAATTCGCTGCCTAGCTCATTTTTACGTTGTGGATATTGCCCACCCTACGGTTATCAGTTAACTTGTTACCAGTCCTGTTCTGTGGGGCGAATGAGGATTTCGTTGACATTCACCCGTGGCGGTTGAGTAACTGCATAGACAATAGCGGCAGCTATATCTTCGCTTTGTAGTGGCGTGACTGTTTTACGTCGTTCTTCACTACGCTGCTTGGCGATGGGATCGTCAATATGGTCGTTGATTTCTGTATCAACCAAACCCGGCTCAATGATGGTGACGCGGATGTTTTGTTTGCAGACTTCTTGACGCAAGGCTTCTGAGAAACCATTCACTCCCCATTTAGTAGCGTTGTAGATGCCAATACCAGCCCTGGCTGTGCGACCCGCCACTGAGGAGATGTTGACAATATGCCCAGAATTTTGCGCTTTCAAAATCGGCAAAACGGCGTGTGTTGCATAAAGCACTCCTAGGACGTTGACATCAATCATCCGCCGCCAATTTGCTGTATTACCGCCATCAATGTTGCCGATAACTGCAATCCCGGCATTATTAACTAAGATATCGACGCGTCCCAAGGTAGCGATCGCTTTATCTACCAAATTTTTTACCTGACTTTCATCTGTAACATCTGCCACTATCGGTAATGCCTTACCACCACTCTCTGCGATCCGTTTTGCTAACGCATCTAAACGGTCTGAACGCCTAGCAGTAATTACTACTTGCGCTCCTTCTGCTGCTAAGGCGATCGCTGTTGCTTCACCTATACCCGCAGAAGCTCCTGTAATGATTGCTACTTTTCCTTCTAATTTGCCTGCCATGTGTTTATCCCAATTAACACTTCACAGCTACATTACTCATCAATACATTGCTTGGTTGCATTGGTAATGACTTGATTTTTAGAACAGTCTATGAGAGATTATTTATATAATATACGGTTTGTCTATCGATTTAACGTATTTATTAAAATTTTTGGTAAATAGATAAGTTGTGTTTATTTAATATTTTATCTAACTCGAATAAAGTTCATGTATCAAAAAGCTGATTAATAAATCGCTGAGTTAGTTATTGAGTACTAATTTTTAGAAGAATTTGCCAGCTTAAACCGATAAAGGAGGAACAAATGATTTCTATTACTTTTGAAAGAGAATTATTGGATGAAGAATTTTGGTCTGTAAGATCATCGTTAAAATTACCAATTCAGATGCAATTATTAGTTGAAAAAGACCAAATCAGACAAGATATGTGGGAAGTATTGAGAAAGCAGCTAAATTCTGTTGAAGTTCATGGCTAATATTTGCATTTATGTAGCCTGGTTAACTTGACAAGTTATTATGTTAAGTTTAAATTCTTAGGTGTTTTGTAAAGCACTGTGAAAGCAAAAATACCTGAAAACTACCTAATGCTGAAAAATTTAAAAATTCAATGGATGCAACTGCGCTGGCCAGTTGTGATTAGTGCCGCATTATTAATGCCCTTAAGTTTAAATGCACCAGCGATATCTCAACCTATTCTAGAGACAGCACAAAAACCAACAACCAACAATGTAAGACGATTATTAAGAATTAATCGTCGGTTGTGGAATGAGCAAAACATCCGCAATTACCGCTATACACTAACAAACGGTTGCTTTTGTTTACCTGAAGCCAGAGGGCCTGTAGTTATTACAGTTAAGAACGGCATTACAACTTCGATTAAATCTGTAGCTACAGGTAAGCAAGTTAGTAACCCAGAATTCTTTGAAAGATTTAAAACAATTCCTAAGCTGTTTGATGTGATTGCAGATGCGATCGCCGATAAAGCCGACAATATTGATGTGCAGTACAACCCTAAACTTGGTTATCCCACCCAAATTGCTATTGACTACGATTTTCAGATAGCTGATGAAGAATTATATCTGACAATTGAGAATTTTCAAGTACTTTAATTACATATTAATGCAATTGAATTGAGACATAAATCTACGGGTAAATATTATATTTATCTGTATTTTCCTATGTTTTAAAACATAAAAATCTCACTATTAAAATAATTTATTTACTCTATCAACAAAATTAAAAATATAATGAAATAACAGTATAAACACTATTTTTGTTCAAAAAAATCAGCTATTTTTTTATTCAAATAACCATAGTTACCGAAAAAAATGGTAAAAACTTTTTTGAATAAAATTGCTGTAACTTCGGCGATCGCTCCTACTATCTGTGCAAGTATACTGATTGTTTCTGGTTATGTAGCAAGCTCTCCTGTTGCAGCGGCAACTTTCGCATCTGATGTTACCTCTGCCCGCTTTGGATCTTTAGTGGATGACTCAGATGTAACTGTAAATGGGGTAACTTATCTAAATCAATCGTTAGCAGTTACAGGTGTAAGAGCAAACTCGACCGACTGGCTTTTCGGCAGCAATCTTCAACCAGTAGTAACCTTAAGACGAGGTGGTTATATACCAGCAGATGACTTTGGTAACTATAACAACCGACAGTTAATTTTGAGTGAAGGAATTCCAGAACTTCCAACGACAACAGTACGTATACCTCAACCAACTACAACACAGGCAGTTCTAAACCAAAATAATGTTTTGCAAGGGGCTGAAAATCTGTTTGTTAACGCTGGCAATACGGGTGCAATTCAAGAGTTGCAAACTGATATTGAGCGGGCTGACTTTGTCTTTCAATCAGGTGTGACAACCTCTGCAAATCATGCCACTGTTTTCTTTGATAGAGGTTTATTTGCCGCTCATGATGGCTTTCAAATTGCTCCAATTTTGAGTATTGATACAGCGGGTAATCCGACTAGCTACGGTTCCTTAATTTCCATTGCTACTGGTTGGGGAGGTACGAACCTGCGACCAGGTGGTGATGCAACTGATAACTTACCTTACCCAGAACTTACCAACAGCACAGGAGAGTTCCGAGTGGTGAATGCAGTTAACCAGCAGGTTGGTGGTATTTTATTACCTTTATATTTGTTTTCCGACACACCAACTACTATCTATGGATACTCGTTATTTGCGCCTGATGTAAATGATGGTAGTAATCCTAATAACCTACTAGATTGGACAAATGCCACATTTTTTCCGCAAAATACGCCAAATGCTACTGGAGGACTTGATTTACTTGCTGGTAGTGGTCAAATTGCGACTGCTGTACCTGAACCATCTACGATTCTAGGTTCTCTGGTATTTGGCAGTGTATTCGCTGCATTCAAGCGGCAGCGTAAATTCTCGTAGTAGAGGTGCGGTTGATCATTGCCAATTCATAACTGATTCCGCGCTTTTAATTGCAGATATCGTTCAACCAACTGATCCGTAATTTGATTTGCTGGCGCATCGAGTACCAAGACACCTTTTTGTTTTAGCTGGGCAAAGGCAACTTGTCGTTGTGCTAATAAATCTAGGGCGACAGCACGACTATAAGCGGCTGTGACATCTTGAGTAAATGTATGCGCCAAGCGATCAACTTGTGGATCTCGTAGGGTGACACAGAATGGTAGATAACGGGGTGCTAATCGTGAGAGTGCAGCTAATAATTCGGTAGAAGCAGTCACATCGACTAAATCAGTGATTACTACCACAAGTGCGCGGCGAGTTTGCCGTTGCACAACATTGGTGACAGCCCCCAAATAATCAGATTCTAGTAAAACTGGTTGAATTGGAGTTAAATAATCAATTAACTTACTCAGATGAGATTGACCGCGTTCTGGAGAAACCCAAGTGTGCATCTGGTTATCAAATATACCCACACCGACGCGATCGCCTCTATGTAACCCCGCTAATGCTAAAGATAAAGTAGCATTCAAACCCCAATCAAATCGCTGTAAGCCTTGGACTCTTGCCGTCATCAACCGACCGCGATCCAATAGAATGATTAAGGTTTGCTCTTGTTCTGGTTCCAACACTCTTACCAAAGGCGGCGTATTTCCCCCAGTCCGACGGGCGGTAGCTTTCCAATCAATAAAGCGTAAATCATCACCAGTGCGATAGTTACGCAGTTCCGCAAACTCTGTACCGATACCCATACGACGAGATTGACGGATGGAACCAGATGATTGTAAGGTAAGGCGGATAGAGAGCGATCGCAACCCGATTAAATCAGGATAAACTTTGACTGGCAAGCTCTGCGGTATTTGCCAATCATGCCAAGCTAATCCCCACGTTCCCAACTGTCGCACTTGAATATTGCCCCAAGGAAATTCCCCACGCCCTGTCGGGTGGACAGTGTAAGTTAATTCTTGCGTAGTGTTAGCAGGAATAGTGGCGCTAAGTGTTGGTGTAGACACGCCAAATTCTGGGGGATAGTAATCACGAATTTGAATAATTGCGTCAGTATTTGCTGCTGTTACCGCCAGCATCACCGGATTATCTCGCCCAATAGATAAACGCTGCGGTAATTCACGCTTCACTTGCACACGCAAAGGACGGACGCGTAAACCATCCACAATCATTAATATCAAAATAATGGCATCAAATAATAAAGTGATAGCGATGCTGACGGGAATGGTGCTAAATAGGGATAGAATGGGAGCGATCGCAATTCCCGATATCAATAAAAAATAAACTCTTTTAGAGGGAACCATTTTTTGAAGTATGAAGTATGAAGTATGAAGTGTGAAGTGTGAAGTATGAAGTATGAAGTATGAAATTAAGAGGATTTGTTTTTTTTGACTCGAATAATGATGGTGGTAATGATGGAAATTATTTCTTCAGTTTCATTTATTAAGGGTAGTAAGCGTTGACTTGAAACAATTTCTGATTTGTTTAAAATTCTCAGCCAATACAAACTTTCTCTAGCTTCTTTTTGAGCAATACTATATTTATGAATAAAATCGGCTTTACTTTCTCCTGACTTTGCTTCCTCAAGGTTAGCTCCTATTGAAGTTGCCGATCTAATATATTGTTTACCAATAATCCACCCCGCTTGGTCTTTTCCCTCCTGTAAAAATTGATATAACTTAATCGCCCGTAGCGCATATTCAAACGACCTTTCTCGAATATCCCAAGAACTTTGCTTCTCCTGTTCCATGCTCATTTCCTTTTTTATACTTCATACTTCACACTTTATCTTGGGATTTGTACTTGATTAATTACCGACGCAATAATTGCATCAATTTGTAAACCATCTAGCATTGCTTCTGGTTTGAGAAGCAAGCGATGGCGTAATAGTGGCGAAGCTACAGCTTTGACATCATCTGGTGTGACAAAATCACGTCCGGCTAACCATGCGGCGGCTTGGGATGTCTGCAACCAAGCACCAGTCGCGCGGGGTGATGCACCTAAAGCTAAATCGGGAAATTGACGCGAAGCCTTCACCAAAGCTAACAGATAATCGATAATCTTTTCTGATACTTGCACTTGTTTAACTTCTTGCCGTGCTTGTAAAATATCCGCTACGGTTGCTACTGGTTTTAATTGATTAATATCTATACGTCGTGCAGCAAAACCTGCTTGACGATTGAGTAACATTTGCTTTTCTGCGGCTTGGTCAGGATAATCTACTAATAGCTTGAATAAAAATCTGTCTAACTGCGCTTCTGGTAAAGGATAAGTACCTTCAAACTCCAAGGGGTTTTGTGTTGCAATTACCCAAAATAAATCTGGCAAGGGTAAACTTTCACCATCTAAAGTGACTTGCATTTCTTCCATTGCTTCTAACAGCGCCGCTTGTGTTTTGGGAGGAGTGCGGTTAATTTCATCTGCTAGTAGCACTTCGGTAAAGACTGGCCCTTTTTTCAGCGTAAAACTGCGACTATTTAAGTCAAAAATATTTGTTCCGGTAATATCTGAGGGTAAAACGTCTGGCGTAAGTTGGATGCGGCGAAAGTCACCTTGAATTATCTGCGCTAAAACTTTGACTAAAAGTGTTTTACCTGTTCCGGGTACACCTTCTAAAATTACGTGTCCGCCTGATAACAACGCCACTAGCAACTGCTGTATGAGGCTAGATTGTCCGACGACGATTTGATTTAGCTTTTGTTCAAGGTCAATAAATACAGAATGATTTTGGCGCATAATTTTTATGGATAAGAATTTATAAATCAGGCATACGAATGAATACTGAATTCTTTTCCCTTCTAGGCTTACTATGCTACAGGCTGCTCCAGTGTAAACACAAGTCCCGTTAATCGGCAATGCTAATGCATCACCTTACATTGTTAATGTATTGCCTTGCAATGCTAATGCATCACCTTACATTGTTAATGCATTGCCTTGCAATGTTAATGTATTGCCTTACATTGTTAATGTATTGCCTTACATTGTTAATGCATTGACCTGCAATGTTAATGCATCGCCTTACATTGTTAATGCATTGACTTGTAAAAATTAACTTACTCTATGGCATGACAAGTCTAAAAGACTGGTGTGTATAGAGGCAACTGTCGTCAGTGCCGACTCCCTCACTGGCGTGCGATTTTAATCGTTGGGTACAAAATGTGATGCCAATTTCCTTTAAAGATGAAACAGATTTTTTTGTAGAGACGTTGCATTGCAACGTCTCTACTGCTGGTTTATTTGGGAATTTCTTTCAGGGTTAGCCATTTTGCCAACCAACTTAACAGTTCTCGTTCGTTCATGCGCTGTTTTCGGGCAGATACTTTTAATACTGCATCCAGTTCTGCTGTACTTGTGCCTGTTTTTTCTTGCCAAACTTGCAACAGTGTTTGGCGTTCTAGCAGTGTTGTGCCTAATCCTAAAGCTTTTTGTAGTTGTAGTTGTTCTTCTTTACCCACCATTTCTACAACAAAGTTGCTGGATTCGGCTTTTTCTAAAACTCCCGCCAGTGCTTGGATATATGCTTGGCTGTTGTCTATAACTGGTGTCTCTAAGGCTATTGGTTTACCAAAGCGCTGATTTTTTGCCCAAATTAAGACTAATAGTAAAACTCCTACTTGAACAAGTGCAGGTAACAGAGGTGTTTTCGCAAAATAGCTGAATAAGTCGCCTTCACCTTGACTTTGCCTAACATCAGCATCTTTATAACCGTGAATATATTCGTCTACAAATATTTTGTTGCCTTTTTGCTTGACTAAGCTGGCGAGATATTGGAAGTTACTTAAATTATCTTGATAGGCGTTAGCAGCTAAATAACGAGTGCTAGAAAAAATTACTTTGCCTTTTTGATCTGTTTCTTCCCAAACCACAGCACCAAAGCGATCGCCTAATAAAGTTCGCTTCCAAGCTATACCACTTAACAGATCGCCAGAAAAAACTCGCAGCTTTTGTGCTTTTATGCTACGTCGGCGCGTAGCAATTTTAATATTACCAAAATCAGAATTTAGTAGCGAGTGAAAGTTAGCTTCAGTCACAGGTGTCTTAACACCTAAAATTATCAAAGTGTCGTCTTTTCCTAACCATTTGCGTTCTTCATAAGACAAAGACGGTTCTCTAGGGGAGCTACTAACTCGTAGTAGAGTAACTGGGGTTTTTTCTGCTTTAAAATCATCAAGAGGTTTTTGCCAGCGCTGAATAGTTATACCTTGCTGTTGCATATAAGCATACCAAGCACCATAGCCATCGGCAGCGCGGCTGTAAGTAGAACCAGTGTAAATTTTGGTGTTAGGAGCAGCGAATAGGTTCAGTATAATGATTACACCAAGTGCGATCGCTCCTATCCAAGCAATGCGGTTTGAATTTGTCATTTGTCATTTGTCACTTGTCATTTATCAAAAGGCTAAATGTTGAAATTTCACACTTCACACTTCATACTTCACACTTCACACTTCCCAGTAATTTCTTGGTAGGCTTGCTGACATTGTTGATAATTTTCGGGCAAAATCTCAGCACTGCTAAAACATAATTGCTCGTGAATAGTAATTAAAGTTTCATAAGGCTGTACTGGGGTGACATTTGAGCGGAGTAATTTTAAATACTCGCCGTCTGTGCGGCTGAATTTGTGAGGGATGAGCTTAGTATCATGCAGGTGTTGTAAGATTGCCATGTAAAGACAACGACAAGCTTCACGGTAGTTACCCTGGTGGTAAAATGATTGCGATCGCTCTAGCCACAGTGCTACAGATAAATCATTAGCGCGATTTTTCGCCACAGCATCAGACGCATCTTTGCCGCCAGATAACCAAGAATATATGTAGGGACTGAATTCTTGCCACAAGCGCCAAACCACAAAAGCCAAAAATAACGCAAGTATCAGCCAAAACAACAACTTCAGCAAATTACTCAACCACGGACTAATATTCCATCCTGGAGACAAGCGCGGTAAAGAATTCTGAAAGCGGTCAAGCTGGTATTCTATCCATTCGCCGATTTGTTGCTGGAATTGAGACAACTGCCAACTCCAGCTAGTTTTTTCAAAGGTATCAGTAGACATAAAGGGAGCTATTTTTTGCTCTTTTGTAGCATTATCCAGCCAACTAAAACAAGCAGCGCCCCAAATACAAGAAAACCTAAATCCCAAGCTAACTGATTTGTCCCCGGCTTTACATGATGGATACCTAGAATTTGGTGGTCAATGATGCCTTCAACTACGTCAAATAATCCAGCACCGATGAGTATAGAGCCAAAAAAGGTTTCCCCTGACCAATCAACATTGTCGCGATCGCCAGCACGCCACAAAAGAATGATTCCTGTCACAGTCAATATAAAGTCTAAGGCATGAAATAATCCATCCCAAACCATGTTTAAATCTATATTTGAATTGTTATTCAAAGGTTTAACACTACTGAGCATATGATGCCATTGCAGAATTTGGTGCAGCAAAATTCCGTCAATAAAGCCACTTAAACCCAGTCCTAAAATAATTCCAGCCACAATCACTGGTCTTTGTTGATGCACAATTTCACTCTTAGTCACAATTATTAACCTCACATAAGTTTCATTATCACAATAAATTTTTTATGTAAAAGATATCTTCTATCTTTTGGTATTACCTAAGCTTTCAACTTTTTTAGTATTTTTATTTGCAGAGTATTAAGTGGGTAAACATAATTAAATATAAGATGTCATTGCGTTCGCGTAGCGTCTCGCCCAGAAGAGGAACGACGACGCAATCGCAGTCTTTGAGATTGCTACCCTACCCTTCGGGAACGCCTGACGGCGAACGGGAAGCCACTCTGTGTCTACGTTCCTCGCGGCAGACGAAATATATTATATTTATTCACGTCCATCTACTTAAGTAATTCTTAAATATAAGATTTATCAATTTTATTTTTTAAAATTTTTCAGCAAGCAGAAGCACAAAATTTTACGCTCCTGTTTTTTAGGTAGGATTTGGTTTACTTTTTAAGTAAAATCACTGGTATCACATCAATAATATGTTTAGTTTGTGTAATTACTGAATATTTGATAATGCTAACTCGAAAATAAGCATACTAAATAGATAAATTATTTCATTATTTGTACTGAATAAACTGAGAATTTAAGAAATTTATTACCTAATAATACTGTTATTGATTAGCCTCAATTGACCCTAAAATTGACTGAGTTAAACCTGTTGATATATTTACAGTTACCGGTATGTCTATTTCACCAGCTTTAGTATTATTTATTATTTGGCTGATAATTACCTTTATATTTGCCAATCTATACAATAGTTTAATTAAAAGAAAAAATCAGGTTGATTATGCCTTCTCGACAATTGATGTCTTGCTGCAAAAAAGATGGGATTTGATACCTAATCTTGTAGCGGTTGCAGAAAAATATATGCAATTTGAGCAGAAAACTTTAACAGAAATTGCGAAACTCAGAACTAGAGTCATATCAGAACGAGTAAGTGAAAGTACAAGAGTTGCGATCGAAGATCAAATATCTAGAAATTTGGACAATATCATAGTTGCAGTAGAAGCATATCCAGAACTCAAAACTAACGAGCATTTTATTCAGTTGCAGTATTCACTTAATGAAATCGAAGAACAGATTTCAGCAGCTAGAAGATTTTATAACAGTGCGGTTACTGAATATAACAATATTATAGAAATGTTTCCGACAAACTTTTTAGCATCTTGGATGAACTATCAGTCAAAAGTACAATTCCAAGCATCTCCACAAGAAAGACAAAATGTGAATGTTAGGAATCTCTTTAATCAATAAACCATAGTGTGATTTATTAAATTTTATAGGAAAGTTTCATGCCGACTGATTTAGCACTATTACAATCAGGCTTGAAAGCTCTCAAACAAGGGCATTATTCAGAAGCAGTCAGTTTGTTAGAAAATTTTTGTCAAATCTACGAAACAATTCCTGATAAGAGATTTAAGGAATTTTTTGAGGCACAAGCAGCTTTAGTGAAAGCATATCACTTTACTGGAAAGCATCAAGAAGCACGTTTACGCTGTCAAAAACTAGCAGAAAGTAACAATCCTCAAGTTCAGGCTTGGGCGCAGCGAATTCTTCAATCTTTACCTGCTGAATCTCCAGTCGCAACTCCAGCCATTACCAATCGAACACTGTTAACATCTGAACAAGCAGCAGAATTACTCGCAAAAGGAAATAAAGCGCTAAAATTTCGTCGCTATGCTGAAGCTGTTCAAGCCCTAGAGGAGTTCTGTCAAGGAACTGATGCAGGAGTAAAAGATTATGAGCAAGCGCAGATGTGGCTAGTTAAAGCTTATAAAGGAAATGAACAATTAGAAAAAGCGATCGCACTTTGTCAACAACTTACTCATAGTAAGCAAGAAGTAACACAGATTTGGGCGCGGCAAATTCTTTTAGCTTTATCACCAGCGAATTCAGTTTCTTCTCCAGCATCATCAGAAACTACTTCAGAATCAACTTCTCAACCACAGTCTCAAACCATGCAGCCAGAAGAAAAAGCTGTTCCTATCAAAATGAGAATGAGAAGTTTAAATGAGTTCAAAACATTCTGTCAAAATAATTTGTTAGATGATTTAAAAGAATTTGAAGGAGTTAGGAAACAATCCACCATATCAGTTTTGTTAGTTAGTAGTGTTATATTTATAATATTTTGCCTTCTACTCAAGTTCTTTCCTATAGAATATATTATTTTTTGTTTTGTTCATAAAATTACTCTACCTTACTTTGTAATATTTTTATTTTTATTAGGATTTTTAGCTTGTTTATGGGGCTGGATTGCTTTTTATACTTCTGCCACAGAAACCTATACTAATGGGTTTAAATCAAGAATTATCCAAAAGATTTTTGATTTTATTAATGTCAATCAAAATCTAAGTTATTCTAGTTACGCTTCAGAAGCTGATAATAGATATACAATGTCTGCTTTCGTTCATAGCCAGATTTTTCAAACTTTGTTAAAACCCAATAAAATTCAACAAAACGACTGTATTTTTGGCAAAGTTGATGAAACACCTATCTTTTTTTCTGAAATTTGTGCAGAAGTAGAATTACAACATCATTGGATAAAATATTTGAGTTTTTCTCATCATTTAAAAATGTTACGTTCCCTGATGATTCCTCCATTTATCATTAGAATGATTTTTGGATTTTTACTGCCACTATATTCAATATTATTGATAATTAAACTTATCAAAAGTATTCCTTATATTACTAGTAGAATAGTGCGAGGTACAAGAATAAGTTATAGGCATTTCCAAGAAGAAGTTTTAAATAACGAAGTTTCGAGAAATACTATATTTAAAGGATTATTTTTTCAAGCTGAATTTAATAAAAAGATTAACGGTAAAACTATAGTGTTACCAAATTTAGTAAATACAAATATTAATGCATTAAGTAATAGAAAAGAAAAATCAATTAAACTAGAAGACCCTGAATTTGCTAAATTTTTTACAGTTTACGGAGACGATCAAGTTGAAGCGAGGTATGTTTTGTCTACGAATTTGATGACAAAGCTAGTTCAATTTAGGAAAAAAGCCAGAAAAAATATTTATGTGTCATTTGTCAAAAATATGATTTACATAGCTATTGAGTATCCAGATGATATTTTTGAGCCTAAACTGTTTAAAACAATATTAAGCTTCGCCCCGATGCGAGAATATTTTGAAAATATACATCTTATGCTGGACATTGTTGAAGATTTGAATCTTAACAGATATATTTGGGGAAAAAATTAACAGCGATATAGTTTAAGTCAAGATGACTGTAAGGCTGCGATCGCGTAGATTTATCTCCATTAAATAATTTTAGGTGATGAGACAGGCGCGATCGCCCGACAATAAAGCAATTCTGGGAGACAATGCACCTCATTATTTGTCATATCGTAGTTTCATTACTCAATAACTTTAGTTAACTATCTTGTGTAAAATACATCTCTCAGCTTAACCTGAATATTACTGCTTAAGTAGCAAAATTTGGTCATTAATTGCCGATTTTATGTAGAAAATACGTAAATAATCTAGCAATTAACAGCTTGCTTTTTAAACTGCACCGAACTTCGTGAATAACAAAGTCGGGGATTTGAGCCTATCAATAATTACGAATTTATTCAGGGTATGAGAGAGAAAACTATCAAGATGACTCAAAGCTGTTACTTATCAAATCTCCATCTGATTCTAGCTTTGAGTAGCGCCATAATTACTACCTCTGCAAACAATGTTCAAGCGCAAAACATCACCATAGATGGTACTCTCAGCCCTGCACAAACCTTAAACGGCCCAACATACACAATTCCGCAGTCAGTTGGGCAAACGGTAGGTAGTAATTTATTTCACAGCTTTGGTCAGTTCAGCTTAAATGGAAATGAGGCTGCTGTTTTTCAAAGTGCTACCAATATCAGAAACATCTTTTCGCGCGTCACAGGTGGTTCTCCTTCGCTCATTAATGGTCTAATTTTTACGCAAAGCGCCAACGTAAATTTATTCTTCATCAATCCCAGTGGTATTGTATTTAGCTCCAACGCGCGGTTAAATGTGGGAGGAGCAACGAGAGGCTCATTTGTCGCCACTACAGCAGATGCGTTCGTATGGTCTAATGGCAGTCAATTTAGTGCTACAAATCCTGGTGGGACAAATAGCTTGCTAACAATTGTCGGCGACCCCAGTGGATTTTTATTTAACAGCAGACCACCACAACCAATACAGATTTTTGGTAGTCAACAGAGAGTATTTGAAGGTCAAAGTTTTCTGTTGTTAGGAGGAAATGTCAGCTTGAGCAACAGTAATTTATTTGTTAATCGTGCAGAAGAAGGTGGAAGAATTGAAATTGCAGGAGTGGCAGAAGCCGGAACAGTAGGGTTAGCTACTAACGGCAATATTTTGAGTTTTAACTTCCCTGAGAATTTAGCACTGGCAGATGTGTCACTTACAAATGGGAGCCTTTTAAATACTCTTGCTGGTAATGGAGGTAGTGTTGCCATTAATGCTCGCAATGCAGATATTACAGCCAGTGGAGTATTAGCAGGAATAGCTTCAGGATTTAGAAATGTTAACAGCCAAGCAGGAGATATTACTGTTAATGCCACAGGTGCAGTCAAAATAGATCAGTTGAGTGCCATTCAAAATGTTGTGGCTCCTAATGCTCAAGGTAATGCTGGGAATATCAGAATCACTACAGACTCACTCACGCTCGATAATGGCGCTCAACTTATTGCTTCAACCCGTGGAAAGGGAGATGCAGGCAGTGTAATTATTGATGCCCAACGTATATTGTTTGATAGAACTAGTGTTGCTGGCAGTACGGTGGAACAAGGAGCAGAAGGCCATGGTGGTGACATTCGGATTATCACAGACTCACTCAACGTTACTCGTGGCGCTCAAATTAATGCCTCAACTCGTGGTAAAGGCAGTGCAGGTAGTGTAATTATTAATGCCCAACAGATTAGATTTGATGGCACAAGTAGTAATGGTAACTTTAGAAGCACTGCTTTTAGCAATGTACAATTAGGAGCAGAAGGTAATGGTGGAGACATCAGGATTACCACAAACCTACTTGCACTTACTAATGGCGCTCAACTTACTGCGGCAACTGGTGGAAAGGGAAATGCAGGTAGTGTAATTATTGATGCTCAACAAATATTAGTAGATAGAAGTAGTCTTGTCAGTGCAGCAGAACTACGAGCAGAAGGAAATGCTGGCAATGTTCGCATTACAACAGACTCACTCACCCTTACTAATATCGCTGCAATCAATGTCTCAACTAATGGAAAAGGAGATGCAGGCAGTGTAATTATCGATGCTAAACAGGTCAGCTTTGATGGCATTAGTGGTGCTATCAGTACAGTATCACGAGAAGCAGACGGCAATGGTGGTGACGTTCGCATAACGACAAACTCTCTCATTGTGAGTAATGGTTCTGGACTCAGTGCTGCAACCCTTGGAAAAGGAGATGCAGGGAGTGTAATTATTGATGCCCAACAAGTATTGTTTGATGGCACAAGCAGTGATGGTATTTTCAACAGTTCTGCTTTCAGTGCAGTAGAACCAGGAGCCGAAGGTAATGGTGGAGATATCAAGATTACTACAAATTCACTTACCGTTACTAATAGCGCTCAACTCGTTGCATTAACCCGTGGAAAAGGAAATGCAGGGAGTGTAATTATTGATGCTAAACAGGTATTATTTGATGGTTTGGTTACGAATGGTATTTTTGCAAGCACCGCTTTCAGCACAGTAGAACCAGGAGCAGTAGGTAATGGCGGTGATATTAGAATTACCACAGATTCACTCGTCCTGACTAATCGTGCTGTACTCAATGCCGCAAACCGTGGTGGAAAGGGAAATGCAGGCAGTGTGATTATTAATGGCCAACAGGTATTGTTTGATAGAAGCGCAGCTGTTAGCGCGATAGGAGCAGGTGCAGAAGGCAACGGTGGAGACATTCGCATTACCACAGATTCACTCATTCTCACTAATGGATCTCAACTACAAGCCTCCACTGCTGGACAAGGAAATGCAGGTAATGTGAACATTACGGCTTTTGAAGCAGTTAGTATTTCTGGAACCAATCCCATTAGCAAATTTCCAAGTGCATTATTTACATCTACTAGTACACGTCAGGGTGGTGATATCACAGTTAATACCAATTTATTCCGCTTGTCTGATAGTGCTGTGTTGGATGCGCGAACCTTTAATGATGGTAATAGTGGAAATATTACAGTTAATGCAAATACTGTTGAAGTTCTCAATGGTGGTCAACTCATCAGTACGACATCTGGCAGGGGAAGTGCAGGTAAAATAACAGTCAATGCTACAGAAAGAGCCATTTTTAATGGTATTGATGCAAACTTCAATGACAGGGTGGCTCGATTTGGCACAGTTGGTAATGTTGATGCGGCTAGTGGTTTGTTTGTCCGGTCTGATGGTTTAGGTGATGCAGGAGATATTGAAGTTAACTCACCTTTGGTACTTTTAGATAATGGAGCCAGATTTATTGCTGAATCTCGTTCTGTGAATGGTGGTGACATTTCGGTGAACGCTGGAACTGCGCTACTATTACGTCGTGGTAGTCAAATATCTACAACTGCTGGCACTGCCCAAGCTGGCGGTAATGGTGGTAATATCAACATCAATGCAGGTTTCCTGATCGCTGTACCGGATGAGAACAGCAACATTACTGCCAATGCTTTTTCAGGTACAGGTGGTCGAGTCCAGATTAATACTCAAGGTATTTTTGGTATCGCACCTCGCCTTAATGAAAGTATTAATACCAGTGATATTACTGCCAGTTCTGCAACGGGAATTAATGGCGAAATTATTATCAACAGACCGAATGTTGACCCCACTCAGGGTTTAACTGAATTGTCTGCAAATACTGTCGATACAGCTAGTTTGGTTGATTCTGGTTGTGCAGCTTTTGA
This sequence comes from Nostoc sp. CHAB 5844, assembly GCF_020829595.1. Taxonomy (GTDB): domain Bacteria; phylum Cyanobacteriota; class Cyanobacteriia; order Cyanobacteriales; family Nostocaceae; genus Nostoc_B. The sequence continues at coordinate 25,740 of NZ_JAIVFW010000013.1, forward strand.
TGATAAAACAGGTAGCCAATTTACTGTGACGGGACGTGGTGGTTTACCTGCAAGTCCTGACGAAGCTTTCAGTGGTGATGCAGTGTGGTCTGATACGCGTTTAACTGTGGCAGCAAAACCACGAAATAATTCAGTTAGTCGTGTTACTGTACCTCAAAAGTCTGCCAATGTTGTTTCTATTGTCCCTGCTACTGGTTGGGTGTTTAATAATAAAGGAGAAGTGACACTAGTTAGTCAAGTTGCTAAAACAGATGCTTACAGTGTTGGTTCTAATCATGTTGCTTGCGTTAAACCTTAGAGGTTGTTTGAAAAGTATTTGGCTGTGATTTTAGGCACTCATCGATCCCCCCTAGCCCCCCTTCAAAAGGGGGGAACCGGAATCAAAGTCCCCCTTAAAAAGGGGGATTTAGGGGGATCTAAAAGTATTTCATACATTACTAAGAACTTTTAAAACGTCCTTTTATGCCCTAAACAATAAATCATCACGGCAACCTCGCAAAAATCGCCTCCCAAGTTTTGGCATTTGTCCAATAAGCACCATGCGAACGGGGGAATGGCTGTTTACTAATTACCTCTTCATCCTGAACTTTAGGAAAAATTTTACTACCCACATAGCTAAGAAAATCTCGTAAATCGTAAATATTTAACCATTTTGGGAAATCTCCTGGCAGTGGTTGACCATATTCTAAACTGCACAAAGCGTTAATCTCATATAAAAACGGTGCTTGAGAACCCACAGTAACCAATAATTTCACCACATCATATAGTAGTGGTTGCTGCACCAACAAATCTACACAGGCGGGAGTAAGGGTGCAGGGGTGTAACGGTTTTAATAATTTTGCGGTTCAACTTTGGAGTGTGTAAAGTTGATACAGCAGATAGCCTTCAAGCTTTTATATATGCAAAATAGAAATTTGTAGGAACTGCAATTTAAAACTAAGTTAGTAAATCGGTATTTTTCAGTCAGTATGATGGAGCAAAATGATCATCACCAGCGCCGCGCCGCTGATAAAGAGTTTCAGGAATCTCTCAACCAGTTGGAAGGTATTTTACACGAAAGTCTGACTGAGAACGAAGAAGCGCAGACTGAGGAGATAACTGAAGACGAATTTGATAATGAATTGACAGATATTGATTTAGCGGCTTTTGAGGACGCGGTTGCTGATATTGAACAATATCTAGAAGAAAAGGCAAAGTGATGCTTCTTTAGCTTACAGCCATTTGTCGCCGAGCTTCGTACAACATTAAAGCAGCTGCGATCGCCACATTCAAGGACTCAACTCCTGGACTCAGGGGAATTTGAACTTGTTTATCTGTCATCTTTGCTAAGTCTGCTGATAAACCAGCGCCTTCATTCCCCAACAAAATTAAACTGGGTTTACACCAGTCAATTTCCCAATAGGTTAATGTTGCTGTTGGTAAAGTAGCTATGATTTGCATTCCCGCCTGCTGACTTTGTTGGACTGTCGCTGTTAAATCTTCACTCACTGCCATATTTAAGCGAAACCATTGTCCAGCTGTAGCACGCAGCACTTTGGGATTATCTAAATCTACACTATCCTCACTCAGCCACAATCCCGATGCACCTGCTGCTGCTGCTGTGCGGATAATTGTTCCCAAATTACCGGGGTCTTGGATGGTTTCTAAAGCTAAGACAATACCACTAAATGGTACTTGATTTCGGGATTCGCTACGTTTTGCTGTGGCGACTACTCCATCTGGTTGAATTGTAGTCGCGATCGCCCCTAAAATTTCCTCACTGACAATTTCTGCGCGATCGCAGCGACTACACACTTCTTCCCACAAAGAAGCATGAGATGCTTGCCAGTCTGGTGTACAACACACCGTAACTAACGGATAATTCACCGCACAAGCTTCTTCCAACAAATGCGTTCCTTCCAGCAAAAATAATTCCTGCTTGTGCCGCTCTTTTGTAGAGTGCAGCTTACGGATTTGCTTGACTAGGGAATTCTGTAAACTAGTTAACACAATTAAAGGCAAAAGTAAAAAGCGCAAAGTAGGCGGTGTCGGTTTCCGTCCCGCCTAACTTTGTAAGAAGGCAAAAGTCAAAACTAAAAGATTTATTCTTTTGCCTTTTACTTTTTACCTTTTAACTTTCAATGCGGAACCCGGGACTTGAACCCGGAAGCCTTGCGGCACTAGAACCTGAATCTAGCGCGTCTGCCAATTCCGCCAGTTCCGCTGGTATCGGTTTTTATATCGACAATTTCTAATTATTACTCAATTATTTATTTTTGTCAACTAATTTCCAAATATCTGTGTTATAGATATTCCAGATCAAAGATTGGGAACTATGATGGGTGGTTGGGTTTTCCTCAAACCAAAGTCCAGTATCTATGGAGTATTGCGATCGCTACTGAGCGTAATTTCCCAATACACCTTAGACTAAACTATGGTTATTTTTAGCCCTCAGTTTCCGTCAAAAAATATATTGCTTTATACAATATGTAGACAAATTAAATCTTTACTGTAGAATCAAAACCAACTTCAACCCTTGAAAATTACGTATTATTTTTGGAGGTAGGCTTATTAATCCTTCTACCAGCTTACCAGATGCCAAGCTTGCACCTCAAGCAGACTCCTCAGTCTTGCAAATTTGGGGCGGGCATCCTTTGCACGGTCATGTAACAATTAGCGGAGCAAAAAATTCAGCACTGGTAATCATGGCTGGAGCATTGCTCTGTTCTGGAGATTGCCGCATCCGCAATGTTCCCTTGTTAGCGGATGTAGAAAAAATGGGACAAGTTTTATCAGCGTTGGGTGTACGCGTTACACGCCAAGGCGACATTTTAGATATTAATGCCAGCCACATTAGTACATCTCAAGCTCCCTACGAACTCGTGACTCAACTACGAGCCAGTTTTTTTGCTATTGGTTCCATACTGGCAAGGCTAGGAGTAGCACAAATGCCATTACCTGGAGGCTGTGCAATTGGCGCAAGACCAGTTGATTTGCACGTCCGAGGACTGCAAGCAATGGGAGCCGAAGTCCAAATTGAACATGGCATTTGTAATGCGTATGTTCCCGGTGGTGGCAAATTAAAAGGAGCCAAAATTTACCTCGACACTCCTAGCGTGGGAGCAACAGAAACATTGATGATGGCTGCCACACTTGCAGATGGTGAAACTATCATCGAAAATGCTGCCCGTGAGCCAGAAGTTGCCGATTTGGCGAATTTCTGTAACGCAATGGGAGCCAAAATTCACGGTGCTGGCACTAGCATCATTACAATTGTGGGTGTTCCCCAATTGCATTCTGTTAACTACAGCATTATCCCCGATCGCATTGAAACTGGCACCTTTTTGGTGGCTGGTGCAATTACACGTTCTGAAATCTCCTTATCCCCAGTCGTACCAGACCATTTAATTCCCTTGATTGCCAAACTCCGGGAAATTGGTGTACCTATCATTGAAGAAGCCCCAGACTGCTTGCGGCTACTGCCTGCGGAAACTCTCAAGGCGACATATATTGAAACCTTGCCACATCCTGGCTTCCCCACAGATATGCAAGCACCGTTTATGGCGTTGCTCACCTTGGCTGAAGGTGACAGCATCATTAACGAATCTGTCTTTGAAAATCGCTTGCGTCATGCTTCCGAGTTAAATCGCTTAGGCGCAGATATTCGTGTCAAAGGCAATGCCGCCTTTGTCCGAGGAGTCCCAATGTTATCAGGTGCGCCAGTATTAGGCACAGACCTGCGAGCATCGGCTGCCCTAGTCTTAGCAGGACTCGCCGCTGAAGGACAAACTACCTTTCAAGGATTGCATCACCTAGATCGCGGCTACGATCGCCTTGATCTGAAGTTGCAACAATTAGGCGCTAAAATCAAGCGCGTGAAAGAAGTAGCAACACCAGAGTTAACACCTAATGGTAGTACCTCGCCAGTAACAATTTCGACTTAGGAATTAGGGACGAAGGGGTATAAGGGTGTCAGGGTTTTGAACACATACACCCTTACCCCCTTACACCCTCCCAAACTTGTTACGGAATTCCTACTCAGTTGGATGGGCATTTCCCACCCTACTTAATCGTTATACTAGCTGTGGATGGCTGTTGATTGAACAGCCAAATTCCTACATTTGTGTTCAAGCTGGCTACATCATGTCATTCATCAAAACCCCGCTAATTGGTTTAAAAGCTGACTCCTTTCGTCATCCCTTAGACTTAGAATCTACCAAAGCTCTCAAACAGATACCTGGTATTGATTTGATGGTGCGAAATTGGCTTGGGCCAATGGCGGAGCAGGTTTTTTATGTAGAAAATATTGCTTCTAGTGTTTTAGTCAGTGAAAATCAACTGCCCCATTTACATAAATTATTATTAGAAGCTTGCAAAACTTTAGATATTGAGCCTCCCCAATTATATGTGCGGCAACATCCGGCTCCCAATGCCTATACTTTTGCCATGCGGGGTAAGCAGCCTTTTGTTGTACTGCACACATCGTTGATAGATATCCTGACACCAGAAGAAATTCAGGCAGTAATTGCCCATGAATTAGGGCATCTCAAATGCGACCACAGCGTTTACTTAACCCCTGTAAATTTATTGATTTTGGCTGCGGCAATTGTGCCAAATGTGGGAAATTTGTTGGCTCAAGCTATACAAACACAACTTTTAGAATGGGTACGCTGTGCTGAGTTTACCTGCGATCGCGCCGCTTTGTTAGCCACTCAAAATCCTAAAGTTGTGATGTCTGTACTGATGAAACTCGCAGGTGGTTCACCAATACTCGCACCGCAACTCAACCTTGATGCCTTTATTGCCCAAGCCCGTGCCTACGATGATATTAGTAAAACAGAGTTGGGTGAAATGGTGAAAGCAGCCCGCACTGCCCAATTAAGCCATCCCGTACCAGTACTACGCGCTAGAGAAATTGACCGTTGGGCTAGTAGTCAAGAATATCAAACTTTACTGCAAACTCATGGGTTGAAAAATTCTGGTGAAGTCCCAGCGAAAGGCGGTTGGCGTAACTGGTAAATTAACTATAATCTGCGGCAGGTCGTAGGCGATCGCCCTCATGTAAAATCTGGGTAAAGTGTCGAAATTAGCTGATGACAAGGTTTCCCTACGACCAATTTGCCAAAGATTATCTTAAAGAATTGTTACAAACTTTAGGAGAAGTAGAAACTAGTCGGAAAGTGAAAGTTTCTGCGGAAATACAAGAGATAGATGTTTATTTCGCACCTACATTTCCCTCAACAGGCAATACAATAGAATTGGGTTTATTAGGAAAAATTGCGTCTATGCCTGCATTAATAGAACCCTTTAGAAATGCGGCTACAATTGCAGAAATTCGCAGTTGTATGAACAAGTTATTTGATATATTTGCTGAAATCAAGCGTCAGGCTAAAGTTGATAACAAGCGGGTTGTCGAATCAGAATTACCCCGATTATGGATTTTATCACCGACGGCTTCGGAATCTATATTAAAGGGTTTTAGAACTAGCCAAGACCCAGAGAACTGGGAAGTAGGTGTACACTTTTTCGGTGATTATTTCAGAACAGCAATTGTTGCAATTCATCAATTACCGTGTATTGAAGAAACACTATGGCTCAGAATTTTAGGAAAAGGCAGAGTCCAAAAACAAGCAATTGATGAACTAGAAGCACTGCCGCAAGATAATCCCTTACGCGCCAAAGCAATTGATTTATTATTGAGTTTAAAGACGACCTTGGAAGTAAATCAAAATATAGACGCAGAGGATAGAGATTTAATTATGCGCTTATCACCTATTTACGAACAAAAATTAGCAGAGACTAAACAAGAAGGTATCCAAGAAGGTATCCAAGAAGGTATCCAAGCAGAACGCCGTCAGGTTATAGAGAATTTATGGCAATTTCGGTTTGGGTCTTTAGATACGGAATTAACAGGGATTATCGAACCTTTATTAGCATTATCACCAGAAGAGTTTACTCCTTTATTACTGCAATTATCCCGTGAAGAACTATTAGAGAGATTTCTGTAGAGGATAAAAATTTTAGAAAAATAGGGCGATCGCGTGATTTACTAAATGAATGATAGCAAAAGGCTTGTAGTTAATTTCATCAAGCAGGAGGAGTCACTGCAAATTTTGCCTACTCCTCCCATCCTCTCAAGCCAACACACAGAATGGTCAAATGTTGGGTTATTTTATTATCGTCATCCGGCGCATTCCACTCGTAGTTGTAGCGAAACTCTGTGATGAAAACACGGCAAAATTCATCCAACTAATTTTGGAGTATAATCCCGAACCACCGTTTAATGCAGGCTCTCCGGAAACAGCAGGTAAAGTCACAAAACAAGTAAAACTTGCAGGGGCGGAAATTTTAGCAGCAACCTTGGCAGAATCTAAACAAGTAGCAATTCGCTTAGGGGTCAAGCCGTAATAATGACTCATTTAGCAATAAAATAGTCAAGAACTTCAGCTATATCAGCAATTTCATTCCACCATCATGACAGATGTCTCTAAGCCAATTAACCTCTGGGAATACGAGCAGTTAGCAAAGCAGCATCTATCGCAGATGGCTTATGATTACTACTGTAGTGGTGCTTGGGATGAAATCACATTACGAGATAACCGTGCTGCCTTTGAACGGATGAAATTGCGCCCCCGGATGCTGGTAGATGTCAGCGATCGCAACTTAAGCACTTCTATTTTAGGACAGCATCTGCAACTACCCTTATTAATTGCACCGATGGCTTTCCAGTGTTTAGCCCACCCAGAAGGAGAACTGGCCACAGCCTTAGCAGCAGCCACCACAGGCGTGGGTATGGTGTTGAGTACAATGGCCACAAAAACCTTGGAAGAAGTCGCTGCGGTAGGTGACAAACATCATGCCTTGCAGTGGTTCCAGCTTTACATCCACAAAGACCGAGGCTTGACCCGTAATCTGGTAGAAAGGGCTTATGCCGCAGGTTACCAAGCTCTCTGTTTGACAGTAGATGCACCTATCTTAGGACGACGAGAACGGGATTTACGTAACGAATTTACCTTACCACCAGAGTTACATTTGGCAAACATTACAAATATTTCAGGATTGGATATTCCCCAAGAACCAGGCGAATCTGGATTATTTACCTATTTTGCCCAGCAATTAAACCCTGCGGTAACTTGGCGTGACTTGGAATGGTTACAGTCGTTATCTCCCTTACCTTTGGTACTCAAAGGCATTTTACGAAGTGATGACGCTGTACGTGCAGTTGAGCATGGAGCCAAAGCAATTGTAGTTTCCAATCATGGTGGCAGACAACTCGATGGAGCGATCGCGTCTTTAGATGCACTCGCCCAGATAGTTGCAGCTGTCGATAATCAAGCACAAGTGCTGTTAGATGGCGGTATCCGTCGAGGCACAGACATCCTCAAAGCCTTGGCTGTTGGCGCAAAAGCCGTCCTTATCGGCCGTCCTATACTGTGGGGATTAGCTGTAGCAGGACAAGTTGGTGTATCTCATATCATCTCGCTATTAAAAGATGAATTAAGTGTGGCAATGGCTCTTAGTGGTTGTACATCCATACAAGATGTTGACTCTAGCTTAGTGACGATAAAACACTAACTAGCAAAATTATTTGCAGTAGATTAGACGAATATGCTATCTTAGGAAAGTTGCACCAAGGGCGGGTGGCGAAACTGGTAGACGCACCACACTCAAAATGTGGCGGCCTTGCGGTCATAGGAGTTCGATTCTCCTCCTGCCCATTTTTTAAATTTTATAGCGATCGCTGTTGTCGTCGTTGACGATTTAGCAGTTCATATTATTCCCTTAGTAATTGCCTGATGCTGCGGTAAGCCAAGACTTTATTTACGACCGCATCCATCAACAATTGAGGGATAATCTCAAAAGCTTTAGTAGTTGAGCAATGCTAAGAGCGATCGCCGCAGCTAGTAATTAAGGTAAACTGGAAGTGATCGCTATTTTGATAACTGAGCAAGTTTCTCTTAATTAGAGCATCAAGTTGTTCTGGCTGAAATTACTAACATTAAAGTTGTTGAGTGTAACTAAGGTAATAAAGCTTGCACTTCCACCAACGCCATCAGCGTCAATTTAATGAGAGTATTTGAGCCGGATTGTATGCCTCTAATGTAACCATCAGTGATTGGATTTGTGCCTGTGTAGGTCAGGTTAGCCAACAGAGATTGCACTAATAAAGCATCATTCGTACTGCTGAAGTCGGTAATAGTATCAGTGCGATCGCTGAGGCTAGTGTAAACGAATTTATCATTACCAGTGCCACCAGTTAGCTTGTCGCTATCAGCACAACTGATAATTGTATCGTTACCAGTGCCACCGATCAAGGTATCATTTCCATTACGGTTATTTATCTGCTGCTTCACACAGGATTCATTCTGAATTCTGTTTGATAAACCACCGTCAACACCAAAACTAGAGACTCAAAAGAGAGAACTTAGGCAGTGAGAGGAAAAATCAACACTAGCCATAAAAGTATAGAAATGTATTGGTATAAGTGATGAAAATCCTGACATTCTTATTTCTTATGGTCTAGTTACAAGATACAACCTTGGTACGTAGCTGCTGTAATAGTCTCACCTGATACTAGTATTGGTGTATTGGCGGATAATCCGCTTAGAGCTTTCATAAAGAACTAGGAATTGCTTTGGCAATTTGTATTCTTTGTGAAAGCTACAAAATATTTTTTGCGTTGTTAGAAGGTGATGCATAATGCAAACCCGAACTAGTAATGTTGGAATTCGTCGCTCAGGAAATTTTTGTACAAGTGTAGCGCTGCTGTTAGCAACTTTTTTCTCATCGGCGCTACCAACAACAGCTGACCCCAATTCTGTGATTGCAACAGCCGCGTCACTTAATAACAACAACATCAAAATATCTGACAGTCGGCAAGTATCCCAACCTCGCAGGATTGAAATTGACCTATCCCAACAACGCTTACAGGCATGGGACGGTAAAAAGCTAATCTATTCGTTTCGTGTTTCTACAGGGAAACGAGCCACACCCACACCCATAGGTAGATTTCATATTCAGTCTAAGCATCGTACCAATAGAATGCGGGGTAGTGGCTATGACATTCCTGATGTTCCTTACACAATGTATTTTTATGAAGGCTATGCAATTCATGGTGCTTATTGGCATAACCGTTTTGGTACTCCAGTCAGCCACGGTTGCGTGAATTTGCCAGTCAAGCAGGCACGTAAGTTGTACAACTGGACAAAGCCAGGGACTTTAGTAGTAGTGCAACGGTAAAGCTGAATTTAGATGATTTTGTGGAGGATGGGCTTTTTGCCTGTCCTTTATTTTTGTGTAATGTAACGCGATGTGCAACTTACTTTTGGAAACCCCACTTCCATTCCTCTCCCCTGCCAGGAGAGAGGCTTTGATTCTTGCTCCCCTTCCCTCGTAGGGAAGGGGTTGGGGGTTAGGTTTGAAAGAAAGTTGCACACGGCGTAATGTAGACATAATTTATATCTAAAATAGACATAGACCTTTCTATTTGATACCAGTATCATTAGCGAACTAGCACAACCCCAACCTAACTCTGGTGTAGTGACATGCACAGAAAGGTGTTGATCTATATTCCTGAGTGCGATCGCCTAATTATGTAAATTATTACATCTACGTTACGTATGTAATATTCCCAGCGAAAAAGATAAATCGAAAAACTTTAGCAGCGTTTCAGCAACTTATTGAATCAAAATATAAATCAGGCGATCGCAAATAATCACCCCAGTCAGCCAATATTGTATAACTACTCAAAGTAGCTGTAGATGCTAGATTGAGTGTAATTAAGAATTTAGTAAAGTCACCTTGCCTAGACAAAAGAGTAATAGCTAATGGGTAAAGCAGGACTCTATGATCAAGACTTTTTAGAATGGACGCAACAACAAGCTGAATATTTACAAAATGGACGTTGGGGAGAATTAGATGTTGAACATTTGGTAGAGGAATTAGAGGCATTGGGGCGCAGTGAACAAAAGGAGCTTAGCAGCTACTTACAAGTGTTGATGATGCACTTACTCAAATGTCAATACCAACCTGAGCAAAGAACACAAAGCTGGAATAATACCCTTTCTAACTATCGAGATAAAATTCAAGATTGTTTAGAAGATACACCTAGTCTGCAGCGTTTTCTTCAAGATCTAGAGTGGGTAGAGAAATACTATCGACGTGCGCGTAGAGATGCAGCAAAAGAGACGCAAAAACCACTAGAAATATTTCCAACTGAATGCCCTTACACAATAGATCAGATTCTCGACCCGAATTTTCTCAGTTGTCCAGTTTAAATAAAACCATTCAAGAAATATTGCCTATTTAGGATTTGCACTTAAAAATCTAGAATTTCTCTAATAACATTCTTCAAATCCACATCAGCAGGGCGTTTTGCAAATTGCTCATGACTATAAATCCAAACTAGTTTAATTGTGCAAGTAGTTGAGTTTACCAAGTACATCAGCCTAATTTGTCCCGAAGCTCCTTTTGACAACCAAAGTTCTAGTTTGTGGAACGCCCATCCCTCTGGTAACTGAATCTTTCCCGGTAGAGGTTCATTACGAGAGTTGTTCGGGTATTGGTCATCAATCAAATCTTCCAATGTTTTTGCAACAAGTGCAACGAAGCTGTCTTTGTGAACTTTTGCAAGTTTTTTAAAAGAACGCTTGAAACTATCGGATTCTTCAATCGAGAAGGGAGTTGAGCCAGTCACGCACTTCTCCTTTACCAATCCGATTTGATGATTCTGAAGCTAATGTATCCTTCAAAACTTTGGACATTGCTTGTTCATACACAGGATTATCACGTTCTATCAGATCAAGTTTTTGATAGCCCAATGCTTTCATGTCATTCAGGAGAATTGCTTCTGTTGAGCTTGCTTCAGGTGGTAGATTTTTACGAGCCTTTTTCCAAGGGAATTCTCCGTGAGTCATATCACTTAGCCGATAAGCATGGTATCCACCGAAGTATCCCCAAATTTCCTCTAAAAGTTCTTTCTTTTCAATAGGAAGCTGAGACAAGGATTCTTTACCAGGAATAGGTAGCTGTTTAGCCTCAAACTCACTATAGAACCTGTAAGCCGGAGGACAAACGGGGCCATAACGCCAAGCTTGAATCTCCTCATCAAACAATGGTTCATTGTAGAGTGCCAAATGTATGCTCTGAGCATAATACAGAAGTTTCTGAACTTTCATATTGGTCATTTCAGCTTCTATACCATCCTCATAAGCTCTCATAATAAAGTAACGAGCCGCAATGAGACAGTCTATCATAGCCTAGCCAGCAGCTTGAGGTAAATATTTTATCTTAACAAGTTTGTAGAATCTCAACAAATATTATTATAGATGAAATCTCTGTATAGTACATAAGTACTAAATTTTTATTTTAACTCAACTGTGCCACGAGTTGATTTTCTAACAAAGTGTCATTCGTCAACAAATCCTCAACGCTGATTCGCAAAAAGCGTTGCTCATCAACTTGGAACAGAATTTTCACCCGATCGCTCCCCGGATATCCTGATGGGGTAAGTTGAGCAATGGTTCTAGCTCCTGCGGTATCATTTAGGGGTTTGACTGTGGTTTCACCGCTATCCAGACGGCGGGTAATTAAGCGATCGCCATCAAAATAAACTTCGGTATTACCTGTGTCTGCACCTAATTCCCCAATAATTAATTCAATGCTGGGTTGATTCTCGACAGATGCGCCTAAGAATAATTCCACAGGTTGATTCATCGGGTAAGCTTGTCCCGATCTAATAATTGGATGCCAACTGTGGCGCTGGTTGCGACGATCCCAGTAACGAATCCCGTAACTATGGTAGAGAAAGTCTTTAATTTCTATGCCTTGAGATAGTTGCAATGCACCTTGAGCGATCGCTTCAAAAGGCCGTTCACAACGAATTTTTTCTGGCGCAAAATACTGCTTTACCCATGTCTGCACTGCAGGTAGTTGTACAGTTCCACCAACTAACAACACTGCATTAATATCTGTGAGTTCAATTCCCTGGCGGCGTGCTTGTTGCAGCAGATTTGTCATTAAATCATCTAGTCGCTCAAAAAATGCGTGTTCTTTGAGAATATTTTCTAAGTTATCGCGGTCTAAATTTAATTCGTAACTTTCAAATGTTTCATCATCAAAATAAACTTCACTAGCTTGGTTTTGAGTTGATAGCTGAATTTTGATTTTTTCTGCCAATCTCGTTGTTAAAGGACTTACCGCTAATCCTTGAGTTTTGGCGAAGTAATCAACTAACCAATTATCAATATCTGTTCCGCCTAGATTCTGCCCTGCTTTCGCCAAAACACGGGCTGTTTTTACTTTTTGCTTTGAGTTTTCAGCCAGGGATTTATTACCAAATTTGAGCAAAAATCCTATAGGTTTAGTATTTCCTTGCGGGCCTTTATCTAACCCTACTAGAGATAAATCTAAAGTACCGCCTCCAAAATCAATGACTAAAAGATTTTCTCGATCCGCTAAACCATAACCCAAGGCTGCGGCTGTGGGTTCATCTAACATCCGCACCTGTTCGACTGGGAGGCTTTGACAAACTTTCCCTAACCAGTGACGATAAGCTTCAAAACTATCTACAGGGACGGTTAATACTAGAGAATCTAAGCCTCCTTCTAAGGGTGCTAGTTGTTCAATGACTTGAGAGAGAAACCATTGCCCGACTTGCTCAAAGGTGACAATTTGCCCGTCTAATTCTGGTAAGAAACCTTGAATTTCTGCGCCGATACCGCGCTTGAAACTGCGAAAAAATCGGGCTTCGCCTTTGAGATCCAGACCGCGATCACGTACTTGTTGCCCTACTAAGATTTTACTTTGTGCTGCGTCTTCTACATACACTAAGCTGGGTATAAGTGGTGGATTGAGACTTTGTTGAATTGATAAACCAGGTAAACTCAAAGTTTCTGCCTGTTGGGTGACGGGATTCCAACGGGCAATGACTGTGTTGCTAGTACCAAAATCGATTGCGATCGCCATAGTCTCTTAATTATTTCATGCAAAGCCGCAAAATTTTCTCCACAAAAAATTATTGTCCCATAAGCCACCAATTACGCAAATGGGCGATCGCTTCTTCTTTGCGTTTGGCTTCGACTTCGATCCACAGTGCTTGATGATAGATATCAGGCATATCGGTAATTAAATCGCTGTGTTTTCTATCTTTAAAAGCTGTTTCACCGTTGGAAATATGAACTAATTGCCAATCTGGATTTGTCCAAGTTTCTCTTGCCGCCTCAAACATAGTAGCCACACTCGGCTCATTATAGCTATCTAAGTTTTCGTGGCAAATATGGTGATGAGCGTCAAATACCAGCGGAATTTCGGCTTCCTGACATACTGCTAAAATTTCACTACTGCTATAAGCGTATTCGTCGTTTTCTAACGTTAAGCGACTTTTGATAGATTCTGGTAATTGTAAAATGACTTTTATTAACTGTTCAGCGCGTTGAGATTTACCGCCATGAATGTTCATCAATGACCAAGTTGAACGAGGTAAACCGAGTAAATCTAAGTCACGAGTGTGTCTTGCTAATATGTTGATACTATTTTGCAAAACTTCGGGCGAATCGGAACTTAGTACCACAAATTGATCTGGATGTAGCACCATTCTAATTCCCAGTGCTGTGGCTCGTTGACCGATTTGGCTCAAATCAGCGCTCATTTCCTCTAGGATATTTTCGCCGATTTTGTCCTCTAAATCGTTCATCGGAAATAGACCAGAGGGCATTCGATACAAGCGAATCTGGTTTGCCTCACAAAAAGTCAGTGCATCATGCAACCGCTGCAAGTTATTCTGATAAAGTAATCGCAAAGTGCTTTCTCGTTCCTCAAGGGAGAGTTTCAAGTAGCGCGTGCGTGTGATTGTTTTAAAGCGTACTTGTTGAGAAACTGTAATACAAACTAATCCTAAGTTTGGCAGAATAGTTTGAGGCGATCGCTGTTGATTCGCTAGATTTTGGCACTGAATAGTGGTCATTTTCGCAAACGCTAGTCTTACCTGACTTGAAAGTGCTGAGTGCTGAGTAAAAATACTAGTCTTCAGTCCCTCTTTCATGTGTTCTGGTGTACGCAGTTAATGATGGCTACTTTTTGATTGAACTAATTTTTGCCTTTTTGCAAAGTGCTGAGTGCTGAGTGCTGAGTATAAACACAGTAAATTCAACGCTTTGAGTAATCAACACTGTCCTAACATATCTAACTATGGCTAATCTGCTAAGTCTCTCTGGGATGAATTCTCCAAATATTGAACTTAGACAGCATAAAATTCATCCCAACGCATATTGAGAAAGGAAGATGTTGGGATGAATTGTAATGGACATGAATAAACTAAATTTTAGTGCGATCGGTCAAAATTTCATAACCAGTTTCTGTCACCAAAACTGTATGCTCAAACTGAGCCGAAAGAGAATTGTCTACGGTTACAGCTGTCCAACGGTCAGCTAATGTGCGAGTGTGTTTGGAACCTGCATTTAAAATTGGTTCAATTGCCAAAGTCATTCCTGCACGCAGTTTTACATTCGGCATATCTCGTGTGCGGAAGTTAAATACTGACGGTTCTTCGTGTAAGTTACGACCAACGCCGTGTCCGGTAAATTCTTCCACCACACTATAACCGTTAGCTTTTACATGGTCTTCTATCGCTCCAGCTAGGTCAAGCAGATACGCACCAGCTTTAACTTGTTCTATACCTTTATATAAAGCTTCTTCAGCGACACGAATTAGTCTAGCGGCTTCTGGGGTAACTTCACCAATAGCAATTGTAATGCAAGAGTCGCCATGAAAACCTTGATAATAAGCACCTGTATCTACTTTTAATACATCCCCAGCACGGATAACTTTCTTGGGACTTGGGATGCCATGCACGACTTCATTGTTAATACTGGAGCAAATAGAGCCAGTAAAACCGTGATAGCCTTTAAAACTTGGTGTTGCATTCATTTCGCGGATACGTTTTTCCGCGTAAGCGTCTAAGTCGGCTGTTGTCATCCCTGGCTTGACCAACTGAGAAATTTCTTTGAGTACCGTTGCGACAATTTTCGCCGATTGCCGCATAATTTCAATTTCACGCGGCGATTTAAGTTCTATTCCTCGACGTTGTTTTGGAGGCGTGGTCTTAGCTGGTTGAGAAAGCAAGTTGCTGAAAATGTTCATGTGCTAATAATAATTACTGATGCTTTGTCGCTACGGAGTCCGTGCTTTTTCTAGGATAATTGAGAAACTATATCTATATTTAATTTATAGCAGGGAACAGGCTTGAAAGTCTGTTGGTGTCTGTTTTTGATGATTACTTATGTCCTCATCTGACTGGCAACCGATAATTTATCACAATAGAATTCAGAAGTCAGGCTCCAGAATTCAGTATGTAGACTCGAAAGAGTATTCTGGTGCATCCCAGTTTTTATCCTACCAAATGGCAGTCAGCTAACAAGCCTGTTGCGCCCGACCGTTGGTATCTTCGTTGAGTCCGAGAGGTGATGAGCAGTGGGTGAATGGGGTCATTATACAGCGAGATATTTGAGAAAAGCTCACCGATTCAAAAATATGAAAATAGTATTTGTATTGTCTAGTGGATTATTATGCTTTTTACACAGATTTCGTCATCTCTAACAACTACAGTAGAAGCCGCACAAGTTTCAAGTTTTGCCCAATGGTGTCAGCGCAAAAACACTTTGTCTGCGGCTACTAAACAGACCATCAATAAATTGCTAAAAATAGCTAAGACCAACAATTGCAAGTTAGCAGATACTAGACTTAAATCTGGTACGCTACTCAATTTGAAGGATAGTCATATCAGCGATCTCAGACCTCTGGCTAGTTTTAAAAAATTAGAGTATTTGTGGCTCAGTAACAATCAAATTAGAGATCTGACTCCGTTAGCTAATTTGAGCAATTTGAGAGAACTTAGGCTGGATAACAACCGCATCAGCGATCTTAGACCAGTGGTTGGATTAACTAAAGTAGATGCTGTCTACCTTAGTAATAATCAGATTAGCGATCTACGACCGCTAGTTAGTTTGAAAAACCTCTATTATATTGTCTTAAATAACAATCAGATTAGCGATCTCCAACCGCTTGCAAGTATGAGTAGATTGAGTACGATCTATCTCGACAATAACCGTATTAGTGATGTCAAACCCTTAGTGGCATTGAGTAAAACATTACGTCAACTTAGTCTCAATAATAACCAGATTAAGGATATACGACCACTAGCCGCTTTACGCCATATAGAACAACTTCACATACGTAATAATCCGTTCATTGACAAAACTTGCCCCATTGGACGAAATAATATATTGTTCCCTATTACCATTTCTCCTTGCCGTTTTGATTAAGAATTATTAACGATAATTTCTCCTGTCATCCCAGCTTCAGTATGTCCGGCGATGGGACAGCGTAAGCTATATTTTCCGGCTTTGAGGGGGACAAAAACCCATTCAGCTTCCGCACCAGGTTTAAGTTCTAATTCGTGAATGGCTCCTTTAATTTCTACTTTGCCTGCTTCTACTTTTTGTGTCCAAATACCATCAGCAAAATCTTTGGCTGTAAAGTAGTGCTTTAATTGGCTGGGATTACTAAGTCGGAGTAGATAGCGTTTACCCGTTGAGAATTCTAGATGATTTGGTTCAAACTTGAGTTCGTTAGCAGAATTACCTAAATTAACTGTAATTTCTGTGGCTAGTTGCTTAAGCAAATCACGAGGTGAATTTTCTGCCATTGCTGACGGCACAGCACTAACAAAATTCAGACTCAGTATAAAAAACAATTGAAGTATTAAGTATGAAGTATGAAGTATAAATGCTTTTACGCGTAATTTTTTCATTACTTTGCTAAAAACAAATGACAAATGACCAATGATTATTTATCAGCTATAACAGCTGGGCCAGCTGTCACAACCACAATTTTATCTGGGTGGAGTAGCTCACGCGCGGCTTGATTGACTTGGGCAAGGGTAACTTGTTTGATTTTATCAGTGAAGGAATGTATTTCTACTATGTCTATTCCATGTACCTGATTCATCAGCATTGTGTGTGCTAGTTCTTCTGGATCGGCGAGGGAAACTTTATAGTTGCTAATTAGGGTATTCTTAGCTGTCTCCACATCATTTGCGCTCACACCTTGCTGATGAATTTCTTGTAAGAGTTTGCGGGTACTCGCGATCGCTTTGTTACTATCTTCAGGACTAGTTTGCATCTCAATCCAAAATGTCCCGACATTTTTTTGCGCTTGCAAGTAGCTATAAATACCATAAGTTAAACCTTGGCGCTCGCGCACTTCTGCTCCTAAGTAGCTAGATAGGGTATCGCCTCCCAAAATTTGATTCAATACTAAAGCTGCATAATATCGGGAATCTTGACGAGTAATACCTGTGTAACCCATAAAAGTAATGGCTTGAGCTTTACCTGCCATCACAGGGTTTACACGGATGACGTTATCTGGTATATTCACTGTGGGATATTGTAGCTGTGGTGGTTGACCGCTAACTTGCCAGTCTCCTAATTCTTTTTGGAGTAGCGATCGCACTTGTGTCAGTTCAAAATCTCCGACTATAACTAGCACTGTTGTATCTGGACGATAATGTTTTGTCTTAAAAGCGATGACATCCTCACGCTTAATTCGTTGCAGACTCTTTTGGGTGGGAAAAGCATATAAGGGATGTTGTTTCGGGTAAAGGGATTGTACAAAGGTTCTTTTGGCTACTTCTGCGGGATCATCTAGTTCTTGTTTCAGGTCGGTTAAGGCTTGCTGGCGATTCAATTCCAATTCCTTTTTGGGAAATGTACTGTTTTTTACAGCATCTGCTAAGGTCTGAATCAAAATGGGTAAGTCTGCTGCTAAACTATCGCCCTCAATCCGTACACCTTCACGATAAGCTGTAAAGTCAAGAGATGCGCCTCTTTCTTCTAAGGCTTTAGCTAGAGTTAAGGCATTTTTGCTTTTCGTACCACTCATTAAGTTATCAGCTACCAGAGATGCTAGTCCAGCTTGATTTTCTCTATCAAATTCTTTTCCGGCTTTGATGTGGCCGTTTAAAGTCAAGGTAGGAGTACTTTTATCTGGTAATAATAATACTTGCAGACCGTTAGCCAATGTAAATTGTTCTGGTAACGCTGGCGTAGAAGTGTTGTGACTTGCACTGTGGGAGACTTGCTTCACAACGTCTGTTGTTTCATCGATTGGTGGTAAGTACTTATCCACCTCTGATGCTGCTACAGGTGTACCAGCAGATAAATTTTCTGTAGTTTGGTTTAAGTGTAATTTTTTACCAGTTTCAGTTGTATGTTGAGCAGTTGGCTGGAACACGCCGACTACACGCGTTTCTAGTTTTAAGTATTTGTTGACTACATTAACAATATCTGCGGCTGTCACTTGACTGACGGCTGCTAAATAGCGTTCTGTAAAGCGATAGTCACCAGCGGTTGTTTCATCGTTACCTAATTGCATCGCTTGAGAGGTGATATCACGATTACTCAAAATCACGCCAGCTTCTAACTGCATTTTAGCCCTGGTGATTTCCTCTGGCTTTACCCCTTTTTGTGATAGGTTAGCGATCGCCCGATTTAATACTTTCTCAATCTTTTTCAAATCTTGATGATCATCTGCTGTGACTAACAACTCGTACCAGCCAGCATCTCGCAAACTGGCCACAGAGGCTGTTACTTCACTAGCTAAACCAGATTCCACCAAAGCCTGATAAAGCCGTGAATTCCTTCCCTCTGTCAAAATGTAATCCATCACTTCCAAAGCAGGGATATCCGGGTGATTTAAATCAGGTAGTGGATAAACTACTTGCAGCATCGCTGCGGCACCCTGTTCTCTTAGGACTAGGGGAGTGCTGTTAGCGGTAGTGGGAGTTGAGCAGCGTGCTGAGTTTTGACCATTAACTCTTGACCACTTGCCCTGAGCGTAGCCGAAGGGTTGACTATTGACTATTGACTCTTGACTCTTAGCTAATTTGCCAAATATCTCTTTGACTGTTTCCAGGGTTTTAGTAGTTTGGAAATCTCCCACAATTACTAATACGGCATTATCAGGAGTATAAAATTTACGATAATATTCCCGCACTTGCTCAACTTGAAACTTTTCTACATCTGCTTTGCTACCACCAACAGGTAATCCATAAGCATGATTAGGAAATACTGCTTGCATTACAGCACGGTTGAGGCGATATTCAGGACTATTTTCATAGCCTTGTAATTCTGAAATTACTACTCGTTTTTCACTGGCTAGTTGCTCAGGATCAATGAGAGAATTTTGCATTCTATCTGCTTCTATCACTAGCAGTGCTTTGAGTTTGTCGCGTTCTACAGTGTTGTAATAAGCTGTTTGGTCGTAACTAGTAAAAGCGTTTGAGTCGCTACCTAAAGCACTAAACAACCTGCCAAATTGAACGGGACGATTTTTTGTGCCTTTGAACATCATGTGTTCCAGTTGATGTGCAATGCCGTTCACTCCTGGTGCTTCGTGGCGTGAACCGACTTTGTACCAAATTTGCACACTCACAACTGGTGCAGTATGTACTTCTTTAGTTAAAACAGTCAGACCATTTTCTAATACTGTTTTACGCACGTTTGCTGTGATTGTTGAGTGATTTATATGAGTTGCAATCAATTTTGTTTGAATATTTTCCGGTTGTAATTTAGCTGTATACTTGCTGTTAGCAGGTTGATCGCTTAAGCAAAATACTGCGATCATCCAAAGACTTAAAATTAATAACGGCCAACGATCTCTATACCCTATAAAAAACAAAGACATTTTTTTGGTAGATGTATTGAAATTAAATTACATATTTATAAGCGCTATTAACAACAGTTTAGTCTTTATTGGGGATCAGTAAAATCAGCGACACTACCAATGAAAAATTCATTGAACAACAAAAGTATATAAAGAGACAAGCTTATTAAGCTAGTTTAATTAAAGCTCGGATAAATTCTAAAGGTAAACCATCGCTGTCAGCAATGAAGGCGACTTCCCAAATGCGATCGCCTATTTGCTGTTGTGTTGGTTCTAAAAGGACTTTGAGGGGTGATAATTGTTCTGGCTGGCTTTGTGCTGCCAATGCAAAACGAGTTTTTAAGTCTATCAACCAGCTAGGTAAATCTGAGGTTAGTTCAGTTAAATCAAATGATAGATGATAGTATCCCACATAATGCTCATCTTCAAAAGCATCGGGGGCTGGTTTTGGCTGGGGTATTTGAATGAGTTCAATTCTGCCGCCTAATCCTTCCATCCAACAGGCGAGGGTATAGCCTGTAGTAAAGCGTTCACATACTATAAATCCTAACAATTCATAAAAAGCGATCGCTCGATGAATATTCGCAGTCCGAATAGAGGCGTGGTGCATAATTTTAAAAAGTATGAAGTGTAAAGTATGAAGGATAAAGTTAAGAAATCCTTTGTACTTACTCACTTTTTATACCTAGGAAAAGTTTTTCCAGATTTATATAGTTAAAGTAATTTCATACTTCATACTTCATACTTCATACTTCAGTCTTATTCAAACAACCTGAAATAAGGATAGCGCACAGGGACTCCCGGCTCTTTTTCCAAATCGAAATTAATCACTTCCCAGCACGGTTCTTCTGTGGAATCGGGACTAAATTCTACTGGTAAGCCATATAGTCGCGCTGATGTCGTCTCTGGTTGTCCAGAACGCCAAGGCGTACTGCGTTCTAAATAGCCACTCATCAATTCCTGATAACGTCT
This sequence comes from Nostoc sp. CHAB 5844, assembly GCF_020829595.1. Classification (GTDB taxonomy): domain Bacteria; phylum Cyanobacteriota; class Cyanobacteriia; order Cyanobacteriales; family Nostocaceae; genus Nostoc_B. Next base: position 46,410 of record NZ_JAIVFW010000013.1, read on the forward strand.
GGCAATAATTACCCTTGTTGCTCGATAGCCTTGAGTATACAGTTTGTCTAAAGCTTCGTGAATTTCAAACCGTATACCATCAGGATGAGTGTGTTGTCTATACCATTCCCCATTCCATCTGCGCCAATGACGACCTGACTGTAGATGAATTAACTCCTCAGTCTTAGGGTTGGCTTCAAACGCGCCATGACGAGGACAAAGATAGGTATCTGTAAGTGTCAAAGCCGGAATAGTCTGCCGACAGTGGGGACACTGAATTTCGTGGCCAAATATTGGGTACTGCAAACCTGGATTCATCATGAAGTGCGTACAAACATAATTTCTTCTTCACTAGCACCATTAGGTTCGATTTTACACTTCGGCTCCTCCACTTTGGGTGAATTGTTTGTAACTGCACGGAAACGGATTTGCAGTTTATAACAATTGTAAACTGTGTCTTCCTCAGTGTAGAGGCATAACAACATGATATTCTGGTTGTGCAACCAGCCCCGTAAAGGTTGGAGTTTCTCCAGTGTTCCTGGGTACCATATTCCTATTCTATCGTGTCTACTGCTTCTTACTGGCCATCTCCTGATTTTTCTCAAGCAGCCTTCGTTGCAGATAATGCTGTTGTCATCGGTTCTGTGAAAATCCAAGCAGGAGCAAGCATTTGGTACGCAGCAGTAGTTAGGGCAGATGTAGAACGGATTGAGATTGGTGAATGCACGAATATTCAAGATGGAGCCATTCTCCACGGTGATCCTGGACTGCCAACCATTTTAGAAGATCATGTGACTGTAGGGCATCGTGCTGTGGTACATTCTGCCTACATTGAACGCGGCAGTTTGATTGGCATTGGGGCTGTGGTTTTAGATGGGGTAAGGGTAGGCAGTGGTAGTATTATCGGTGCAGGCGCAGTAGTTACGAAAGATGTACCGCCCTTATCTTTAGTTGTGGGCATTCCTGGCAAAGTGTTGCGTCAAGTCAGCGAAACCGAAGCCGCAGAATTAATCGAACATGCTGAACGTTACAAAAAGTTAGCCTTGGTTCATGCTGGCAAGGGGAGCGATCTTGGCTTTTATCAACAGTGAAAAGATAATAAAGAGGCTGGGGGTAATAGGTTTAGGTTTTTGACAACAACGCGGGAAGGGAGAGAATAACTAGTGACAAATGACCATTGACTAATGACTCTTGACTCTTTCTGTAATCTTTCTTTACATATCAGCTGGGAAAAAATGCCCAATTCAGCTAAAAATAAAAATGAGAAGAGTTGATAAAACTTTAATTTCTACTTAACACAGGGGTTCTAATTTATGGATATCGATTTTCGTGTAGCGATCGTTTTAGCGCCTATTGCTGTTGCTGCTGGCTGGGCTTTATTTAATATCGGTGCAGCAGCTTTGAGACAAGTTCAAAACTTTTTGAATAAAGAAGCCTAAACATAAATTTACATTATCACCTTCTAACCGACTGTTTCTAGTAAAGGGCAGTCGGTTTTATTCTGTTTCATGAGTTAGTCAATTTAACTTGAGTCTCGTAGTGGTGTGGCAAGGCTAAAGTTGTGCATTAGCCGTAGGTTGGGTTTCGCTGATGCTCAACCCAACCTACATTTTTTTGCATCATTTTAGGCTTGTCAGTCCACTACAAAACGAGATTGGAGGTAATTAAATCACTTGTGTGTACACGGTAGCCTACGATGAGAGGGAAGTAAAACCCTCATTTTTGGTTACTCCTGGTTCGCCTTTTAGGAGAGGAGGAAGTGAGAAAGAGGTCTATCGAATTCACATCAATTTAACATCTTGTATTCAGGACGGGTATCAACCCGCCCTACAAGATGAACAATTTAGTTCTGGGAAATGCCTAATACTGGTAAAGGAGTGCGAATATTAGATTTTCTCGCCTGATATGTGGGGATTTCCACAATAGCGCTTGTTCCTTGAACACCATAGCGAGTCACCGCAGAAACAGCGACATCTTCAACTTGATTATTATTTAACAAAGTTGAATTCTGCCCAGCTGATAAAATATTGGTATTCCACTCATTGCCTGTTTTGGTTTGCACAACCCATAACCAAACTGGTTGTTTACCAGTGGGTTGCCATCGTAGGACAATCTTACTACCAGTGACATCTTTTTCCAGACTCACCTGTGGTTTTTCTGGTGGTGTATTATCCAACCAAGGTGATGATGGTACTAATGCAGGATGATGATAAACATCTTGTGGTAATAAATCAGCAATTCCACCACTATTTTGTAACAGAGGTTTCATACTAAAGTGAATATTTCCATCTGAACCAACATGACCTTGGGTGGTTTTAATTTGATAGATGATTTCTTTCGCAGGCCAAGCTGTAGTGCTGTTTTGACCAACGCGGCTAGTGAAAATTCCTGGCCAAATATGTCTAGCTTGAGTGTTTTGCGATATCCACCAATTCAACAATACAGGATAACTTTGTTGTGTCTGTTCAATTTTCCAGTAAAGTTGTGGTGATAGATAATCTAACCAGCCATTCATTAACCATTTACGAGAATCAGCATATAGCTGTTGATAAGCATTAAAAGCTTTATCATTGCCTATTTGTTTCGGATATCCTGGTTGCCAAATGCCAAAAGGGCTAACGCCAAACTTTACCCAAGGTTTAGTACTTTTAATACTCTGATACAACCGTTGAATTAATGTGTTGACATTTTCCCGCCGCCAATCACTACGATTTTCTGTGCCTCCAGATTGTTGATATTTTTGCCAACTGATTTCATCAGGAAAATCAATAGTTTTTTTTCTCTTATCTTTTTCTGGGTAGGGATAAAAGTAATCATCAATGTGAACGCCATCGATATCATATCGATTCACAACATCCATAATTACTTCAGTTGTGTAATCTTGAACGGCTTTTTCGCCGGGATCTAACCAGAGATATTTGCCGTAACGTTTGACTAATTCTGGGTGAGTTTTACTGATATGATTCGGTGAAATAATTGATTTGGCTTGCGGATGACGGGCGCGATAAGGATTAAACCAAGCGTGTAATTCTAGCCCGCGTTTATGAGCTTCTTCCACTGCAAAAGCTAATGGGTCATAATAAGGTGCTGGTGGTTTACCCATCTGTCCAGTTAAAAACTCTGACCAAGGTTCATAGGCAGATTGGTATAAGGCATCACAAGCAGGGCGGACTTGTAAAATAACTGCATTGAGTTTTAATTTGGCCGCGCGATCAAGTATGGTAGTTAATTCTGCTTGTTGTTGTGCGGTAGTTAAACCTGGTTTAGAAGGCCAATCAATATTGGCGACACTAGCAACCCAAACACCTCGAAATTCTCTATTGGGTGATGGCGGAATGATAGCAGCTGGCTGAGGTGAGGAGTCAGCAATTTGGGTTGGAAGAAGGCAGAAGGCAGAAGGTAGAAGGCACAAGGAAAGAAAGTGATAATTATTTCTACCATGCTGTGCTAGACGTAAAAATCCACTAAGAAAAATGTCTTTGATGTTCACAAAAATTTTGGAGGAGCGTTTAACAGATTAAACTATAGCGTTATGGAAAAGTCTTCTACACCATCTACGCGCCTTGCTTCCCTGGATGTATTTCGGGGAATTGCGATCGCCTCTATGATTTTAGTGAATAATCCCGGAAGTTGGGATTTTGTCTATCCTCCTCTCGATCACGCTGAGTGGCATGGTTGCACACCGACAGACTTGGTTTTCCCGTTCTTTTTATTTATCGTCGGTGTCGCAATGCCATTTTCTTTTGCCAAGTACACAAGAGAAAATCGCCCGACTGCATCTTTCTATCAGCGCATTCTCCGCCGAGGAGTGATACTATTTGCCCTTGGCTTGTTCTTGGCCTTGTTTTCCTTAATCCTTGATTGGTTAATCAAAGGTATTCCACCTAATTTCAGTACACTGCGAATTATGGGAGTGTTGCAGCGCATCAGCCTAGCTTATGTACTAACAGCACTGGCAGTTCTCAACCTTTCCCGTCGTGGGTTGTGGATACTAGCAGTTGTTGTGCTAGTTGGCTACTGGTTGGCAATGCAATTTATTCCAGTCCCCGGTTTTGGTGCGGGGAATCTCTCTCCAGAAGGTAATCTTGGCGGTTACATCGACCGGATAATTCTCGGCCAGCATCTTTATCGCAGCGGCCCCTTCGACCCTGAAGGTTTATTTAGTACTTTGCCAGCCGTTGTTACAGTTTTGTTGGGATATTTTACAGGTGACTGGTTACGAACTCAGCCAATTAAAAGCCGCACTAGTGTAAATTTAGTAATTTTTGGCTTAATTGCTGTAATTATTGGGCAATTGTGGGGATTTTTATTTCCAATAAATAAACAACTCTGGACAAGTTCTTATGTTTTATTTACGGCTGGGTGGGCATTGCTAATTTTGGCTTTGTGTTATGAACTCATAGAAGTCCGCCATTTCAAACGCTGGGGACTACCATTAGAAGTTATGGGGCTAAATGCCATATTTTTGTTTGTGGCCTCTGGCGTATTCACAAGAATCCTGATTAAAACTAATATTAGCAGCAGCACAACCTACACTTGGATTTATGAACATCTATTTCGCCCTTGGGCAGGGGCGCTAAATGGTTCACTAATATTTGCCATAGTCATGGTTTTATTTTGGTGGACGATTCTTTATGGAATGTATCGTCGTCGTTGGTTTTTCAAAATTTGAAGCACAACAAGTTCCCCGACTTCTTTGAGAAGTCGGGGCGCTGAAAACCAATAAATTTTCCTACAAGCAATTAATTAAAAAAAGATTAATTTTTTAATTATTCATTCTTGAAATCAGGTATTTTTATAAATTTTAAGTAATACTTATAAGCAAAAATTACTCGAAAGAATTTTCCAGTCATCCGGAATCGAAAAATTTAGTTTTGTAGCTCTCAGTGTCATAACAGCAATCATTCTAATCCTTAATCTGAGAATTACTGACATGGCAGTAAAGCAATTATCTCAACTAAATCTCGCTTCTTATACCACTAACAAAACATTTTACCCGTCCCCAACTGCTTGGGAAGATCAAGTGTTTTATTTTATGATGCTTGATCGATTTTCCGATGGTAAAGAGAATGGATATAAAGACAATGCGGGAAATGTTGTCTCTAATGGTGGAACTCCTATATTCGCAGCAGGTGATCAAAATAATGCTACACAAACACTAGAAGATGCAGCACGTTGGCGAGAAGCAGGCGTAAAATACGTTGGTGGTAATCTGAAAGGACTAACTAGTAAAGTAGGTTACTTAAAGCGTTTAGGCGTATCAGCAATTTGGATTAGTCCGATTTTCAAACAGGTATCTTTTCAAGAAACTTATCACGGCTACGGTATTCAAAATTTCTTAGAAGTTAACCCTAAGTTTGGTAGCAGTGAAGATTTGAAAGAATTAGTTCAAACTGCTCATGCCAATGGTATCTACGTAATTTTAGATATTATCTTGAATCATTCTGGGAATATCTTTAGTTACGAAGCAGGTAATGTTGATTACAACGGCACACCTTATCAAGTCAAAGGTTTTAATGACGAAAAAGGTCAACCCAGCATACCATTTTGCAAAACAGATGCCAATAATCCAGCAACTTGGCCTAAAGAAAATGACGCAATTTGGCCAGTAGAATTTCAAGATCCATCTTTATATACTCAGAAAGGACGCATTAGAAATTGGGATGGCTATCCTGAATTTTTAGAAGGAGATTTTGAGGATTTAAAAGATATTAGTCATGGCTTTGGAACTCTAGATGATTATGTGTCATCTCCAGCGCTGAAATATCTAGCTCAGGCTTATAAATATTGGATAGCCTATGCAGATATTGATGGTTTCCGCATTGATACTGTCAAACACATGGATAAAGGAGCAACTCGTGTTTTTGCTTCTATTATTCATGAGTTTGCCCAAAGTATTGGTAAGGAAAAATTCTTTTTGGTTGGTGAGATTACTGGTGGAAGACGCAGAGCGTTTGAAACTTTAGAAGAGACAGGTTTAGATGCAGCTTTAGGTGTAGATGATATTCCTGACAAACTCGAATATTTAGTTAAAGGATATCGCAACCCTAGAGATTACTTTAGTTTATTTCGTAATTCTGTGCTTGTACAGAAAGATTCTCACGTTTGGTTTAGAGATAAAGTCGTGACGATGTTTGACGACCATGACCAAGTGCGGAAAGGCCAAAATAAAGCTAGATTTTGCGCGGATAAAGACGCATCAAAAGTAGTTTTGAATGCGTTAGCACTCAATGCTTTAACGCTGGGTATCCCTTGTATTTATTATGGTACAGAACAAGCCTTTGATGGTCATGGAGATAGCGATCGCTATTTGCGCGAAGCCATGTTTGGTGGTGAGTTCGGTGCATTTGGTACTAAAGGGGTTCACTTCTTTAATGAAGAAAATTACGTCTATAAAGAAATCTCAAAGATTCTCAAAATCAGAACAGAGAAAAAAGCGTTAAGTCGAGGTCGTCAATATCTCCGTCCAATTTCTGGTGATGGTATAAACTTTGGTTTACCGCAGTTAATTGGTAACGAAATTCGTTCTGTTGTACCTTGGTCTCGAATTCTCAGCGACCAAGAAGTAGTTGCGGCTCTCAACACCGACTATTACCAACCGCGTGAAGCTTGGGTAACTATTGATAACGAATTACACAATGAAGGTGATTTCCTCACTTGCATTTACTCCACTGATAAACAGCAAGCAGGCCAAAAGGTGAAAATTGAAGCCAGGAATGGTAAATCTGTGAAAATTACTGTTCCGCCAGCTGGTTTTGTAATTTACGAATAAATTCCTGTTAACTGCTCAATTTTCTCTCCTCGTAGGGCGCACAGATATGCGCCCTTTTTTCATTTGTATTATATCAGGTTCGGTTAAACACTTATGATATCTGTAGGTTGGGTTGAGGCTTTGCGAAACCCAACATTTCCTGGATTTGTTGGGTTTCGTTCCTCAAACGCCAGTTGCTACAACGGGGGGAACCCCCGCAACGCACTGGCTCCCCAACCTACATTGACAGATTTTATTATAAGTAATCACCCGAACTTGATATTAAAGGAGCGATCGCAGTTTTCAACTTTTTGTCACTAAAGCGATCCTGAGAGTAATATTGTATGCCACAATAACAGATTAATTAATAATGCAGTGTTTCACAACTAAAAAAATTAAGCACGCTTTTGTATAAACACACACATAATTAATCGTTTGCGTATTCTGCAAGGCAGGATCAGCAGGCTTTTTCTGCTGCTTCCACACTTTAGCCTGTGGAAAATTAAAGTGCAACTCACATAATCATCATATATTTAGAAATTATTCTTTTTTTCTCGATTTTCCTCTAAAAATATTTAAATTGTAAAATGACAAATTCCGACCTTATTCTCTCAGAAACAATTAATATTATTGACTGTGATAATGAGCCGATTCATATTCCTGGTTATATACAACCACATGGTGTACTTTTAGCCTTAGAAGAACCACAACTCAAAATTCTCCAAGCTAGTGAAAATACGAGTCAATTTTTTGGGATTTCCGCAGCAAATTTAATTGGTAAAAATTTAAATTATCTCATTCCATCAGAGCAAATCCAGTTTATTACTGATTATCTCCAACAAAAAACTTTAACATTTGTCCACTTATTTGAACTAAAATCTGAATGGCACAATTTTAATGCAGAAATTGAGCAGACATTGTTTCTCGGAATTATACATCGCTCAGATGATATTTTAATTCTAGAATTAGAACCTCATCCATATACACAAAGTAGCCCCTTCCTAGGATATTATCATCTTCTAGAACAAACAGTTTCTCAGATAGTCAATGCCAAAAATTCACTAGAACTATTTCAAATTATTGTCAGAGAAGTCAAAAGAATTACTCAATTTGATCGGGTCATGCTTTACAGATTGGAAGCAGACTATAGTGGAGTTGTCATTGCAGAAGATAAGCAAAGCCATCTAGAAAGTTACTTAGAACTACACTATCCTGCATCTGATATTCCAGCACAAGCCAGACAACTTTACTACGAAAAATGGCTGCGATTGATTCCAGATATAAATTATCAGCCAGTTCAATTAATACCTGCAAATCCCTCTTTGGATCTTAGTGCAGCAACATTGAGAAGTGTATCGCCCTGGCATATACAGTACTTGCATAATATGGGTGTTACAGCGACAATGTGTATCTCTCTTATCAATCAAAACAGACTTTGGGGTTTAATTGCTTGCCATAATTACACCCCTAAAAAAGTGGATTACGAGACTCGCAAAATTTGTGAATTTATCGGGCAGTTAGCATCAGTTGAGTTAGTCAATCAACAAGAGCGGGCTTTAAATTCCTATCGCCAACAAGTTAAAGCAATTCAAGAACAACTGAGACAAGCAGTATCTAACGAATTAGACTACATTGGTAATGTCTTCAAACGAAACGAGTCTAATTTATTAAATTTAGTGCAAGCTCAAGGCGTTGCCATATTATTAGAAGAACAATTAACTCTAATTGGTCAAACTTCTCCTGAAACAGAGATGAGAAAGCTAATTAATTGGCTTTCTGAGCAAAAACGGCAAGAAATTTTCTTTACTGATTCTTTACCGCAAATTTATCAACCAGCCAGAAACTTTAAAGATAAAGTTAGTGGCATTCTAGCAATTTCTATTTTTCTCAATCAGAGGTCTTATCATATCATTTGGTTACGACCTGAACAAGTGCAAACTGTTAATTGGGCTGGTAATCCTAATACATCAATCTCTGTTGCTTCAGATAATAGTTTGCGTCTCACTCCACGCAAGTCATTTGAAAAGTGGAAACAAACAGTTCAAGATAGATCTTATCCTTGGCAATCGTTTGAAATTGAAGTTGCACAAGAGATGAAAAATAACCTGATGTTAGCTGCCCTGGAGTTTTCCCATATGGCGCTTCAGCAAGCAGCTGAGCAAGCAGAAATTGCCAACCGCGCTAAAAGTCAGTTTTTAGCAAAGATGAGTCATGAATTGCGTACTCCACTCAATGCTATCTTAGGATTCACGCAGATTATGACCCGGAATAGTTCTTTATCTCAAGATGACAAAGAGCATTTAGATATTATTAGTCGTAGTGGTGAGCATTTGTTGGCTTTAATTAATGATGTTTTAGAAATGTCAAAAATTGAAGCTGGTCAACTAACATTAAATGAAAGTTATTTCGACTTGTATCGCTTGATTTACTCAATTCAAGAAATGTTTACCCTCAAAGCTTCAGATAAAGGATTAAACATCATCACTGAGTTAAGTTCAGAAGTAAATCAATATGTTTATGGTGATGAAGGTAAGCTCAGGCAAATACTGATTAACCTCTTAGGTAATGCTATCAAATTTACAGTTGTTGGTTGTGTTGTACTTCGAGTATCTTATGCTGATGATGCTTCATTTTCAGCAGCAGAATCAGGCAAGATAACTGTAGAATTTGCCGTTGAAGATACTGGCCCAGGAATTGCTACTGAAGATTTAGAGTTAATCTTTGAAGCATTTGCACAGGCTAAAGGTGGACGACAGTTTATGCAAGGTACAGGTTTAGGACTAGCCATCAGTCGCCAGTTTGCTAAATTAATGGGGGGTGATATTCGCGCTCAGAGTGTCTTAGGACAAGGTGCAACCTTTACTTGTAGCGTGCAAATGACGGTTGCAGAGAAAGTAGATGTTTTGCCTTCTGCACAAGTAACCAAGCGAGTAATTGGTTTAGCACCTGGCCAGCCTAAATACCGAGTTTTAATTGTTGAGGATGTTCTAGAAAATCGGCAGTTGATGGTAAAACTGCTGGAGTCTGTTGGTTTTGAGGTATGTGCTGCCGAGAATGGTCAGACAGCCGTTGATATCTGCAAAGCTTGGCAACCGCATCTTATTTGGATGGATATACAAATGCCAGTCATGAATGGTTATGAAGCAACTAAGCAAATTCGCGCTCATACTGAAAGTAAAGTTTTAGCAATTATCGCTTTGACTGCGAGTGCTTTTGAAGAAGACAGACAAATAATTTTGCAAGTAGGCTGCGATGATTTTGTTGCCAAACCTTTTGAAGAAACAGTTCTATTTGAGAAAATGGCGCAATATCTTGGTGTTCGTTACGTTTATGCCGAAAATCATCAACAAAAGCTGCCTGAGTCAAAAACTCAACCTCAGAAATTAATTCCATCTGATTTAGAGGAAATGCCAGCAAACTGGATTGCTCAAGTCCAAGAAGCTGCAATGATTATCGATGATGAAAAACTTTATCAACTTTTCCAAGAAATACCTATAAATAAGCATCACATTGCTGAAATATTGAAAGATTTAGTAGATAACTTTCATTTAGAAACTATTATTAAATTGACCAAAAAAATCATGAAAAATAAAAAATAAATATGTTTTATTAAATATTTACAAACTTATGATTGCAGTAAAGGCAGATTATTTGTTTAAATTAATTTATTTAATAATTTATCAAGTATATTCGACACGGAATTTTAAATTATGAGTTTGTCTAAATCTTCTATTCATTCTGCTTTGATTTTGCTTGTTGATGATACACCAGACAATCTTCGTTTGTTAGCCAAAATCCTAGAATCTCAAGGATTTAAAGTCAAAAAAACTGTCAGTGGTAAAATGGCAATTCAGGCTGCACAAATAGAACCTCCTGATTTGATTTTACTAGATATTAATATGCCAGAAATTAGTGGTTATGAAGTTTGTCAGCAATTAAAGTTACAAGAAAAAACTGCGAATGTTCCGATAATTTTTATTAGTGCGCTAGATCAAACTACAGATAAAATAAAAGCTTTTGAGTTAGGGGGAGCAGATTACATTACTAAACCTTTTCAAGAGTTAGAAGTGTTGGCGCGAGTACAAAATCAATTAATTATTTACGAACAGCGGCAATTACTGATAGCTCAAAACCAACATTTACAGCAAGAAATTCAAGAACGTCAACAAGCACAATCTGCTTTGCAAGAACTCAATAAGGGTTTTGAAAAACAAATTATAGAACGCACTAAGCAATTACAAAGAGCGCTAGAATTTGAGGAAAGATTAAAACGAATTACAGATACAGTTCGTGACAGTTTAGACGAAGGACAGATTTGGCAGGCAGCAGTGGCAGAGTTGGCAGTTGGGTTGGAACTAAATTGTTGTTATGCAACAATTTATAATAGTGAGTTAAAAGTTTGTTCCATAGAATATGGATATAGCAAACATAGTAATAATATTTGTGTTAAAAATTTTATTGAGCAAGTAACAAAATGGAGTGATTTTTATCAAAAATTGCTGCAAGAACAAAGTACCCAATTTTGCTTGTATTTACCTGTTAGTGATGACGGTAATGAACAAAAATATGCTACTTTACTATGTCCTATTTTTGATAATCAAGAAATTTTAGGTGGTTTGTGGTTGTTTAAATCAGCAGAACAAGCATTTGACGAACTAGAAGTAAGGTTAGTCAAACAATTAGCAAACCAGTGCGCGATCGCTCTGCGTCAAGCTCGACTTTATCAAGCTGCTCAAGCACAAGTTCAGGAGTTACAAAGGCTGAATCAACTAAAAGATGATTTTCTCTGTTCTATCTCTCACGAATTACGGAACCCCGTAGCTAATATTAAATCATTTATCCAATTACTAGAAACAGAATTAACTGGTTTAAATCAACATAATCAAAAAATATCTCAATGCTTTACGACTTTACACGAAGAGTGCGAGGGAGAACTCCAGTTAATACAAGATTTACTTGACTTGCAATATTTAAACGCTGAGTTTTATCCCTTACAACTAACAACTATCAACCTGTATGATTGGATTTCCTACACTATAGAAGTATTTATTATTCAATCTCAACAACAGCAAAAAAGTCTGCAAATTCAACTTGAGCCTGATTTACCTTTACTAACTACAGACATATCTAGTCTAAGCCGCATTCTGCGTGAGCTAGTCAAAAATGCCTGTAAATATACTCCTCCTGGAGAAACTATTACAGTGACTGCTCACCAACAAGATGACAAGTTGCATCTTTGTGTAATTAATTCTGGTGTAGAAATTCCCGAAGTTGAACTATCTCGCATTTTTGACAAATTCTACCGCATCCCCAATATGGGACGTTTGACACCTGGCGGTACTGGCTTGGGGTTGGCCTTGGTGAAAAAACTGGTAGAACATTTGGATGGCTTTATCTTTGTAGAATCACGCACAAGAGAGATTTGCTTTACCCTTGTTTTGCCACTGCTACTTCATACTCATGAAGACATGGTAAGAAAACTTGACGACTAGATATTTTTATAGTACAAAAATACTAAGTTAATTTGCTGATTGCGTCAATATATTAGACTCCACAATTACACAGCAGGAGAGCCAAGTTAATGAAGCTATCGAAAGTAGACTTGAGCAGTTTAGTAGCGATCGCTCATTCTGACGGATATTTGCAGTTATTGCTTGACAGAGGTGATGAACTCGAATTTTTAGAAATTCCTGCGCCAGTTCAAGCTTATGAAGGACTGCAACACTTGAGTGAGATTGTGGCAGAAACTGCAACACTTCCAGTGGTGGAAGAAGCAATTGCGATGCTACCAGTTAGCTCATCAATGGCGATCGCCGTAGGATACAGTCAGAGCGATCGCATCCTGCAAGTTGAGTTTCAAAGTGGCGCAGTCTATCAATATTCTGAGGTAGAGCCAGAAACTTGGGAAGATTTACATGAGGCTGACTCTATTGGTGAGTTTTTCAATCAAGAAATTAAAGGCAGATATGAGTCTGAACGCATCGATAAGCCCGATCATGAGGGAGAATTTGGCGACCATCTGGGCTAAATATTGCACTAGTGAGGCGATCCTGATGTCCCAGAAATACAGCGAATTGTCCGCTAAATGCCTGAACTGGTTGCCGCGTTCTTGATGCGATAGGGTTTTCTTGTCTCGCTAATTGGGATGGTGTAGGAGTCTTGAGTTGGGCGCTGATGGGGATGCTGTAGGCAGTAGTAAATATCACTCCTATACAGTTAGTGTGGTTGTAGTCGCTGAGCTAACCCAGGCAGAAGAACGCGATCGCTACATCTTGAACGCAAAGTTGAGCGGGCATTCTTTGAGGCAGGCAAAGCTTTAATGGAACTGCGCGATCGCAGTTAGTAAGGATTATGAACTTTTACTGAAATGAGCTTAATTTTCATCATATATGATGATACTTTAATTCATAGTATATTACATGCCTTGTTATCTAGAAATTCTATTTATAAATAGTTTCTTAGACTTGTGCATCCATATAATTATGATAATTGCAAAACAATTTATTCTGAGAGCGATCGCACTAACTTGTGTAACCTGGGGTATCGCCTACAATATATCTGCATTCGCGCAATCAAAGACATCACACAACAGTTACACTCAAATTCGGTTTACTTTCAATGAGGTAGATCCACCAGATAATGGCACTCCTACAACACAGGGAGGTACTGGTAGCCGAGGAAACTGTCTAGTTCCCGATAATAAACCACAGCTAACTAGTTTGGCAGGTAACAGACGATTGCGTTTAACTACCAACAGCCATCCCACTTTTTGGGTGTACGTACCCTACACTGCAAAAGATTCTCTAGGAGAATTTTCTCTACATGATGGTGAGAATGAGATTTATCGTACTAAATTTCAACTGCCTGCTACATCTGGTATCGTTGGTGTTGCGCTACCTAAACAGGTTGCAGCTTTGCAAATTGGTAAAACCTACCGATGGTATTTTGACGTTCACTGTACTGTAGCCAATGCTAGAGATGAGTTAACTCCAGCATCAGTTACTGGTATTATTCAACGAGTGGCGGTTTCCGAGAAGTTAGCACAGGCATTAAAATCTGTTGATTCTCCTTTAACAGGGGTTGCAGCCTACGCAGAACAAGGTATTTGGTATAATGCGTTGACTCAGTTGGCAGAACTGCGGTTAAGTTCTCCACAAAATAAAGATTTTCAAGCAGCTTGGTTGCAGTTATTGACTGATTCTACAGCTGGGTTAAACGAAATTGCTCAAGCAGAATTAATTGGAATTTTAAATAAATAGACGTTGCATAATTGCAGTATGATTTATTTCGCGCAGAGGCACAGAGAGGATAAGGAGTTTGTAATTTCAATAAGTTAATACTCTTTTAAATTGCACAAACCATATAGTAGGACTCGTATTTGATTTTTGAAATACAGGTAGTGGACTGACAAGCCTAAAATGATGCAAAAAAATGTAGGTTGGGTTGACGTAAGAAAACCCAACATTAATCTTGGTGTTGGGTTTCGCTTATGCTCAACCCAACCTACGGCTGAACCCCTTGCCGGATAGAGCGATGTAAATAATTTTCACTCTTTCTTATCATCACATGATTTTGATATTAAGAATAGGTCTGTTTCTTAAAACCAATTTAATGTGAAGCTGCACTAAATGGGTAGCTCTCCATTCTTGGCGCTCTTGGCGTACTTGGTGAAGCAGTCCGGTCTTGGGGGTTTCCCCCATGAGGAACTGCTGAACCCGAAGGGCGGTTCGTACAATATTCTGTGCATCTTCATACAGAATTGGTATTAAAACCAATTTCCTATTAATATAAAAGCTGCCCAGTGATAAGGGCGATTATAGTCTGTATTGGGATACTCTTTAAGAAAAGCTAGTTGTGTATTTCTGAGGGCTTCCGCTTTGGTAAGAGAGGGATTTTGAAATTGTTCATATAGCCGTTGCATAAATTCTGCGGTGGAAGCATCGTTGATTTGAATTAATGTTGCCAAGGTACTCCGCGCACCTGCACGAATGGCAATTCCAGCTAAACCAAGGGCGGCGCGGTTATCACCAACTGCGGTTTCACAAGCGCTAAGAATTAACAATTCAATAGGGTTATTTTCACGAGTATTACTGCTACGTAATAAAGAGTCTAAATCACGGATATTAATCCGTTTTTCCCAGTCAAGAATGTATGTTTGCTCAGGATCGGAACTGAATTTGCCGTGGGTAGCAATATGAATAATATCAAAGTTTTGTGTTGCTAGATGTTGCCGAATTCCTTCCAGGAGAAATTTTTGATTTTCTAATTTTTTACTGCGAGGAATTTGTTGACTAATTTCTGCTAATTCAACAGCAACGTTATCAAGACTTCCCAGGCGTTCTTTCGCAAAACTGGGTGCTTTAGTTGTGCCAGCCAGTAAAGTATTAAAATTACGATCGCCCCAAGGTTGTGCGAAAAATAATTGTAACCCTGGTGTCACTACAACAGCATAATTTTCAATCAGGTACTGCTTGCCGTCGTAAAGCATGGCTGGGGGAATATTCCGCAGTGAACCATCCATAACAAATGTTAAGGTTTTGACATGGTTTTGCGGATTTTGGAATTCTGTGGCAATTGGTTGAATTAACCAATCGTAAATTTGTTTGGCTGCGGCTTTAGTTTGGCTTAAACTGGTGCTACGTCTTCTTAAAGCAGTTAAAAGTTTCTCAACTGCGGCATCAACTCTAGTTTCCGATATATTAGCTTGAGTATAGTGACGCAAAGAATTGTTACCGGGCAGTTTGACGATAATTTCTAAGCGATCGCCTAAAACTATAGGATAGATAATTGCCGCATTTGGATCTAAATTATCAATATTTACAGGCTCTGCCAAAGAACAAGCATCACGAAAGAAATTATCTAACTCAGCTATTTGCAACGCTTCAATCACATTTCGTGCTTGTATCAAGTTTTCTGCACTTGGTTGGGGTGCTTGCAGTAGCAAATCAACCAACTCTCGATACACGGGTTCTACACTTTCTCGAAAAGAAAATTGGATGTCGGGGTTCAGTGCTACTAAGTCGCTGCGTAATGATTGTAAACTTTTGACAGCTTGGGTGTAATAGGCGATCGCTTCTTGATTCGCCTTTGGTTTTTGTTTGTGCAGCAGTCGCCCTAATTGCCATTGCCATTGATAAGTTAAATCTGAGGCGCTGATTTGATAGGCAATTTGTAGTGCTTGTTGAGTCAAAATTTTTGCTTGATTAAATTTTAGGGCGCGTTCCTCGACTTGCCCTAAAATACCCATTGCTGTAGATTTGGCACGTAAATCTTCTAAGGTGTCAGCTTGTTTGATGGCTTGTTGCAGAAGTGCAGTGATTTTTGCTGGTGGTTGGTTTTGCCTGAGCAGAGTTTGTGCCAAATTAATATATATGTAAACTGTGGAGCGACCAGCAGGCAACTGAGGTAATTGTGTTTGCAGTTGTGTCCACAGGGTTTCTGCGGCATTTAGTTGCTGCCTATCCACTAATAAACTCAGTTGATTTACCTGGGCTTGAGTACGCAAAATTGGGGAAGGAGCGATCGCAGCTGCTTGTTGATAGTATACTAAAGCTGCGGTGTGCGCTTTCTGCACACGTTCAGGATATTGCAATACTTCTGCTTGTTTAGCTAGTAATCTTTCAGTATTGCCTAAACTCAGCAATCCTTTACTTTCTAAAACAGGATTTTTTATCTGTCGTGATAAATTAATACTTTGAATTAGTAGTCGTTGGGCTGTTTTTAGTTCTCCCACTCGGTTATAAAGATTCCCAAGATTTTGCCAACCGAGCGTTTTCAAAGGTAAATCTTTCGTCTGCTGCACCTGGGTTTCTATTTGTAACAATTGCTTTTGGGCGCGACGATAAAAACCTAGCGACTGCAAAGCTTGGGCTTGACTCAGGCGACTACCCATCATTCCCTCAGCATCATTCGCTTGGCGATAGGCTGTTTCGGCTTGTTGCCAAGTTGCTAAAGCAGACTCTAACTGCCCTTTTGCTAATTGTAAGTGTGCTTGAGCATTGAGGACTTGAGCAAAGATTTGCAAATGTTGGCGCTGTGCAGATGTTGATTTTAAAAGTAGTAAACTTTCGGTAATTGCATTTTGCGCTAGTTGCCATTGTCCCAGTTTTTGATATGCCAGAGAAAGTAAACCAAGGGCTTGTGCCTGATGTAGCGGAGAGTTTTTGCTGGCATATTCTTGAGTAGCTTGTTTTAAAGTTTGGACAGCTTGAGAAAATTGCCCAACATCATAAAATTCTTTGCCAGTTTCTACCATCTGGGCAATAGATGGTTGGGCATAAACAGGCATAAATAGGTGAATATGCAAACTTAAGATTAGAGAACAAATAGCGATCGCTATCCAGCAAACAGAGCGTTTCATAATTTTGCACCTTCTGCATCAACAAAACTGGCGTTTGCCGCAGAATAAGGGTTATTTTATGCGATCTCTATACATTACCAAATAGTTTGAATAGTTGTTAAGGTCTGAATTTGCACATCACGAGTAACTAGAGGAAGGCCTAAATACAGAGCAGTAGCAGCAATAATTCTATCAGGCATATCAGGAACAGTTGCCCGATCAATTTGCTGGATTACTCCCGAAACATTACGATCTAAAGCCGCTAATACAATACCCACCTCAACGTCATCCAAAGCATTTATAGTTCGTTGTAATACCTCTTTGGCAAAGCGTCCCTTTTCAACTAAATAAACAATTTCAACCACTGAAATAGCTGACACATAAATAGGATTACCACTATTCACTGCTTGTTCCAAAGCTGTTAAGGCAGTTTTTGATAGTCTGTCTAGGTCGAAAATATACCAAATTAGAGCGTGTGTATCTATAACTACTGATGTCATTAAATAATATCCCTGGGGAAGTTACCCCACATTTCTTGACGTGCTTGGGTAATATCTTTTTCAGTAATATCTACTGCTAAATCAGCACATAACCCTCTAACGCTACGCAAGGTATTTTTAAAAGTATTTTTTTGATATAAAAATTCGGCAAAATTTAATAACTCTTGCTGTTTATCTACAGGTAATTGACGCAACTTTTCTAAGACTGCTTGCTCAATATTCATATATTTAGCAATTGATATTTATATTTCGTTTCTATTTTACCGTGAGTTTAACTCTATAAAGCTACCGTGAATGTGCAAACTTAATATATTAGAGAAAAAAAGAGCGATCGCTATCCAGCAAACAGAGCGTTTCATTTGCATTCATCACTGCCAAACACTTATTTGTACATTACCATCTACAGCAGATTTCAACTTGGTGAGTTACAGATAACTGTAAGGGCTTTCCGCCGTTCGCCCCTACCTATATACTTCATTTACCTGAGAAATGCTGTAAATAGACGATCAATCCCAATCAGTAGAATCTTCAAACCAATACCAATTACCAAAAATGCGGAAAGTTTGGTAATTTGTGCTGCCAAAAGGACTGCCTTTTGAGTTTGGTTTGTAGACAAAACCATAGGAGGTGATTTGAAATATCCAACGGCTGGAATACACGCGAAAGTATACGCCACCTCGTGGATCTGCTGCATATTCATCAACATAATATAAACCAAGCTGTCGATTTAACTTCATGTCTCCAACGCTAGAGACAGGAGCCTGCACAAGCATTTGTTCAAATGCTGGTTTTGATACTCTAAAGGCTAGACGACGAGGAATCTGAAATTTCAGCAGAATGCCAGAAAGAACCACGATCGCCACCATCATCGCCACACGTCGCCAGGAAATTCTGAAATTCTTAAATTTTCTGTTTAATTGTAGTTGGTCTAATTTGCCGCGTTGTGCCAAAACTATTAATGCTATTAATAGGAAAATACCAATTGCAGCAACTATTGGTAGCCCAATAAAAAACAGTACAAAGCTTACAAAAATTATTTCAGATAGCACACCAGGATAAATACTAATAGCAAGAGCCGCTACACAAATAACTATAGTTATAAAAAATATAATATTGCTAAATAGTTTCATTTTTAACCCAACTATAATTTGTTTTGAATTTCCATCTCGTCTATTTGAAACTTATCACCTCTTGCTACTGCTCATCCCACTCTTGATACGTTCAGTTAACGCTAAAAACTAAACTTGGCGTAGGTTGGAACGTAGACGCGCTCCGCGCGGCTTCCCGCAAGGAACCCAACATCCACGCATACTTTGTTGGGTTGCGCTGTCGCTGCACCCAACCTACTTTTCTACCCTTGCACAAAGGTTTCAGTGATAGTGATCGCGTTGCAAACAAAATGGATAAAGTCGAAAGAAAAAAATTCTTATGCAAAGATAGAGGAGCTAGTGATACTAGCAACCAGACGCTCTAAGCGGACATCCGACTCAAACACCATCTCCTCAGGTTTGTACAGCATTTTTATCTTGTTTCCATTCACTTTCAGCGCGGTGGAAAACTTAATCCAACGTTGATCAGGAATTGTAAAAAGCCGATCTTTTCCTCTTGATAACTCTCGAATAAACGCATCAAGTCCTTTATTGCGGTTAGAACAATTAATGCTCGCGATCGCGTGGTTCTTAATGGCATTAGACCACCGCGAGGAGCTAGTGTTGGGGGAATAGTAAGTTTTGTGCGTGATGGTGCGATCGGTAATGGTGGTAACGTCACAATTAACACTGGTTCATTGTTGGTCAAAGATGGTACAGGTATCTCAGCGGAATCTTTTGGACAGGGCAACGCAGGCAACATCACCATCAATGCCCGTGAGACTGCTGCTTGGGATGGCACAACTCGTGATGGATTTTTTAGTTCTGCCACAAGTTCAGTCCAAAGACTATTGTTTCCCGAATTCGGTTTTATCGGTAATGCTGCTGGCAACGGTGGTACGATCGCCGTTACAGCCAAGCATGTATCGCTTACTAATGGTGCTAGGTTCGATGCTAGGATTGACGATGCTCCTGGTCAAGCAGGGAACATTATTATCCGTGCAGAAACTGTTACTTTATCTGGTGCAAATCTAGAATATGGCAATGCCAGTAGTTTGATCACAACTACTGCTGGGAATACCACAGCACCAGGTGGTGAAATTAATATTTTTGCTGATCGCTTACAGATTTCTGATGGCGCACTTTTAAATGCTACTTCTCAAGGTAATGGCCGTGGCGGTGATATTCACATTTCAGTAAATACTTTGGAACTGCAAACTGGTGGCGAACTGGTAACTAGCGCCTTTGGGCAAGGAAATGCCGGAGATATTTTAGTTACAGCCAAAGACCAAATTCAGATTGTGGGCAGCGATCCTAATTTTCTCAGGCGACAGCAGGCGATCGCTCAACTCCCGCCAACATTCAGTGCCATTGCTGAATCTGTAAGTGCATCTAGTGGGCTATTTGCTAATACAGAAGTTGGTTCAACTGGGCAAGGCGGAGTAATTTCTCTGAAAACAAATAATTTATTGGTGCAAGATAGCGGTCAAATTTCCGTCAGCAGCCAAGGTGCAGGCATCGCTGGAGAGATTGACATCCAAGCTAATGCAATTCAACTGAACAATCAAGGACAACTAATTGCCGAAACCGTCTCTGGTAATGGTGGAAATATCAACCTCCAAGTCCGAGATATTCTGCTATTGCGGCGTAATAGCCTAATTTCTGCTACAGCTGGTACTAACCTAGCAGGCGGCGATGGTGGGAATATTATGATTAACGCTCCTTTCATCGTTGCCAATCAAAACAGTGATATTGTTGCCAATGCCTTCAATGGGCAAGGAGGACGCATAGACATCACCGCAACAAATATCTTTGAGTTGACAGTCCGCAGTCGTGAAGATTTACAAACATCGTTAAACTCTCCAGTTTTAGATCCGCGTTTGTTACCCACCAGTGATATCAGTGCCATTTCTCAGACTAACCCTAATTTAAATGGAATTATTACAATTAATGCTTTGAACATCGACCCCACCCAAGGAGTAGCAGAATTACCAATAGATTTAGTCGATGCAACACAACAAATCAATCAACAACTGTGCAATATTAGCCAGAAAAGTTCATTTATCATTACTGGTAGAGGTGGGCTACCTGAAACACCCAGCGCCACCCTCAAACCCGATGCAACTTGGGAAGATTGGCGGATTTTAGCAGATGAATCACCGCCATCAAAAAAACCGCAGACATTGCTAATCGATGATAGCAAGATAGTTGCGGCACAAGGTTGGCTAGTAGATGCCCAAGGAAATGTTTACCTGACTGCTAAATCTACATCTTCTGTGTCTCAAGGTTGCGATCGCTATTTGCCTTAACATTTAGTACTCATCTCATACGGCTTATATGACAATACCGTTCAGTTAAGACTAAAAACAAATTCTGGTGTAGGTTGGGTTGAGGAACGAAACCCAACATCCGTGCATACTTTGTTGGATTTCCCTATCGCTCAACCCAACCTACTAGCGCGTCATCCTTAAAACGTTGGGTTAAAAATCTAGAAAATCCAAAATTAAACTATCTTATGATTACTCAACCTAACAAATTAAGCTTGTCGCGCTACTACTTTTCTGCTTAACTGGATGAATACACAAAATCATATTGCCTTTTACGACCAACCAGAGGTTGTAGAGGAAGCGGCTGTTAAAGCATCAACATGGCTCAAACAAACACTCAGCAAGTAGTTACACTTTAATTGAAACCACAGCGAAACTCGTGATGATCACAGCTAATATGGGGGGTAATAGGGGAAACCATGCCCCCAATAATGCCAGCAACCAGAAACAACTGCCATATAATACAGCAATCAGCAAGCTTACTTTCAGAGCATTGTATTTTGGGAAATAAGGTTGCCAAACTATAAATCCACCAGCGCAAGTCCAGATGCTAATCCAGAGGATTTCTAGAGGTTTTGGCAGATACCATAATAGCGATCGCTTATCCAACACAGCACTAAGAAGTTGGCTAACCATGTGTGCTTGAATTTCAATCCCTGTCGTTGTTTGAATCCTACCCAATTGGCGACTGTAGGGCGTATACCAGCGATTATCATTAAAGCTGGGGGCAGTAGTCCCAATGATGACGATGCGATTTTTTACCAATGCTAAATTAAATTGGGGACTGAGAATTTCTTGTAAAGTGACAGTTCGAGCAATTGTAGCAGATGCGCGATAATTGAGGAGAATTTGCAGACCTTTCGCATCAATTTGACTATAGCCACCGCTGTTATCTTCTAAGATATTGACAATGACTGACCCTAATTGAAGATGATTATTTGGTGTTTTGGTTAAGATAATTCCTTCATCTTGGAGATAGCGTTCGACTAGCTTAAAGTTGAGAGAATATTTAGTTTGACAAGGAGATGGAGAACTGACAGCCAACAGTTGACGACGGACAACATCATCAGGATCTTGCACAACATTATTAAAACCGTGGCGATTGCCTGGAACTTCCATTGGTGCTGGTACACCAGGATTACCATAATTACAGATAGCAAAAAAGCGCTCATTTTGTTGCATTTGCCGCCTTAAGTTGGGATCAGTTGCAGCCACGGGGCGATCGCGGTATAAATCTAGTCCAATAGCTCTTGGTTGAGCTTGCGTCAATTTCGTTAATAACTGCTCTAAAGCACTATCAGATAACGATGCTGCACCTCTTACTTGTGCTGGTTGAGACTGCACATCCGCTTCTGTAATTGTGACTAACAACAGTCGCGGATCGGGTTTTTCTTGGGGTCGCAGTTGCATTAAATGGTCATAAGCTTGTAATTCCCATGCTTGCAATATTCCCAGCGAACGGATACCTACAATTAAGGCAGTAACATAGACACTAGCAAAAGCGACTCGCCAGAATGGTAAGGGTAACACTTCCGGACGCAGTGCTTTCAGTTCTGTTTGCACCCACTGACGATGAAACACCGATTGATAAATCCGATTAAATACCTGAAAGTATCCTTGGTGCTTGATGACTAAACCTGATAATCGTAAATCTAGGTATTCTGGATCATTTCTTGCCACTATCTTGCCTTGTTGCAAAATTTTCTGGTAAAGCAGCAAGACCTGTTTACGAGAACGGGCATGACGTAAAATGCGATCGCGGATAGTTCGCAAATGCTCAGGTTCATCTTGTGCTTCCCAATTTTGCAAAATCCGCGCTTTAACTAATTGCTCAACATTGGTGTATTCTTCTCCTTGAGGAATAAACTTAGTCGTAGTGGCAATTAACCAGCAAAGTTTTTGTGTTAAAAACGGTTGTCCGGCTGTCCAATATAAAATTTCTTTCAGTACTGCTGTTGGATTTGCCGCTTTGTCTAATAGTCCAGCTACTAATGGTTGACTTTCTGATAATTGAAAACCTCTAAGTTCAATTGCTCGACCAATATTAAACGGGGCGGAATGTTGGTCTTGAATTAAATCTGAGGGCGTAGCCACACCCAATAATGCAAAACATAAACGACGATAATTGGGGTTAGTAGCGCGTTTTTCGTAGCAATGACGAATCAAAGAAAAAAACTCATCTGTAGAGAATTTTAAACTCAAAACACTATCTATTTCATCAATAAAAATAACTATCTTTCCTGTAATTTGTGTTAGTAATACCTCCTCAATAAATTCACCCAACTGCTGCACAGAGGAGAGGTCATCTCGTTCTCGCAACCACTGACGACGATTTACCTGCAAACCAAACCCACTCACCAACTCTTGAATCATCCCGCCATACCATTGCTGTTGCGTGATTTGTTGACTCCCAATACCAGATAACTCAATTTCTGCACAAGCTACACCCACAGCCCTGAGACGGTTCATTGTCCGAATTCGCAACGAAGATTTTCCCATCTGCCGAGAGTTCAAAACATAACAATATTCGCCAGCCAGCAATCCTTGATATAACTCGTCATCAGCTTGCCGAACAACATAAGTAGGCGAATCTGGAGGTAAACTACCACCAGGTTGATACTGATAGAAATAGTTAGATTCAATACTCATACCATGCCCAGCCGCACAAGAAAATACAGGCGATACAGTTGACACCGCAACTGTGCATGATTGCCAGTAAGTTTCACCAGTCCCATGCTGTAAAGTTGGTAAGCTGCCAAGGGTTCTAATTGTACTGGCATTGTAGCTTGAAGGATTGTTTTCAGAGCTGCTATTAAATTTGGGTGCTGCTGCAAAGTTGCCCAATGCTCCCGCAGATGATTGCCATAAATACCGCTATCAGTAGGAGCTGCTGCTAATAACTGTTCTAGAGAAATACCAAGATGAGTTTTGAGGTGAGCAAAAGCTTGCTGCAATAAATAAGGATGTCCCCCCACCATCTGCATTAACAATTTGCTTTGTTGTGGGGAATATTTTAATCCATGTTGCCCAGCAAAAATTTGGACTTGTTCTTGAGTAAATTCGGTCAATTCAATTGGTAGTCCGACATTAAACGGTGACTGATTGATATTCAGGCGAATATAAACATCTGTAGCATGAACAATTACTAAGCGCAGCTTTTGCCAAGTAGGACGACTTCTAGCTTTTTCATACCAAGAACGTAACAAACCAAAAAAGTCTTCGTAAACTTCTGGGTAGGGGAAAATTAAATCCACATCATCTAAACACAATACTATCGGGCGATCGCTCTCGGGCAGTAAATATTCTTCTAAATATGTAGTACAACTAACTTTACTACCCATACCTTCCTCATCCCAGTATTCATCTAACTGGTTTGGTAAGCCTAACTCTCGCCCTAAGTTGAGACAAAGCCAACGCAAAAACTTATCTAAATTAGTAAAGTGGGTGCGTCTATCAGCTAATTCCAGGCTCAGGTTTGCAGCGCGGTAATTTTGGGTGGTGAGTTTGTCTAAAATGTAATTTACCAAATAGGTTTTTCCCATAAGCGTCGGTGCTTTAATCCGAATTAGCGCCCCTGATTGCAACAACGTCTCGTAGCAAATTGCCTCAATGGGTGGACGTTCAACATAGCAACTTGACTGGCTCAGGGTTGGGAGTGCAGATATAGGCTGTACATTTGCTGAAGATTGCTGTGATTGTTCCTCCCAACGACGTTTAAGTGCTTCCTTAAAATTGCTTTTCTTTACCTTTTCTCCCAACGCTTCAGAAAGATTCTTCCAGAGTTTAGGGGCGACATCCTGGCTGATATAACTCGTTGCATACTTATTTTGAGCAGCGATTTGGTCATATTCTAGGCGATGCCAAGCACCTTCTAAGACAATAATCTCCACATCAGTCAAATTGCGCTTGGCTTGGCTTGACATCACTTGATTGGCAACTTTCGCAGCTTCTGCAAACGAGAAATTCATAACTTCCATGATTATGATGCGATCGCCAGAGATTTATCATGCACAATAATCCAAAACATTTTTACTGGCAAACTGCTGGTTGGTCATATCTTAGCTTTGTTGTCAGATGCTTTGCAGAAATATTGGCTTAATCCTCAATTTAACTTGCATAATTAATCGCTACCTGAATTTAACTGAGTTTACCTGAATTCGTAATTGCAAAAATAATTTTTTAATCACTGACATTAACTCAACTTCTAAGCAAATATGTCTGGAAGACTAAAGATATCGCATTTTTGAATAAAAAGATTACTGGCTTGTTTGAGAAGCAGTGATTTAAACCTCTAGATTTTTTTTACACGCTAGTTTTATTTTTATTCCTCAAATTCCCAACAAAGTTAGGTTAAGAATTCAATATATTTTCCAGAATATTTCTATTTAATTAGAAATCAATTTCTAATCAGCACTAGTGTTATCAGGAGCAATTATGAGTTTTGTCGATGAATTTGAGAAAAGATATCAAAGAGAAGGCTACCAAGTTCTTGGACAGTTACATAAAGCTGTTAGTTTCACTATCAGTTTTGGACTAAATGAAGCTTTTAAAGCCTCATCTGCTTACATTGATGCAGTTGAAGACTACTCTAGTACTTTAAATTCTCCGAATCGATATAGATTTTTCCTAGCAGCAGGAATCCAACAAATACTAGATAGTATTCAAAAAAAACACTGGATAGGTGAGGCAATTCCTAATTATGAGAATGCCTTAGCAAAACTATCAACAGTAGAAGATGGACAACCATCTGTTCCTTCAAAACTTGAGGATTTAAAAGATAAGATAAAAGCTATAGAAGAAAAAGCAAAATTACTAGTTAAAGAGTTAGGCTCTGATATGTTCTTGGCAGAATATAATAATGCCTTTGAAAATAAATATGATCCTTTAACTCAACTGTATCTAGCCAATCGTTTAAGTATCTATCTGGAAGAATCCACTGCTGGTTATGAGTTTCTTGCAAAAACCGCAACTTACGATCCTGCCACACAGACAGCAACTTATTTACCGATATTTAACTACACTCGTTTTCGCAATGACTTTGAGCCTGCACCTAACAAAGATCCCAAACAAATAGCGATTCCATCGACTAATTATGCTGATCCAAACACAGGAGAACTCAAACCAGAATTAGCTCCTAAAATTAAAGCAGTGGGAGACTATATTGCAGGTAGCTGGATATTTTATGAAAAAACAGTTCTTGAAGGTTTTGCTATTCATTTTAAAATAGTCGAAAAATTTGAAGGCAAATTTGCGGATCAATTTCTCGAAATAGTCAAAGCTTCCTGGAGGAAAGTAGCACCCAGTATTGGTGATGAAGCTTATCAATCTTTAGAGACAGCTTATCAAGCACTACTAAGAACATCTATCCAAGAGAGAACCAATATTAGCCTTCAAATTAGACAACGTTCTCTTTATGTAACTGCCCCTGTAATTGCGATCGCTGGTATATTGTCATCAGTGTATGCTGTAGTTACATTTGATCATCAAAATCCAGATATCCCCAAAATTTTCGGTTTAGGTAAAGATTTAATCGGTTCAGTTGGAGCAATTTCTGAGGCTGCACACTTAGTCAAAACCGCTAGAGGATTTGGTGGATTTGGCAAATCAGCGGTTTTAGAGAGCATGGGTAACTGTGCTGGAGTTGCTGCGGGGGTTATAGATGTAGGACTTAATATTTACGGAGTAAGCGATAGCTGGTTCAATAATCCCAAAAATGTACTTCCTGAATCAATTAAGCTCTTAGGTTCCGGGATTTCTCTGGGTGGTTCTGTTTATTTAGCGGTATCAGGTGCAGCCTTATTTGGCCCTGTTGGAATTGGTGTTGCATTTGGAGGTTTAGGATTAGCTTTAATAGGGTCATTGCTTACCAAAGAAGACACTCATATCGAACAGTTTCTCTTACATTCTGCATTTGGTGATGACTATAAATTCGAGGATAACTTGGAAGCAATAAATTATAGATACAAATTTGATACAAAATATCAATGGAGTACTTATTTTAACCTCATTTATGGATTTACTTTCTCTATCCAAGGAGAGATAGTTGGTCAAAATCAAATCATCTTACACTTTTCTATTCGAGCATCCCAATACCATATACCAGTCACATCCAAAATTAGGATTCAGAGTATAGGAACAATCCCAGAAACTAACAGCAATAGCAGGTTATTTGATCATAAATTCATCGTGCAGAAAGAAGGTTTTCACGATGATACTACTGAAGTCACTCCCTTGTATGAAAAAGAATCAACAACTGATGAATTTGTGCTGCGTGAGTGGACTTTGCGAAAGGTCATTTCTACTACTAATCCTAATGCTTGGATTGATAAATATTTTGAAGTAACAATAGATTTTTTTGATGAAGGAACTCTCAGTTTTGTCAAAACTTTGCTCATGCAAAAGACAGGCATCAACGCCAACCGTTTGACTTTAGCTAAAGAAGTAACGCTAATACTACGCAACAAAGTCCAACGAAAAACTAATACTAATACTTAAACTGCCAAACGACACAAAAATATTTAGTATGAGCGAAAACAACACCCTTGCTAATATAGCTACAGAATTTGCTCTACTGCTAGATCCAATTGCAGAAGCAGCCATCCTTACACCCAAACCCTATGGTTTTCTTTTCCGCCTTGAAGATGCAGGCATTAACTTGAGTCAATTTTTGGTTGATGATAACCAACTCATTCCAACTTTAGATTTGATCGCTCAATTGTATGAACCTGTCCGTACCCGATTATTAACAGCAGGTGTTCCCAGTTTAAAAGATTTACCTCTGTTATTGGATGCAACCACAGCAGTAGTTAATGCGGTTAATAATTTAGCAACTTTGCGTCTGACTGAAACATCTGCGATCGCAGCCAGAGATATTCCTCGTTTGATTTTAGATTATTGCATTCTCAAGTATCTCAAAAAATATCGTCCTACTCTTTACCACTTATTTAAACTGTTCGGTGTTGTCATTGAGGCTAATCCTGATGAGGGAATTCCTGGTCGTTTTTATTCGGAACGATTACCTGACTTGATTAACAATCCGGCAGTTTTAGCCAGAGAAACTTACGGCTGGGGAACAGCAGCATTTAATCCTGACCCGTTACTGCAATCTTTGAGCAGAGTTTTGGAAGGGATGGGATTGTTAGTTATTGATCAATTCACTACTGAGGAAGAGCGTGCAGAGCTAGGAGAAGCAGTTCCAGACGATCGGGAAAGCTATGCTTCGCAGCAAATACGTCTTTTGTTACTTTCTTTCCTCAAGAATGATGTTTATAACCAACTAGGTCTAACCATCATGGCTTTAATGCCAACTGCTACAGGAGGAGATGATGGCGGTTTAGCAATAGTTCCCTTTGGTACAGCAGAAACATCTATAGTTAAATCGATTAACTCTAACGTTACTTTCCGCTTCAGTGCCAATGCAGAGGCGACTACACCCTTTGGCTTAGTTGCACGTCCCAATACCTTCGCTGTCAAAGGGTTAGGCAATCAAGCACCACCCAATCGCATTGCCATGTCTGCGAGTATCTTACGCGATCGCGGCAACGATGGCGAACCGACATTTCTGTTTGGGCAATCTAATATTGGTCGAGTTGATGTCACAGCAATTGGATTACGCCTGGGATTTGAATATCAATCGGAACCAGATTTTGTCATTGGTTTTCCCATCAGAGGATTAATTTCTCTTAACCCTCCTCAAGGAGATGGGTTTGTTGCTTCTTTAATTCCCCAAGGCGGTATATCTGCGCCTTTTGAAGTAGAAGTGGGTTGGTCGTTAAAAAATCGCCTTTATATTGGTGTTGCTGGCGGTTTAGAAACCACTGTCGCCATTAACAAAACCTTACTCAACACCTTTCAAGTTGATTCGGCTACCTATGGCTTGAGAGTAGAGGATGACACAATTAAATTATCTGCTGCTATTTCTGGTGAGGTAGCGATTGGCCCTGTCAAAGCCACCATTGACAAGGTAGGAATGCAACTTAGCCTTGCGCCTGAAAGCAATGGTAATTTAGGGCTGATGGATGTAGACTTTGACTTTAAATCTCCTAGTGGTATTGGCCTAGCTATTGATGCAAGTGCAATTACAGGCGGAGGATTTCTAACCAAAGATAACGTTAACAATCGCTGGTTTGGGGCGTTAAGTTTAGAATTCTCGCAACGCACTCTCGAAGGAGTGGTGTTAAGTGAAGCAGATAGTTTACTAGGTATTGTCTGGGCAACAGGTTTAGGAATTCCTGCCCCTGGTGGTAGCATTGAAGGCTTAGGGATCATTTTCGGGAGCGATCGCCGCGCTAATCAAGAAGCCTTTATCCAAGGGCTGAAGAATAACGTCCTCGATGCTGTGCTGTTTCCCGATGACCCCATCAGACAAGCCCCGCAACTATTAACCACCCTCAGTCAACTCTTCCCTAGAGCCGCAAATTATACCCTGATTGGGATTATGGCTCAGTGGGTGTTCGGTGGGCAAGCTAGACTTGCTGTTGCCGAATTGGGTATTTTGGTAGAATTTAAAGGCGATCGCCTACAACGAATTTTGCTGCTTGGGCAAGGGCGAATTCGGATTCATCGCCTGCCAGAATCTCAATTTAGAATCAACCTAGAACTGTTTGGTGTCTTAGATTTCGAGAAAGACGAATACCTGCTGAAAATCAGTTTACGTGACTCTAAACTATTAGGCAGTGAACTGAGCGGCGATGGCTTGATTTATTGGCGGGGCGATCGCGGTTTTATTGTCTCTCTTGGCGGTTTCCATCCCAAATATCCCGCGCCCCCAGGTGAACTTTTCCGTCTATCACGCCTCACAGCTAGTATCGTTAACCGCGATAATCTTAAAATTGGCTTTGAGTGCTACGTGGCGCTGACTTCAACTTGTTTTCAAATTGGTGGCAAGTTGTTTTTGTGGGCTGGCGCTAAAGGCTTTTCTCTGGAAGGACTGTTGGGTTTTGATGCCTTGTTTGAATCCAACCGGGAATTCACGATCCAATTGCTGGCATCTGTCGCCATCAAGCGCAAAAAACGCACACTGGCAAGTGTCAGCTTCCAAGGAGAACTTACAGGCGTTGCCCCTTGGCGAATTAATGGCGAAGTTAAATTTCATATCCTGTTTTGGGATGTTTCTATCTCAGTTGCCTACGAGTTTGGTTCACGACCAACAACACCCTTAGAAACGGTGAATGCGCGATCGCTTTTGTTAGCAGCTTTGGAAACTCCAGCCAATTGGTTGATAGACCATAGCAAACTAGGAGTGGTATTGGTA
Organism: Nostoc sp. CHAB 5844; assembly: GCF_020829595.1. Lineage (GTDB taxonomy): Bacteria > Cyanobacteriota > Cyanobacteriia > Cyanobacteriales > Nostocaceae > Nostoc_B. The sequence continues at coordinate 76,647 of NZ_JAIVFW010000013.1, forward strand.
GAACGTCAGCGTCCTGGAGTCTGGCTGGCTCCCAACAGTAAAATTAGCGTTTCCCAAAACGTCCTACCTTTAGGAAAAACAATTACACGTCTGGGGTCTTCTCCTTTACCCCAACCAGAGAAATTTGTCTTGCAACAGGTAAGATTAGGCGGACAACTCAATTCTACTTGGCGTTTTGTTAACGATGACTTCACTCCTAGTTTGTACAACGAAGTTGATTTAGAGCAAGCAATTCGTGCGCCGCAATTTGAATCTTTACCAGCGGGTATAACTTTCGATAGTCAAAACAACATTAGTTTGGGGCAAGTGGTAGATGGCGGCGGCAATTATGAAGAAGTCACCATTGACGATCAAGCGCCAAGTAATGTTGTCTCTGGTTTAATCAGCAGCAATATGTTTGAGCGTCGTTTTATTCCTGAAGCCGATTTTTACCGCAGTGATCAACAAGCGATCGCTGTTAAACCGACTGAATATGTTTTGATTGATGACGCATTTCAGGTGCGGTCTTCTAACATGAGTTACTCGCAGGCGAAAGAAGAGTTACTGAACCAACAACGATTTTCTTCTTCTCGCTTAAGTATTGTCCGTACTTCTGAAGTGCCTGCTGATGCGGTGGTGGTAGCGTAAGCAGCTTTTTAACGCAGAGTTACACAAATTTCAACAATCAAAACTATGAATTCTACACAGTATAAATTTATTCCTTGGATGCGTGCTGGGACAACAACCTTGATTCCTACTTCCCAGAATAACCCGGCTTCTCACTTTCAAACATCAGTAACACTGCAAATCAATCAAGACCAAGCCTCAGTACCCGTTCATCTTTTGGGGCCGGGGGATGTGGGCAGTATTCAATCATCGCAAATTTTTCGCCGCGAACCAACTCCTAATAGCCAGGGGGTAGAACCAAATTATTTTGCTTTGATTGAATTTCGTGAGGCAGATTTTCCTTGGCGGTTTACACCTTTAGCGGCTAACCGTGATGTTTCTGTTTTACCGTGGTTAACCTTAATTGCTTTGGAACAGCGTCCTGGAGTTACCCTACGCAAACTTAGCCGGACAGCTTTACCTAGTATCATTGCACCTTTGAACGAGTTACCACAATTAACCGAAGCGGGGTTATGGTCTCATGTGCAGTTAAGCGGGCCATTTCCTAGTGGGTTTGACCCCAACAACGAAGCAATGGTACGGCAATATGTGCGTGACAATCCGCAACGAGCGATCGCCCGTTTGTTGTGTCCGCGCCGTTTTGCTCCCCAAACGACATATCTACTTTGTCTTGTGCCAACCTTTGCCGTGGGGCGGGTTGTCGGATTAGGAGAAGCCTATGATGTTGAGGCAGACCCTCGGAATTTGAAGTTGCAATTGGCTTGGCAATACGCCCCCACAAGCACCGATTCTATCGAACTGCCAGTCTACTACTCGTGGACATTTACCACTGGGCAAGCAACTGATTCAACCCAAGAATTTGAGACGATAGCACGCGCCTTAAAAGCCAATTCTCTCTCTGGTGAGGTGAGTCAACACACTTTTGCTGTTGACCCAATGCTATCACCATCTGTCAAGCTGCCGATAACGGGGGTGTTGCGTCCAGTCGGGGCTGCTGCATCGGCAACAATTCCCACAGAAATTAGCAGTGCTTTGTTGAACTGGATTAATCAGGAGGAAAAAAACGTTGATAATCCCCAAGTTGTACCACCTCTTTACGGACGCTGGCAAACAGGTCAGCGACAGTTAGGAATTGCTACTACTCCCAAGTGGCTGAGTCAATTAAATCTCGACCCCCGCCATCGCATTGCTGCTGCTTTGGGAGGTGATATTGTGCAGAAATATCAAGATGAATTTATCAGCACCGCATGGCGACAAGTCGGGCAGTTACAAGCAGCTAACAGCTTAGTGCAAGGCGCACAGGTAGCCCAAAGTCTTGGTCAAAGCTTAATTCAAAAGCATATTGCTTCCTTGCCTGCTGATATGTTATTGCAAGTTGCAGGTCTTGACCAGCGACGCATTCAGTACGGTGGCAGTACACTCTCTAAAGCCGCTGAAACTAGTCGTGTACCACCAGCCAGCTTCACAGGGGCTTTTCGGCGAGTTTCCCGGCTGCGCGGCCCAATCATGCGCCGTTGGGGGATTGGTTCTACTTCTGATACCAATGAGATTTTGTTTGCTCAGGAATTTGGAGACACTTATCGCGGTGTCAATGCAACTGATGCTCAAAAGTATCCTGACTGGCAATGGAAGAGACTTCTTGATACTCCAGTTTATAGTGTTAATGGTCAAGCTACTCAATGGACGATTGATACAACCTCTAGCTTTTTCATTCGCCTACGTTGTCCTGCTTTTGAGTTTTCCGACGACGTAGCAGCCAGAGGAACTATGTTTATCTTAGAGAACGCAGCTGTTAACTCTTATAACTTAGGAGATTTTAATTTTACAGCTAATATGCGTTCCGAAGAAGATGATGGAGTTGGTATTATTTTTCGCTATCGTAATAACCAAAATTACTACCGATTTTCCATGTATCGAAAACATAACTATCGTCGGTTAGTAAAATGCACAGAAGGAAACTTCACTACACTCTGGCAAGATAACTTTAGCTACAACATTGGGGAAACTTATTCAGTATCTATCAGTGCTATTGGCGATCGCCTCAGCTTATCTTTTGGCTCGCCTGGGAAGAGAAGTCAACTTGTTACAATTGATGATAAACAAACAGCCTCTAATCAACCACACTTGCGGGGAACAGTCGGGCTTTATGTCCAAGGCAATAAAGCAGTAGATTTCTCTAGTCTGATTCTCTCTACGCAACAGGGAATTAACAGCGCAGATTTAAGCAGCCGAGTCCACGATCAAGGAGATATAGCCACCCCATCTCAATGGTCAAGCGATGCTTCTAATATCTACCAGAAAAGTGATATTCATCAAAACCCATTAGGGCGTGAGTCTATTGAGAAACTAGGAACTTACCTAACAGTTTTAGCCGATGGTGACAGTAGAGCAAATTGGACAAATTACAGCTTCGATGTCACTTTATCTTCGACTGACGATGATGCAATGGGGGTGATGTTCCGCTATACCAATTCCCAAAATTACTATCGTTTCTCGATGGATAGTGAGCGTTCTTACCAACGGCTAGTGAAGTGCGTTAACGGACAGTTTACTTTGCTGTGGCAACGGGATGAAGGCTATGAAGTAGGTAAAGACTACTTTTTGAGAATTATTGTAGATGGGACAAGATTGCGGGGCTATTTGAAGAAATCATCAACAGGTCACTATGAAAAGCTATTTGAACTACGCGATCGCAGTCAGCTTCAAGGACAGATAGCCTTTTATTCTTGGGGTAACGGTGGTAATAATGGAATAACCTTTGCAAAACCGCAAGTCAAGGCGCTAGATCATCAAAGTGCGATCGCTCATTTAAACACCAGAAAAACACCAGCCAGCCCACTAAATTTAACTGAAGTCAAACAAACTTTTTTAGCAGCCGCAAATTCCCAAACCAGTGTTAGTAGTCATACCTCAGATCGCTTACAAGGAGGATCATCTGCCTCAACCGATCAAACTTCTGCAACTCCTGTATATCCCGGTGTAGAATTAAACATTCCTCTATGTAATCGCCTCAAAGACCTAGCACCAGAATTCTTCCTTCCAGGAATCTCTACTATCCCAGAAAATTCTGTCACCTTACTCGAAACCAATGAAGCCTTTATTGCCAGTTTCCTAGTCGGGGCTAATCACGAAATGAGCCGGGAATTACTATGGCGAGGACTGAGTGCCGATATCGGAGCTACGGTTTTCCGCCACTTCTGGGATGTGCGCGGCGGACAATACACCCAACCAACCCCTGATATTAACCCAATTCACACTTGGCCATCCCAGCAATTTTTAGAAAACCAAATCAACCCCAGTGCCAATAACAGTACTGTTTTTGTCCTGCGAACTGAGTTGTTACGCCGCTTTCCCCAAGCAAACATCTACATGGTAGAAGCAGTAGAAGTCTTAGTTAACAACATCAAAAAACGTAAACCAAGTACAAACACCAAACAATATCAATTTTGGGGACAGTTAGCCGACGACATTTTATACTTTGGTTTTGATATTACCCCAGCAGTAGCTAAAGGTTCGAGTACAACTAGAGGCTGGTATTTGGTAATTGAACAGCCGGAATCTGCGGTGCGTTTTGGTTTGTCGGCGGCAAATAACTCAACATCTATTGCCGATTGGTCAGATTTAGCCTGGAATCATATTAATCCTGGAGCTTATATCTCAACTAATCAACTTAATTTAGTTAATCGACCCGGTACTTTTACCTGGGGCAAAAACAGCGCCCATATGGCCGCGATCGCCCAACGTAAACCCTTCCGTTTGTTCATTCATGCAAGCAGGCTACTGAAGTGAAAAGTGCTGAGTGCTGAGTGCTGAGTGCTGAGTGTTGAGTCTTTTTTTGTTTCGTGCAGTGTGTAGCAGCTTCCGCTTTCTTTGCAGCAGCTTCCGTCTTCACGTTTCCGTATTACGCGCAGTGTGTAGCAGCTTCCGTCTTCACGTTTCCGTATTACGCGCAGTGTGTAGCGGCTTCCGCCTTCACGTTTCCGTATTACGCGCAGTGTGTAGCAGCTTCCGCCTTCACGTTTCCGTATTACGCGCAGTGTGTAGCAGCTTCCGCCCTCACGTTATCAGAAACAAACTCGTGTTACAGCCGTAGTTACATAGGTTAGGACATTTTGAAAGCTTGAATGTCAGCAATAGTAAGATTTTTACCTCTTGCCCCCTGCCATAAGTTAATAATCACTTAATTTGCTTGTTGAGACCGCAGGCAGAGGAGCAGAGGAGCAGGGGAGAGGGTTTGCAGTTTTTCCCCAAAATTTCAATTGTGCAACTTGTAAGCACAAAAGCTTACAACATTTTCACCCCTGGAGTAAACCATGCCACTTCGCTTAATTAATCCTGCTGTTGAGCAAGCTGATGCTCAGATTAAACAGACTTTAAATACTCAAAAAAGCCAAACTATTAGTGCAGCACAAGCCCAAACTTTTCGTAAACAACTAGATGATGCGATCGCCGCAGTCCAGAATCAAGAAAATATGCTACGTGGCGTTCACGAATCAATTATTAATGCTCTCAATCAGCTTGCTCAAGCCAAAGTCGCCGGAAATGCCGCAGATATTACTGCTATTGAAGCAAATTTAACTAATTTGTGGCAGACTTGGCAGCAGACATTGGCATCCCAAAAAGCCGCAGATCAAAAAGTGCGCGATCGGCATCAGCAGTTAACTGATGGATTAGGGACAGCAGCAGCTTTCTCTCATCTAGAAACTTCTACTCCGATTGCTTTATTCCCGATTCGTTTAGAAACTCGTTACTTTGCTGGTGATGCCAACAATTACGAATTACGAGTGCGAATTTTTCCTGATGCGATCCATTTAGATAGTCATCAACCGATGTTTCGGCTGGAGGAACAGCAAAAAACCCGCAGCTATTGGGAAGTGCGGTTGCGGGAAGGCGCAGAAAATGAACTGACTTTTTTGGCTTGGCAAGAACTGTGCGATTTAGTTGGAGAATCTCGTGCGGCTTGGTTGGTAGGACAACTTGATCCGTTTAAGGGTGATGGACGCTTTGATTCTAGAGAAACTGAAACAGCGCCTCCTCTACCGCCTGTTGCTGTCGTACCAGAAGGTTGGGCAATTCCTACCAAAGCTAAAGCACTGCCCGATCGCTGGGCGATCGTTGGTTATCGGGGTAAGCAGCGTGTCTTGCTACACTGGACAAAACCCATTCCGCCAGAACTGCGAATCACTCCTGACACTACCCTACCTGGACAAGAATTACAAGATGAGCCAGATGATTTGCCATTAGAAGCAGGTGTAGAATGGTTGACTAATTTTGATACCGCAGAAGCGGTAGGGATGGCGGCAAAAATTCGCGTCCCCAAAATCCTCGCCCGTTCAATGGAACGCTTGTTAGTATTTGGCGTTTGTGCTTCCCAAACTAAAGAAAAATCCGCCGTTACCTTGCAAAATTTACTCGAATCTCACACAGCGACAGGCGCAGATTTTCTCAACATCGGCACACCCACCAACAACACTGAAACAGAACGCACCGGCTATCGTCGCCGTGATTACCGCCAAAGTCATCAACGCTTACTTACGGGAACAGTCAACGACTCTAACACCTATGCAGTTCGCACTGCCAAGGCTTTGGGGATTGACAAGCGTGTTTTTCGCTCTGTCAAAAACAGTCAATCTCTGTGGGAAACTGATCGCCGCAGTCTTTATGAAGTGCTGTGGCCGACGACATGGGGCAGTTTTTTGCGAGATCAACTAGAAATTACTGTCAGCGAGGAAAATCACACCTTTTTCCGTAATCATTTTATCAATCATGTGCGTGGTGGCGGGTTGTTGCCCAGTTTGCGAGTCCAAGCCCAGCCTTATGGCATACTGCCGATTATGGCAGTTGATCAGTGGCAGTCTAGCCAGAATACTGCACGCAATCAACAATTTCGCAATGGACTGCGATCGCTGCGAAATTTCGCAGCCAGTCAGTTGAGTTCACCAAGATTTAGCCCCCGGCTGTTTGATAGCGAAGATACACGAGAAACGCTGACAGATCTACTTGCTATGACACCCAATCCAAATATCAACATGGGTATCAAATTGCAATTTAGTTCTCTGGAAACTACCCAAGCAAAAATGAAACAATGGTGGGAAACTGTGCTACCGCAGTTACAAAACGGCACTGTTGATTTAAATGTTACTCAAAGTGGAATGAAATTAGAAGGGCGAGCATTTAACTTATCAACAAATCACCTGGAGTTAAGTATTCCTTTAGTCTCTGCTCAAGCAGATAAAACCCTTCCCCTTGCCAATAACTATATTGCCGCTTTTGTCAACCACCAAGGTTCGCAATTACCCACAATTCAAGAACGCTCAATTTTCTATTTTTGGTTGCGCTACACTTACCTGAAACTAGCAAATAATCCTAGTGCTTTAGTGGCTTGGCAAAAATCCCTAGCCAATCTGCAAAACCTCTCCGTCGCCACTTTAGAAAATCTATTAGAAGATTTAATCGGGGCTTGTACCTATCGAGTTGATCCTTGGATCAGTTCCTTAGCTAATTTGCAACTCGAAGAAAGCCGTACTGCTGTTCCTAAAGGAGTTTATTTCGGTGGTTTCGGTTGGGTAGAAGGACTAGAACCACCAGGAGAAGGTTTGCCAGTTATCGGAGCAATACAAGATGATCCTGACAGTGCTGGTTATCTGCATTTGCCTTCTCTTAATCAAGCCAAAACAGCAGCAATTCTTCACGGTGCTTATCTGTCGCACGTCGAGCAGGATGCAGGCGATACACTCACAATTGACCTTAGTGCCGAACGTGTAAAATTAGCTCGTTGGTTACTGGATGGACTACGCCAAGGTCAATCTTTAAGTGCATTATTGGGATATCGCTTTGAGCGTCACTTGATTGAAACAGACAAAGGTGAATATATTTCCACAGTGCGTGCTGCTGTTCCGCTTTCGGTGGGGCAAATTGGCGACAGCCAGACAAATTTAGCTACTGTCAATGTCGTGGATGGGCTGTTACTACATAGCCGATGGCAACAAAATGATTTAAAAAATCTAAATATTTCACTCATTGAATCAGCATTATTAGAAATCGATAAAGCCTTAGATGCCTTAAGCGATTTATTAATGGCGGAAGGTGTGCATCATGCCACCAACGGTAATAGTGCCAGAGCCGCCGCCGCTTTCGATGCTTTAGCTGAGGGAACAGCCTTGATAGGTGAGCCAGAAGTGACTGCTACTCCGTCTCTTGGTCAACAAATTGGACATCAGGTGATGGTAGTGTTGCCTTCGCAGGCATTAGGAGGATGGCCAGGAGATGAGCAAAGATTGCGATCGCTCGCTGGTGGTATCCTCAATACTTGGGCAGCCAAGGTGTTGGGCAATCCTGAAAATATCCGCTTCCGTGCTACCTATATCCCCAAAGACAATTCGGGAATTGTGCAACGCAGTTATGCGATCGCTAAATTTGATTTGTGTCCTTTAGATATTGTCTATCTCTCTGCTGCCAAGGCGGAATCTGCGCCATTAGTAGAACTGCTACGACTATTTTTGCAAATGCAAGGCCCCGATAGTCAAAAGTTTACAGGAAATGTAGTTATAGATACGCAACGTCTGCCAGATTTCCCTGAAAGAACTCGTTCTTTAGAAGAAGCGATCGCCCTTGGTTATGCCCTCAAGCAACTTTTAGCTAACAGCAGACCACTAGAATCAAAAGACTGGCCATTTCAAGAAGAAGCAGGCAACGACGACAACCAAGCAGACCCCCGCCAAGCTACCCGCGCCCAAGCTGTGCAAACTGCCTTTGACCAAATTCCCGTGAACTTGACAGCAAATCCCGCAGATATTCGTCATTGGTGGCAGGCTGCTGTTGTGGTAGGGCCAGTTGACCCTAATTTAGCAGATGGTATTTCTGGAATGCTGGCTAGTTTGACTCAACGCCAAGTTGCAGCGACGGCGGCAGAAACCAGCAACGAGAAAGTTATAGCATTCCTAGGTAAGGAATTTCGCTTAGTAGATCCAGTCAAAGTGATACATTCTCAGGCGATCGTTAATAATTTTAGCGATCAAGAGCAACAAACCTTATTAGAAGGAGATTCAACAAAATTAAAACGGTGGCTGCAAGATTATGGGCGAGTCCGTCCGAATGTAGCAGCGTTAGATTCATTTGTCAGTTTGACAGAAGTGTTTGCCGTATTACCAGCCCTGAAAGTAGCTCAATTTCCGCAAACATCCGGTCAACCTTGGATTGGCGAACGTTTATTTGCAACAGCCAATTCCCCGCATCTTTCCTTAGTAGCACACCAACCTCTAGCCCTAAATTTTGACACAGAGATCACTGGTCTTTTAGTAGATAGCTGGTCAGAAGTAATACCTCATGCCACCGCCACTACAGGTGTAGCCTTTAACTATGATGCCCCCAAAGCCCAAGCTCCACAAGCTGTGTTATTAGCAGTTCCCCCTGCACTCAAGCAAGCTTGGGAATTTGAATCCCTAGAGGCAACTTTATTAGAAACCCTAGATTTACTCAAGATTCGCGGACTCGATCCATCACTGTTGTTAGGTTTTTACAGACCTTGGCAATCTGACCTCGGCAAATACTTACCAGCAATTTATTTTCCGAACACTTTCAACGAAGATTTACTGCAAGTCAATGGTTAATGGTCCTTTGTCCTCTTCTTCCCCTGGATAAAATTTCAGACTTCAGACTTCAGACTTCAGACTTTTTCTGCCCCCTACACCCTTTATTTCCAGGAGTCTCCACAATGACACTACCAGCATGGACAACTTTAGGAAACGGTAACGCTGGCGATCGCGGCGAAGCTGATCCTCAAATTTCTAGTAGTTTGCAAGCTCGTCTGCAAATCAGTTTAGCCGCCCGCGTTGCCGATCCTCTATGGTTTTTAACGCGCCAATGGCAGATGGGCGAGTTTCATGGTGAAGATGCAGGTTCGCCCATTTTAGTAGAAGTGGAAAGTGAGGCGTTTAGTATTGACAGCGTGGATTTTAGCGGCAAAACTCAACCATACACAGCTAAACAAGCTCCTTTAGAAGCTTTGATTGAGCGTGAATCCCTAGAGCAAGTTAAACCCGATGGACGTACCCGCGCCCAAGCTGGCTTGTTATTTTTGCAAATGCTGCAACAAGCCAAACTTCCATTTGATCGCGTTAAGTTGTTGCAAAAGTTTTCTTTTTCACCAAAGGAAATAGAAACAGCCCAAACTTTGGATGTAATTAGTAAACTACTCATCCAACAGTCTCCAGATGGTGAGAGCATTTGTCAATACTTTAATGCAGACATCATCTCAGATAGCCAATTAGGAGGTTTGTTTTCAACAACTAAGTTTGATCCTTACCGAAAAGTGGTGAGCGATTGGCGTAAAATCTATCTGGTACAGATTGGTCAGCCTAAGCAAGGCGATGCTTGGCTAGAAGACCGACTAGAATATCAATTTAGTTTGTCAATACCTACTGCTGTCGGACGAGTCAAATTAGCAGCTAAAGAATATCACGGTGGCAAACTTGACTGGGATGTGTTTGAGGTACAGTCGATAGATCAAAAGCAGACATCCACGCAGTCGATGAAACATACTGAGAAACTCTTACCCAGTGCTGTTACTTATGTGGGAATGCCTGCTCCCCGTTGGTGGCAATTAGAAGATGGTACAGTCGATTTTAGCAATCCCGAAATCAGCGATCGCGATCCTGGGCGGTTACTGTTAGCTGAGTTTGTCATGGCTTGGGGTAATGACTGGTTTATGATTCCTGTGGAAATTCCTACTGGTTCACTCAGCCGGATTAATAGTTTGTTGGTGACAGATACCTTTGGCGTGACAACCAGAATTACTCCTCAAACAGCACAAAGTCCTAATTGGGGAATGAACTATCTTAAAGACTTGCAAAATTGGCTATTTATCCCGCCCGTTCTCCCTGTTTCTCACCAAGCACCTGCCTCAGAAAATGTGCTTTTTCTCCGAGATGAGATGGCTAATATGGTTTGGGCAATTGAAAACATTGTGTCAGATCAGTTTGGCAATCCTCAAACTGTTACTGAGGAAACAATTGGTGGCAATGGAGCAACTTCCCAAGCTCAACTTAATAATGAATTACGTTATCAAGTGATGACAGACTTGCCAGAACGCTGGATTCCTCTAGTACCTGTGCGTGATCACAATGATCTGTATTTAGCAAAGGCGAAATTACTTGATGAAATTGGGGAAATTCCCTTAGAACCATCAGGTATTCTGTTGAAAACTGCTGACAAATTTAGAGTACGTGATGAAGAGATTCCGCGTGCAGGAATTCAAGTTAGTCGGGCTTACCAGCTGACTCGTTGGTATGATGGTAGCCGTATTCTCTGGGTAGGTAGACGTAAGCAAATGGGGTTAGGAGAAATTCGCAGTCAACTAGAATTTGACACTCTTACTTTTCCATCATCTGTGCCTTAGCCTTAGACAAACCTTTTTCGTCTAGAATCAGTTTCTCCTGATGCTGATGGGCTAAAAGAATTTTTGCTAATTCACTACAACTTTGAATCGCATAAAAAGGATAAATCAGAAAATTTTATACCTGTAGGACTTACGCAAAAAGATTAGTTGTTGAGATTGGTGAGCCAGCGCCGTGGTGTTATACCAATTCCATAAAAAAATGAAACAAATGCGTAAGTTGGGTTGAACGCAGTGAAACCCCACATTTACAAGCCTTTGAGGTGTTGGGTTTCGTGCCTCAAACGCCACTCGCGTGACTGCCAGGGAACCCGTCTACAGCGGTGGCTCCCCAACCTTGTATCTTAAGAGAAGTAGTAGACCGTCCCAACCTAGGTCAAATAAGACCGCTATGTAGCATGGGTCACTACAACAATCTCCATGACACTTATAATTTTTTTAGTCGGTATGAACAGTTAACCTTTCATACGGTATATAATCACTTTGCCTTTCCAATCTTCTTCCACAAATACTACATACTCACCATTTGAACGGCGAAAAGCCCGGATACCTTGGGGTATATCAATCCAGCCACTTTCACTTGCAACTTCTGGGCCTGGTTTTAATGTTTTAACAGTAGCGCCTGTTTTGGCATTGTAAACGTAAACCTCTGCCGTTTTCATTTTCACAGCAAATACATAGTCTCCAGCAACACTCATGGCTGCGGTGGATATTTCGCGCTTACCTGTGGTGTCATGGGGAACTACGATGCGCCAACGAGGTGTGGAATTATTGCCTTTACTCCAATTGTCAAACCGAATAATTTCTGAACCGACTATTCCTGTATCGTCACCGATCGCGGGATGATCAACAGTAAAGCCTGACAAATACATCGTATCAGTTTCCGGTAAGTATTCGATCCGTCGCAAATCAGTAAACATACTAGGAGTTTTCTGCTTCTGCATCGAACTATAGCTATAGATGGGATTACCATGCGTATCTAGTCCTTGTAGCGGATAGTGACGAATCCCAATCCCATCATGAGTACGCAAAGTTTTCCAAACATCACCTTTATTATCTACCCACCATCCACCTAAGTAAGGATAGTCTTCACTTTGATCATATTCACCTTGATCAAATGCACCGTTACCGTTGCGATCGCGCCAGATCCATTCTCCTTTATTTGGTTGATACGGCGGCCAATTTCCACCAACTGATTGTTTACCCTCGGCATTGGTTCCGACAAACATCCCCGCCGGAATTGCAATTTTACCGTCTTTACTAGGATTGAAGCGGTAAATTTGGATAAAACTGGCATACATATTTGTCAAGAACAAAAACGGCTTACCTTGAATGCGACGCACAAAGGTAGCATCTGGGGAAGCATGCAGGCGCGGATCTTGCGGATATTTAAACGGATTTAAGGTGTAGGCTTTGTAAGTCCATTGCTTACCTGTAGGCTGGTTATAGTTCATTAAGAAGTGTTCTTGCTTGGTGAACACTTCTACGCCATCAGTTTGCGGATCTGCATCGGCATTATCAACAAACAATAATCCGTGTAATTGCCATAGTTGTTTCCCCGATGGCGAAAACTTGCGTAAGTCTGTACCTGAGTTGTTAAAGCCATTGCTATTAACATAGATATTCCCAGCGGTATCTGCACCGATTCCGGTAATGCCATATAGTTTCAATGGTTGAACTTCACCGGGAGTACCTGCATAAACACCGCCTTTAATGCCAAAAGTCCCAACCTGCACAGGCTGATTTTTGATGTCGTAAATTAATACTTGCTGACGCTGACTATTGTCTGCAACTAAAAGTCTACCTTGATGATCGATTGCGATCGCAGTTGGTTTGGCAACATTAGTAATTTGTTGCGGTAATTGCTTACCTGTGGGAGAATAGCGCGAAATCTTGTTTTGTTGAATCACCCAAAGATTTGCTTGCTTATCTATAGTGATCGCTCCTGGATGAACTACGCTAAAACTACGTAGTTCCTGCATTGTTTCGCTATTGTAGACGCGAATTTGATTAGTCGCAGAATCACTCACATATAACTCGTTTGCCGCAGTTGCTAATCCAGTAACTTCACTTTTATTACTGATAATTAACATACTTTTATCCCAACCCCGTCCGCCATTAAAAGGTGCTGGTTTTCCCGACAAATTATAGCGTCTGACAGTGTGCCAAGTTGTCCCATCCGGTGGATAATCTTGATCTGTATTGCCAATTGCTCCTTGACCCAAGGCAATATAAATGTATTTACTATTGGCTATCACCGCTTTACCACCAATGCGACTCCAGCCGTGAGTATCTTCCAGAATCCCAATTACATTGCCATCTTTATATATGCCTGCTTCTCTACCAGCTTCATCCCAATGACTATTAGTATAAACTGTGCCATTGGGAGCAACATACATTGCTTCAATATTGTTTTGTACCCATTTATCTCCACCGCCAAAAGTATTGCCTAACCAAGATGTTTTATGAGTACTGGCAGCTACACCTGTGACGCTTAATTCAGTTGTTATATCTAGGGAAATTGCAATAAATACCACAACCATCCCTAGAAGCATAAAATAAATTGGTTTTATCTGGCGATTATTTCCTGATTTAAATATTCTTTGAATGTATTTATTGAGTTGTTGCAGGATTTGTCTGAACTGCCTATGTATATTTTTTCGCATAATAAATTAATTAAATTTATTTATGTTCTTTGCATTGAGGCAAACATGAAAAAGTATGCCAGTAAAATACTTGTGGCTGAATAAGTATCAATAGCTATCTGTCAAAAACCCTGGTATGTTGCGTATAAATAGACTACTGTCTATGGGAAGATGCTATGTGTATTTTCACCCGATATCAGTCTGCCTGCTGGAACTTTCAAGAATTAACCTTAATTCTTGCAGGACATATTACATAGATAACAAACCTGGGTATTTTAAAATTGATATTTACCTAAAATTTATAAAAAACACACAGATTTTTAAAGTAGTTGCTGTTAATTCCCCAACCAATCTTTATATTAGTAGCGATTTTTACAGAAAAACGTAAAAAAGTAAAATTGAATACAAAAAATTATAAATTTTATGACTTGATGAGGATTTAGTAGAAAAAATGCGCTTCTGTACCAGAATATTATGTAATTTAAACAACAAAAATACTTCTTGACACAAGCATATAAATAGTTTATAAATTAATGTTCTCTGCAATAACCTTGTCTTTTTTGATTGGCTTTTTAAATTTTAGTAGTTAGATATCTGAAATCAAAATCTGCATATAGTAAGACCTAAAGAGTGCTGATTTTTGTAAAAATTACAGGATATAAATATTAGTCAAATTAATCTACTGCAAAATTAAAAAAGTAATTAATCTGAGAGTGAAAGTCAAAATACGCACACTCAATAAATCATAGGAGAGAAGGAAGTGGAATGTAAAAATGAAAACTTTCATACTAAATCGGCATCTATACTTACACTAGGTTTAGGTTGGTTTCCTAAAACACCCGGAGGATTAGAAAGATATATTTATGAACTAACTCATCAATTAGCAGCCCGTCAAGACCAAATAGAATTATGTGGAGTTGGTTTACCAGAGGCTGACTTAAATTCACCAATTAAGTTAACTAACCTAGCTTCTCCCGATACTGTAATTTGGCAACGACTTTGGACTATTCGCACTAATTTCCAGAAAAGCCGAATCAGAAAACCTGATGCTATTAATTTGCATTTTGCATTATATAGCTTTCCGATTATGGATATTTTACCTCAGAATATACCTATTACTTTTAACTTTCATGGCCCGTGGGTATCAGAAAGTGAGCAAGAAATAGTTACTAATAAATTCAGTATTATTGTCAAGCGTTGGTTAATAGAAAAAAACACTTATAATCGCTGCGATCGCTTTATTGTTCTTAGCAAAGCATTTGGCAATATTTTACATCAGCAATATCAAGTACCTTGGGAGAAAATTCACATTATTCCTGGTGGAGTGAATATTCATCGGTTTCAGCCAAACTTATCACAGCAAGAGGCACGACAGCAACTAGGCTGGCCAGATAATCGTCGGATATTATTTACTTCTCGCCGCTTAGTTTATCGCATGGGGATTGACAAGTTATTGCAAGCTTTGGCAATCATTAAACCCAAAATTAATCATGTTTGGTTAGCAATTGCTGGTCGTGGTCATATGCAAGATTTACTACAACAGCAAGCTAAAGAATTAGGATTAGAAGACACAGTTAAATTTTTAGGTTTTCTACCCGATGAGCAATTACCTATAGCTTACCAAGCCGCTGATTTAACTGTCATGCCTAGCCAATCTTTTGAAGGTTTTGGTTTAGCAATTGTTGAATCTTTAGCTTGTGGTACACCTGTTTTATGTACTCCAGTTGGAGGAATGCCAGAAATTTTAACTCCATTTTCACCAGATTTAATCACTCATTCAACTGAAGTTTCAGCAATTGCCGAAAAATTAGAAAATATCCTTTTGGGAGAACTCCAAATTCCTTCCCGTCAAGCCTGTCGTCAGTATGCTGTTACTCACTATGACTGGACATTAATAGCTCAACAAGTGCGGAATGTTCTCTTAGCTTAAAATCTAAATTTTCAAGACTTTAAATATTTTATGAAAATTCTATTTTTAGACCAAAGTGGTAAACCTGGTGGGGCAGAACTTTGTTTAATGGATATTGCGAAACCATATGGCGATCGCGCTTTAGTTGCCTTGTTTGCTGATGGCGATTTTAAAACTTTACTTCAACAACAGCAAATTCCTGTAGAAGTATTAGCAACACAACCAATTAACGTTCAAAAACAAAGTAATTTGTTACAAGCACTATTCAGCTTCAAACAATTATTTCCTTTACTAATTAAAGTTGTAAAACTAGCTAAAAAATACGATTTAATTTATGCTAATACGCAAAAAGCATTAGTTATTGGCGCACTAGCTAGTGTTTTAGCACGTCGTCCTTTAGTTTATCATTTACACGATATTCTTTCTTCAGAACACTTTAGTCAAACTAACTTGCGGGTTGCTGTTACCTTAGCTAATTTTTTCGCCTCATTAGTCATTGCTAATTCTCAAGCAAGTCAAACAGCATTTGTGCAAGCAGGCGGCAAGCCAGAACTAACAGCAATTGTTTATAACGGTTTTGCCAGCAACAACTATCAAATTCCTGAGGATGAAATTAAACAAACTCAGAAAGATTTAGACATCCAAGGCAAATTTGTTGTCGGACATTTCAGCCGACTCGCGCCTTGGAAAGGACAACATATTTTAATTGCAGCATTAGCACAATGTCCGCCACAAGTAACAGCAATTTTAGTGGGTGATGCCTTATTTGGCGAACAAGATTATGTTCAAGCATTACACCAACAAGTTGCCAAACTAGGTTTAGAAAATCGCGTCAAATTTTTAGGATTTCGTTCTGACATTCCCCAGTTAATGGCAGCTTGTAATTTAGTTACGCATACTTCCACTGCACCAGAACCCTTTGGCAGAGTCATTGTTGAGGCGATGTTGTGTGGCACACCTGTAGTTGCAGCCAAAGCAGGCGGTGCTGTAGAATTAGTCGAACATGGCGTAAATGGTTTTTTAATCACACCCGGAGAACCCCAAGAACTGGCAAAAGTAATTAATACGGCTCTTCAAGAGATAGAAATAACTGCAACTATTGCTGATTATGCAAGAAATATTGCTAGTCAGCGTTTTGATATCGCAACTATTAACCAGGAAATTGCTCAACTGTTGTGTTCAGGGAAAATAAAATTGAGTGGTACTGAGGTCGTAGATTTTGAGGATGCTCAGGATTAAGTTATTACCAATGTGTCTATCTTAAGGCTCTGTCTAGCCTGAGAAAAAATTTTTAACCTGATCTTAGAGTTCACTCAAGAGTCAGGAAAAATTCTGTATGACAAACGATGTTACTACTAATACCAATCAGTCTAGCGATATTAACAAGCAAGTTAATACTTCAATTGTAATTGGCGCTCTCTTGATTATTTTAGGGATTGTAGCGATCGCCTTACCTGTAGTTACAACTATATTTGCTGAGAGTTGGGTGGCGCTAATTCTGATTTCTGCGGGATTTGCCAAGCTCGTTTATGCTACTAATACTCGCCACGAAGGAGGTTTTCTGTGGAAAATTCTCTTAAGCGCACTTTATATTGCTACAGGTGTGATGCTATTGGTTTATCCTCGAACTGGTATTCTCACACTTACCCTATTACTCGGTAGCTTTTTGCTCACAGAAGGTACATTCGAGTTAATTTTGGCATTCCGCTTACGTCCACAACAAAACTGGACATGGGTATTAGGTAATGGCATTATTACCCTATTCTTAGGCGCACTGATTTGGTTGCAGTTTCCCAGCAATGCACCTTGGCTACTAGGCACATTGTTAGGCTCTAGCATTGTGGTAACAGGTATTTCACGCGTGATGCTGTCGTTGAATGCGCGTTCTAGCTTGGCTGAATATAATCAAGCTGCTTGAAGAAGAATTCAGAAGTCAGAATTCAGGAGTCAGAATCACTCTCCATGGGAGAAAAAACCCGTCACTAATTGTTTTGCAAAATGCTGTAGGTTGAGCAGTATCTAAAATTCCACGCTAACCTATATCACCCAACACAGTGGGCAATTTGACTGCTCTCCACCTTCATAGTAGAGACCTTGCAATGCAAAGTCTCTACCTATGGACTACAAACCGACTAATTCCCGCGATTCATAATCAGTAAGTTGTTGAGCGATCGCTAATCTTGCTTCTAACTTAGCTACACTAAACTGGTTACGTAGATATTCTAAATGAGCGATCGCATTAGCTTTTTCCACAGTCAGTTGAATTTGCGTGTCTACCGCCTTTTGATATTCGTGATTCAGCAATAGCACTTCAAACCGCCGCGCCTTGCGTTGAGCATCATTTTTCAAATCCACCTCAAAAGCAGCAGCGCGATCTGCATTCCCCTCAAAGCGGTTAATTTGTTGCTGTACTGCCATCAACTGCGAGTCTAGTTCATTTACACGTTGAGCAGCCTGAGCGATCGCAGATGGATAATGACTCATTTGCATCATCAAATAATCTTCCTCTAAAAATCTCAATTGATTACGCAGCAAAAAAGACTCAAGAAGTATTTCCCAATACCTCTGTTACTCTGCTTTTAAACTTCTTCTAGGAGTAGCGAAAAGATAGTCACATCTTGAAACCAAAAAGATGCTTCTTTAACCTGTACTTGATATATCTATTATAGTAAAAACGTACTAAATCTGCCACAAAAAACCGTATTTGCAGACTTGATTTAACGCAGATTAGCCAAAATTTTTGAGTAGCTGAGAGTGGGCGATCGCTACCCAACCAACTTGCATAATATTACTTAATATTATTTTCTATAAGTTACCAGTAAAATTTTAATCATCACCTAATATTTGTCTACAATTATTTTTGGATAAATTAATTAGGTTAAGTATATTTTCCAAATCATCCTGAGAGTTAGAGAGTTATTTCATAGCTCTTGGTTCTAAAAACTTATGTATTAAACAGCCATACTAGACTTATTGCAAAAGAAAATTTTGGCAGATTGAGGTAAAAACCAACAGTAAAAGGCAATTGTTATTGCTTTAATATTCTGCACTTTCTCTTTCTCCAACTTATGCAATCAGTCTACTCCAGACCACTCTGGATTGCGTACCACAAAAATTGTTGTTAATTTTTTGCATACCTGACAGCGCTGTTGCCAGCAGCGTCGTAGTTTGTCATTTTTAATAACTGCCAGAGGTACAAAAAATACTTGATATAGATACTGTCAGCTTCAACCCCTATAAAAATTTTATACAGCTAAAAAAAATAGGAGCTAAATCAGCAATGGCTACATTTAACGTCACCAATACGAAAAACAGCGGACTTGGTTCGTTACGCCAAGCAATTTTCGATTCTAATACCTCAACCGGAAAAGACATCATCCGATTTACAGGAGGACTCTTTGCCGACAACATCGCCGATACTATCACCCTTGGCGGTAGTAGCCTCATCATTACAGACAACCTAAGTATTGATGGCACAGGCTCAGATTTGCTAACGATTAACGGTAACTTCTATCCAGAATCACCTGAATATGTATATATAAGTAATCCAACATCTCGCGTGTTTGAAATTGGTAGCGGGATCACCGTTGAAATTGAAGGCTTAAAAATTGCCAATGGCTATGCCACTGACACAAAAGGTGGTGGCGGTATCTACAACGCAGGTGCATTGACACTGAACAATGTCATTGTTAGCAACAACTTTTCCGGTGGAACAGAAGATACCATTAACAACGGTGGTGGCATCTATAACTCGAACTCTGGAGTTTTAACGCTAAACAACAGCACCGTCACTGGTAATTCCTCAAGCACAGTTGATCTAAGTTTTGGATATTATGCAGGTTCAGGTAATGGTGGTGGTATCTACAACAATGGTATCGTCACCTTAAACAATAGTGCGATCGACGCTAACTTTGCCGGCTATTATTACGGGCAATTCTTCTCTGAGTATGAGTATGAAGAAAATAGCCCTGGTAAAGGTGCAGGCATATACAGCACAGGCACATTAACAGCAAACAACAGCACCATCAACAATAATCTAGGAGTTTCTGATGGTACTGGCATTTACAACACTGGCACTGTAACTTTGAGCTACAGCAGTGTTGATAACAATATAACATACGACGGATTTGGTGGCATTGACAGTAATGGCAGCCTCACCATCAAAAATAGCAGTGTTAGTAATAATGGTGTAGTTACGAATAATGGTGCTTCAACGGGCATTCTTAGCGGAGGCACACTGATTATCAGCGACAGCAACATAAATGGTAATCGGTCATATTGGGTTAGTGGACTGTTGCATTCAGGAACCTTGAGTGTGACAAACAGTTCTATTAGTAACAATCGCGGAAAGACTTTTGGCGGACTTTCTGCTGGTGGTACCGTAACAATAGACAACAGTACTATCAATAGAAACAGTGCATACATCGACGATGGCTTTGGTGGTCTCCGTGTCAGTGGCACTGTTGCGATAAATAACAGCACCATCAGTAGAAATGCTGCATACTCTGGCGACGCAGGTCTCAATACCAGCGGCAATGTGACGGTGAGCAACAGCACTATTAGTAGCAATTTTGGCGGTCAAGGCTACCAGGAAGATACAAAGTACAGCAGCGGCATCCGTAACGCTGCATCTGGCAATCTCACGATAATTAACAGCACTATCCGTAATAATTTATTAGAAGCAGACGGTACTATTGTTAATTATGGCACTGTCTCTATAATTAACTCTACGATAGATGAAAACTTACAAACAGGCATCCTCAACTACGGCACTGCGACAGTAATTAACTCCACCATCAACAACAACTTAACATCGAGAGGTGCTGGTATATATAACTCTGAGACTGGCACTCTAACGGTAGTTAACAGCACCATCAGCGGCAACCAGTCATCCGGCGTAGGCGGTGGAATTTACAACTTGGGAACTTTAAACGTCAGCAATAGCACGATCGCCCTCAACACTGCCTACGCTTATGAGCTTGATTACTACTACAATGACTTTGGCGACCAAGTGTATTATAAAACCTATGATTACCAGGAAGGTAATCAAGTTTACACAGGTGCAGGCATATACAACGCACAAACAGGAACAGCCACAATCAAAAACAGCATCATCGCTGGTAACAACAATAACGTCCCTGGTGCAGTTAACCCCGATGTCGTCGGTAACTTCATCAGCAACCGCTATAACTTGATAGGCAGCCGTGATGGTAGTACAGGCTTTAACGCCAGTGAACAACTGCAAGTCAGTATTTCCCAAGTCATTGATACTGTCCTGCGCGACAACGGTGGTGCAGTCAAAACCCATGCCTTAATTTATGGCAGTCCCGCCATCAACGCTGGCAGAAACGCCGATGTGCCTGCCGACATTGCAGACTTAGACAAAGATGGCAATACTACCGAAAAAATACCTTTTGACCAACGCGGTAAAGGTTATAAACGTATTTCTGCTGGTCGTGTAGACATCGGCGCTTATGAAGCATCGGTGATTAACGGCACAAGATATTCTGACAAAATCAAAGGTACAGCTGGCAACGATATCATTACAGGCTTTCGCGGCAAAGATGTAGTAACAGGAGGTAGTGGTGTAGATGCCTTTGTTTATACCAGTATTGTTGATAGTGGCGATACAATTACAGACTTTGCCGTTGGTACAGACAAAATAGTTCTACAAGCACTTTGGCGGAGTTTAAATTTGAGCAACCTGAATTTTGCCACAGCGGTTGCAGGCGGTTACTTACGCTTCCAGACTCAAGGAAACCAAACTCTAGTTTTAGTTGATTTGGATGGTTCAGCAGGTCAACGTTTGCCTGTGGAGTTGGTGAGGTTACGCAATGTGTCTGCTAATGCTTTGAATGACTCTAATAATTTTGTGTTTTAAATTAATAAAGTTGATGTACAGACGTTGCAATGCAGCGTCTGTACTAGTATTGTGATTCACTACGCCGCTTCTCTCATAGGCGATGGGACAGATACTTCTGGAAAAGAAAGTGACAGTTGTTCGGCTTGTGGTACGGCTGCTTGTTCTAATACCTGTACTTCAATATTTACACTGATTAAATAACTTCCTGTATCAGCACCAACTGCTTCGGCAATTAATCTGGAGAAGTCTGGACGTTTTGCCGTCAGTGGGTCACGTAAAATACAGCGATCCCATTCGTGCTTAGCAGTTGGATTGAGGTTGAGAATGTAATGCTTGATCATAGTTGCACTGCACTAAGATTTGTGGACGCTACATCTATTATAGTACAAACGTACTGCATTGCCCAGAGGTTGTTTCATTTGCCAATTCATTTAGGTGGGCAATCTTGCCCACCCTACAAGATATTGACTACTGACTATTGACTATTGACTCATCACCTTTACCATTGATCTGTGCATTCAATAGCTGTGCATCATTTACCCAAATTGCTTGTTGTGGTACAGGGATATTAATTCCTGCTTGGTCAAGGGTATTTTTGAGGCGGCGGCGATATTCGCGTGCGACATCCCATTGTTTGAGTGGCTGGGTTTTAATCCAAACACGGATGATTAAACCGCGATCGCCAAAATTATCAATACCCAAAACTTGGGGCGTTTCGATAATTTGATGTTTCCATTGCAAATCTTGATCCATTTCTAAAGCTACTTTTTCAATCAACTGCAAAGCATGGTCAACATCAGCTTCATAGGCGATAGGAATAGTTAAATCGGCGCGTGACCAACGGCTAGAAAGATTGGCGACAATTTTTATTTCACTATTGGGAATTGTGATTAAGCGTCCTTCAGAATCTCGCAACTGTGTCATCCGCAAGTTGAGATTTTCAACTAAGCCACTAACATTGCCAACATTAATTACATCACCTAACGCATATTGGTCTTCTAGGATAATCAAGAAGCCGTTAATTGCATCTTTAATGAGGTTTTGAGAAGCTAAGGATACAGCAACACCAACTAAACCTGCACCTGCTAGTAAAGGAACGATATCGATACCCAAGGAAACTAGGGCTAGTAAAATACCAACTCCTACCCAGATAACGGTGACAATACTTTTAGTAACACCAGAAAATGTCGAAACTCGCAAACGCAGACGTTCAGAAGTATCTGAAGTTAGTAAAGCACCACTGCTGATGAGTGTAGAAGTGAAGCGATCAATTAAAGCATAGCTGAAACGGATGGCTACGTAAGTCCCTAACGCAACAACAGCTAATCGTAACGGATATTGGGCAGCCGTCAGAATTACTACTTGAAGCGATCGCGTATAAGGAAATAAACCTAAGAGAGTGAAACTTCCGCCTCCCCAAATCCCTGCTTGCGTTAACTGAAACAATCGTTTCTTAACTTCTTGAAAATGACGATGTTGCTGTTGATTCAGTTGAGTAGTTATTGGTTGCGCTGTCGAAGATATTGATGGAATTGAGTGTGCTGGTTCTTTTCGAGAACGGCACTGCCAACAATATACCCCCCAACTTGTGACCACCATTACTAGTGCGATGCCAGCAGCAATTTTACCTTGATTGATCAGATATTGAGTTTGCCGTTCTTGCTTTGCTCGTTGCAAGTCTTGTTGTAAAGCATCGGCTATTTGATTCGCCAATATCAGCTGATCTTCCTGTCGTAGTCTGGCATCTTCAGAAGTAACACTCATCAAGTATTCGTCATTCACCTGAATGACAGGTATTTCGTTAACTTTACGCACCTCTACATTGACTTCTTTTTCAGAGGATTGAAAGTAATTCTGGCTAATTTGATTCAAATTTCGTTGAATGTTCTGTAAACGCTCTGGCAAGTTAGTTTTCGTTGCGCTTATCTGAAATAAACGCCGACCATCTAGATAAATCCAGCCAGAAACAGTTCTATTATCAGATTCATTACTGGGACTGCTGGGAGTTTGCAACAGTGGTAAAAACGGAATCTGGGCTGTCACTGATGGTACAGACACAACAGAGACCGTGATTGAACCAAAAATCGCCAAAAAATGCAAACGCACTCCAACACCTCCTTGAGGAAAATCTATTTTTGATTACTTCCTTAGCCATGCTCCAAAATTGACTTTGGTAAATGTACCTATCTAAAGTTGAGTTTTCTGCTTAAATGTTGAAAATTATGACATTTATGTTGTTTAACTCTTTAGATAGGTGACAAATTGATTCATCAACTTTTGGGGATAACTTAGAAGAATATGTGATTATACTCTCACAAAAAATAAATTAAACCATTTATTTGCAGTAAATCCCTAAGCTTCGTCATCCAACTCGGATACAATCTTGTCGAGCCTGTCGTTAGTATCTTTGGCAAGATGAATTAGGAAACATTCGTCAATTGCCGATATGGGTAGCGCTGATGGTACTGACAACTGTAGAGGAAAACCAAGCACCAGAAGAAGCTAGGTATTTGTTAACCAGAACTTGTCAAGAAGCAACTGAGCCAGCGAGTCACGCCATAATAGAGATGATTCTCACGATTATGGTGTACAAGTTTGAACAATTAAGCAGAAGAGATGTTGAGTCTATGTTAGGAATTACACTCAAAGAAACGAGAGTTTACCGAAAAATTAAAGAAGAAGGACGTGAGGAAGCAACAATTAATCTGATTATCCGACAGCTAACTAAGCGGTTTGGAGAACTGTCTGGAGAAATGCGCTCCTTAATTGCTGCTTTGCCTTTGCCTGTTTTGGAAGATTTGAGCGAGGCATTGTTAGATTTTACTAGTTTGGCTGATTTACAGGCTTGGTTAGACAGGCAATAAATTAAACTAACTAAACCGTATCTCTGTATGTCAATTTTCGGTGATCGCCCTCCAATTCTCAATCCAAACTAAGTAAGCATTCCCTTACTGTTGACATTCTGCTATGCAAACGTCAAGCTAGTCCACAGAACTATCGACTAGCTCCTTGGTAATTACCGCCAAAAACTACTAGTCGTAGAATAAACTAGTAAAGTACGTAAGTTTTACGTACATTTTTTACGTTTTTGAGGAACTTATGACCGCAACTTCTCCCCGATTAAAGCACGAGGTTAAAGACCTCGCCCTCGCTCCCTTGGGAAGACAGCGCATTGAATGGGCTGGACGGGAAATGCCAGTTTTACGGCAAATCCGCGATCGCTTTGCCGAAGAAAAACCTTTTGCTGGGCTTCGCCTTGTGGCTTGCGCCCACGTCACCACCGAAACAGCACATCTAGCTATTGCGCTCAAAGCTGGTGGTGCAGATGCATTATTAATTGCAAGTAACCCTTTATCAACTCAAGATGATGTAGCTGCTAGTCTCGTTGTTGATCATGAAATTCCCGTCTTTGCAATCAAAGGCGAAGATAACGAAACATATAACCGCCACGTCCAAATAGCTTTAGATCACCGTCCTAACATCATTATTGATGATGGTAGTGATGTGGTTGCCACTCTCGTTCAGCAACGCCAACATCAAATTGCTGATTTAATTGGCACCACAGAAGAAACCACAACGGGAATTGTCCGGTTACGCGCTATGTTTAGAGATGGCGTTCTCACCTTCCCCGCTGTGAACGTTAACGACGCAGACACCAAACACTTCTTTGATAATCGCTACGGTACAGGACAATCCACCTTAGATGGCATTATCCGTGCCACAAATATTCTCTTAGCTGGTAAAACCATTGTCGTCGCTGGTTATGGCTGGTGCGGTAAAGGTACAGCACTCCGCGCCCGTGGTTTGGGTGCAAACGTGATTGTCACCGAAATTGACCCCATCAAAGCGATTGAAGCTGTGATGGATGGTTTTCGCGTCCTGCCGATGGCTGAAGCTGCACCCCAAGGTGATTTGTTTATTACCGTGACTGGTAACAAGCATGTCATTCGCGCTGAGCATTTCGATGTTATGAAAGACGGTGCGATCGTTTGTAACTCTGGTCACTTTGATATCGAACTTGACCTGAAATACTTAGCTAGTCAAGCTCAAGAAATTAAGCAAGTACGCCCCTTTACTGAACAATATCAACTCAAGAGTGGTAAATCAGTGATTGTTTTGGGTGAAGGACGCTTAGTAAACCTCGCCGCTGCGGAAGGACATCCTAGCGCGGTGATGGATATGAGCTTTGCGAATCAGGCGCTGGCTTGCGAATATCTGGTGAAGAATCAAGGTAAACTGCAACCTGGTTTGCACTCCATCCCCACCGAGGTAGATCAAGAAATTGCTCGGTTGAAATTGCAAGCTATTGGTATTAGCATCGATAGCTTAACAGCAGATCAAATTGAGTACATCAACTCCTGGACTAGTGGAACTTAAACTCAGTATTAAAGTTTAAGCGCTAGGATATGTTGACGGGATAGGCAAACCTATCCCGTTTTGGTAAATATTTATTTGGCTCACGCAAAGACGCAAAGGCAGCCACCTCCGTGCGGGGGTTCCCCCCGTTGAGGAGAGTGGCGCAAAGAAGAGGAGAAAAATGAGTGAAAGTACATCTTTAACACAGCAGTGGTTAGCAGAGATTCAGGCACTCAAACGCCAGCTGGCAGAACAAAGACTTGATTTAGCAGCAGCTTGGGAAAGTGCGGAAAAATGGCGTAAACTTTATAACACCGAAGCAGAACAACGCCGTACAGACGTGCATATGTTCCAACAAACGATCGCATCTCTGAAAGCAGATATTCATAAACTCCAAGGTATTGAAGCTGCAACACTCGCTGACGGTAAAGCCACAGCAGCCATCCAAGCAGAAATCACCCAAATCCAAGCTGTCGAAGAATTGCAGACAAAACTGATTGCAGCTGTTAAAGAACGCGATCGCTTATTGCAAGCATTGAAAATTGAACAAGAAAGCCACGCCCAAACACGCAAAAGCCTCACCACTGCCTTGGGTGATGCTATTGATAGCTTGGCACGAGAACGCAGCGCCGCAGAACAGCACAGATGATGTACAGTATGGTTTTATAATTTATTTTTGTCTCATGAACAGAATGTCATGTATCGAGGGGAATATTTAGGAGGATGTGCCGGGGAAACCAGCAAAGATGCGATCGCCTATTTTTTCTGATTACTCTATGCCCATTATTTGCTATTTGTCAATTCCTCAGTTTTAATCTTTTTTAATTTTTAGTCTTAACTAGAACTTACGCATTGACAGAAAAGCCAAAATAACAGGTAGAGTTTTCAAGGCTTATAGCTAGATTTTTCAATGATATTTTAGCGATCGCACCCAATCAAGGGTGATTGACCAAAGCCTGAAACAACGTATTGACGTTGATACACAAGATAGTTATTTTGTACAGTGCGTAAGTCCTATTAACTACTCACTAAAACACAGATTGAAGGTGGCGATCGCTCTTGTTGTGCTTGTTTATTTATGAATGATTACAGGTGTCCCTAAAGATGCCCAATTGAATAGCCATTTAGCATGGTTAGGTGCAACATTTATGCAACCATGACTTACTGGTGTACCAAATTTTTTGTGCCAGTAGGCACCGTGAATACCGTAGTTGCCTTGGTAAAACATTGTATAAGGAACGTTGGGAACATCATAGTCTCTGCCGCGCATTCGCGCTGATTTATGCTTAGACTGAATTTTAAAGCTACCACTACGAGTCGGAGTAGACTTTTTGCCTGTGGAAATAGTAACTGCGTACACTGGTTTTTTCCCTTCCCATGCTGTTAGCCTTTGTGTTGAGAGATTAACTTGAATCCAACGCTGCTCTGATTTTTGTAGAGTTTGGATTGTTTGTTTAATTGTCTCGTCTTTGGAAACAGCCATTACTGTACTTGTGGCAACTCCAATCACACTCAAAGATATTGCTGCACCTACAACCAATTTTTTTAAGTGGCGCACTTGGTGAGAATCAATCAGACTTTTCATGATGTATGCACTCTAACGATGGAGTCTAGGGAATTTTTTCCCTTCGGGTGACGCGCCTGCGTCGCTAACGCTGACGAAGATCGCCAGTCACCTGCGGAGGGAAACCCTCCCGCAGTGCTGGACTCACCTTTTTACTTTGTAGCCTAAAAATTCAGTAGGTGTGTATTTTGCTACGCTAAATGCTGAATTAAGTTACTTGCATATTGAGCGATCGCTTGCCAATTTTCCGCAATCACCAGCTTTTTCGGAAACAATTCACTACTCAAACCAACAGCCACAGCCCCAGCTTGGATAAATTCTTGGGCATTTTCCAAAGTCACCCCACCTGTAGGAATTAAAGGGATATGTCCCAATGGGCCTTGTAAACTTTTGATATAACTGGCTCCTCCCACGGCTTGCACAGGAAAAACTTTCACGCAACTAGCACCTTGATGCCAAGCTGTGACAATTTCTGTAGGAGTCAGCGCCCCTGGAATAATTGGAACCTCTTTTGCCACGGCTGCTGCAATCATTGCACCATCAATGTGGGGTGAAAATAAGAATTGCGCTCCGCAGGCGATCGCATCTTGTAGCTGCTGCACGTTGAACAGTGTACCTGTACCAATCAGACAATCTGGTAATTTCATTCGTAATTTAGCGATCAATTCGGCGGCGCGATCGCTATTCCAAGTAATTTCTATTAGCTGCATTCCTCCAGATGCTACCGCCATTGCCATCTGTTCTCCTAATTCTATTCTTGACGCACGGATGACGGCGATCGCTCTGTTTTTTCGCAACTGTGATAACCAAACTTGATTAGACATTCTCACTGGGACTTGAAACAAGGCATGAAAATCTTCACTACCAGCGTGACACATCATAGAGAGGAAACGGAGCAGAGGGCAGGGAGCAGAGACAAAAATTCCTCTGCCTTTTAACAGTTTTTTAGAAACTTGCCTGTTGCCTCAAGCTATGCGATATTTAACATACATCACTAAATCTATCGAATTACCGTATTTATTTAATTCAGAGTTAGCCTCCAGGAGTAATCGAAATGACAATTGCGCCGCAGAACACAGCAGTATCCTTAACTATCAGCATGGACAATTCTCAGAGCGTTAATCAAGTCTTATGGCTTCCTGTGCGACTGGGTACAGCATTTCTGCGGCGATTGTGGTGGCACACTAAAGGCTATGGAATAATTTTCAGCATCATGTTTTTGACCTTGATGAGTTTAATTTTCCTTAGTATTCATTGGTCTTACCGCAAGCTATTGATAGTTCCAACACCGCAAGATGAATTAGATTTGGAGAGTAGCAAGTGACTGAACTAACAAAGCTGCGGGTTATATCTTACTTGGCTCCTAATTGGTTCTGGTTTTACGAAGCAATTGTGGCTTATCTAGGTCGTGTTTTGAAAGTCGAAACCCAACTGCAAGCAAGTAAACATGACCCACTGGAAGACCCAATACTATTAACAAACCAACTAGACCTAGCATTTATTTGTGGATTACCTTTGGTTAGATATAGTCAAGTAGCAGCAAATCAGTTACAACCTGTAGTTGCTCCAGTCATGGAAGCGCCACGTTATCAAAACCGTCCAATTTACTTTACGGATGTGATTGTCAATGCAGACAGTCAACTGTTTAGTTTTGCAGACTTGGCTGGTAAAACGCTGTGTTACAACGACCGTGGCTCTAACAGTGGCTATAATCTGCTGCGACATCGGTTAGTACAAGGTCAACACCCGAAAAACTTTTTTGCTCAGACAATCCAATCAGGATTTCACCAGCGTTCAATACGTTGGGTAGTAGAGGGACTGGCAGATTGTGCAGGTATTGATAGTGTCGTTTTGGAACAAGAACTACGAGATTTTCCCGACTTATCTAAGCATCTGCGAGTAGTAGAAGTCATTGGCCCATGTCCGATGCCACCTTTAGTAGCTGCACAACATCTAGATAAATTACTGATTCAGCAGATTCAAGCAGCGCTACTTCAACCAGATACAGAACTCCAAGCCGCAATGAAAAAAGTCGGTGTGAAGCGCTTTGCTGCTGTAGATTGGTCAGAGTATGAGGCGATCGCTACAATCTACAATACTGCGATTCATGCAGGATATGAAGTCATAGGCTAATTTAGCAAAGTGGCGCTCAAATTAAATGTTTAAATCGCGCAGCGCCAAACGAATTTGCTCCAAACGCCTGCGATTAACACCAAGATCTGATTGTCCTACACGAGATGCTGAACGCAGATGAATTACTGACTCATTGGGAGGAAAATAAAATTCCACATCATCAACAAATTTGAAGATACGGCTTCTAGACAGAGTATGAATATAATTATTTGTCTGTTCTATCACTTCTGTTCGGGGAACAACCGTGAGAACTTTGAGTAGGGTTTTTCGCGCTGTATCACGGTCTACATGATAAGTAATCGGATCAATGGCGTGTTTGGCATCAGCATCTTGACTGAGAACACAGTTTGGCGAACTCGGACAAGAAGTTATATCGTGTCCGGTGAAAGACTGATCATTAAGGCAGCTTCAGGTGCAGAGGAGCAGAGGAGCAGGGGAGCAGAGGGGAGGGGTTTTTGGGTTCTCTGCATAGATTCGGGAATTATAACTAATTACCCGGACATGATATTAGATGACCATGATTAATTCCCAAGCTAGAAGCGTCAGCCCAAGTAGCAGCAGGTAGGATGAAACTACTAGATATGGTAATAAATATTACAAAAGCTATATTCAACAGATGTCGCTGTGTAACCGCTGTTAGCAAACGAATCATGATCAATCTACTCCTCAATGTTGAAATAGCACTCAACTATTTTCGGTCATTTAGGATGCCTGCTGCCTTCGAGTTGTGATGAAAGTAGTCACCTTTTGTGTTGCAGTTGCAATTGCATAAATCTGACTTTGTTTTTCACTACGCCCAACAGCGTCTCGATATACCTGCTCAAATAAGACTCGTTGAGCATGACTACCACCTATCCGATGCAACAGTGGCAATACTATTTTTAATTCAGTTTTAGCTATTGAATAGTCACCTTTCGCATGAGCAACCATACCTCTGGCAGTCGGAATTGCCACTTCTAACCAATTCTGACGCAAGTATGGATTAATGCTCAGAGCATATTTTTGCATACTTACATACATTTCGTTTACCCAGTCAAATTGTCTGGCTCTGGCTAAGGCATAGATATAGTGCAAATCTTGAAAGGGCAAAGCATGTTCGTCAATACGTGGAAAAAGATAAGTACTTAAATCTTGCCAACGACTACCGACATTGACACCGCGCAACTCTAGCCTTAATAACAATGCGATCGCTCCTACCTGGTCTTTAGGAGACTCTTTTCTCGCCTGACCCCACACATGAGTATCGTACAGAGCTAATACCTTTTGCATATCGCCTCGCTCTAGGTTATAAAGCGCCACATGCCACCAATTATGTGTGTATAGCATAGAGTTGCAGTTTTCCCAGGTATCAGCTAGGCTCTCCATCCAAGCGATGCCCTCGTCTACTCTGCCTTGCGTTTCCATAACATGGGCAACTGCATGATGCGCCCAAGGGTCACGGCGATTCATGGCTGTTGCTTTTCGACCCATTGCTTCTGCTTTTTCTAGTTGATGGCATTGTTCTAACCCAAATGCCACCATACCGTATAGATAATGATTGTCTGGATTAGCGGGTAGAACCTGTTGGGCAATTTTGAGTAGTCTTTCTTTGTTGCCTAAATAGAAATAGTGATATTGCCCCTGCTGCACAGAAATTAGATCACGAGGGTAACTTGAGGCTAATTCTTCATGTAAGGCGATCGCTTGATCAATTGCCCCCAGCGCCCAAGTTGCGATCGCCTGGATGTACAATCGTTCTCGTTTTGTGATCCCGACTAAATGGCATTGAGCCGCTTGCAGATAAGGTCTAGCTTGCTTCCACGCCAGAGCATTTTCTTGAGTCAGGTAATAGGCCGCTATATAGGCATAAACCATTGCACAGCCTGGATCTGCTTTCACAGCTTTGAGAATCTCAGCTTCAGCATCTTTGCCATAACTTAGGGATTGTTCTATAAACTGGTTGATGGCTGCGATCGCTGCTGGTGAATCTGTTGTAACTTCAAGTCCTTGCGCGTCTTTTAGCATTGTTTATTCCTGGCTGTACGGTTAGCAACGGGGGTCAAGCACTTGCCAACCCACCAAACTTTTAGAGTTTACGAATAAAACATCACTAACTCGATAGATTTACCGTATTTATTTTTTTGAGTATGTCACAACTGAGGTAAAAATCGCAAGACCATGCTTCAAGTTTCACGGCTACGTCTTCCCATAGAGGGATTAATCCATCTTGCACCATTCACCATTAGTCAGATGGAACAGGAGTTAGAAATTTTTATGCTGAGATGTATTACCGCTCAATGTTTCAAGAACGGGTCTCATCTTGGAATTTACGCGATCGCCATATGGCAGAAACCCTAGACCAACTAGTTGCCCATTTTGATCAGCAAGGACAAAAAACCAAAGTGGTTGTTTGGGAACACAACTCTCACTTAGGCGATGCCAGAGCAACTGAGATGAAAAGAATGGGTGAACTCAATGTTGGTCAATTAGTGCGCGAACGTTATGGAAATGATGCTGTGTTAGTTGGGTTTAGTACATACACAGGTACAGTTACCGCTGCTTCTCATTGGGGAGGAAGCACCGAACTCAAGCAAGTTCGCGCTGCTTTACCAGAAAGTTACGAAGCAATATTTCATCAGACTGGAATACCGCAGTTTTTACTAATTCTCAGAGGCGATAATCCTGCTATTGAGGCTCTTAGAGAACCACGTTTAGAAAGGGCAATTGGTGTAATTTACCGTTCAGAAACCGAGCGCATTAGCCATTATTTTGATGCTTGTCTTCCTGAGCAATTTGATGCCGTCATCCACATTGATGATACTAGGGGCGTTCAACCTCTAGACCGTACCCCTCATTGGAAAATGGGTGAACCACCAGAAACTTTTCCCTCCGCGCTTTAATTATTAAGACCGCAGGGGAAAATAACTTTTGACTGTGGACTATTGACAAATGACTAAATACTTACTCAAGCTATGAAACAAAATCTTGAGCATTTAAGGATAGGAAAGCGTTTAGCAAGAAATTGGTGGACACTCGCATTGCGAGGAATACTGGCCATCATATTTGGTTTAGCCGCACTATTTTGGCCAGAGATTACCTTAACAGTATTAGTATTTTTCTTTGCTACCTTTGCGCTAGGTGGTGGTATTTTATTAGCGATCGCTGGATTTAAAGATCATCTAACCAATATCCACGGGTGGTTGTTGGTCATTGAAGGAGCAATTGGGGTTGCGGTCGGAGTTATGGCATTTATTTGGCCGGCTATCACTGCATTAGTATTGCTTTATTTAATAGCCGCTTGGGCAATTATCACTGGTATTTTTGAGATTATTGCAGCTAATCATCTGCGCCAAGAAATTGAAAATGAATGGTTGCTAATAGCAGCTGGCATTGCATCTCTAATTTTCGGACTCTTACTGATTATCTGGCCTGTAGCTGGATCATTAGCAATTTTATGGATAATGGCTGCTTATGCGATTGTCTTTGGAGTTCTCATGTTGCTTTTGGCTTTCAGGCTAAGGAAGTGGGGCGAGCAACGCAGACTGCTTTAAATACAGGACTTACGCAAAAATTGCCACAAAGCTTAATTTATCGAATCGCCCTGACGCTCCTTCGTCGCTAACGCCACTTTGCCAGATGCTCGTTAGCGCCAAGAATTCGTAGAGTGTGCGTAAGTCCTATAAATTATTTCCTCTGCAAGCCTTGGGTAATAAGTTTAAGGAGCATTATTCGTAACTACTAGTACAGGTTTATTACGATACTTTGCTTGTAGCTGCTTCCGCACATTTACATCCCAACTCAAGTCATAATCTCGCTCTAAGTCGGCGATGATTAAAGGACGTAGGACACCTGAAACCGCTATTTTTTCTCCTGGCTTAACTTTTGCTTGTGGCTTTGTATGCAATACAAGTAAATCTTCTCCACCTAACAACTTGTCTTCATCTAGGGTGTATGCCACTGGACTATTAATGTCTTCGACTTCGCCTGTGACTGTTAGCCTTTTACCATAGTATGTGCTGGGATTGGTAGTCAGTTCACCTGGGTTAGGAGATAAAGCTAATGACTTGGCAACAATCACAGGTTGATCTTCATGATCTCTGTAATACTCGGACTGCAAATCTAATTTATAATCTTGATTGATTTGTGCTAAGTCAAATCTGCGAACTTGCCCAGTGATTTGAATGGGGATGTTATTGGTACTGGGTAATGTAAAAGGCTGACCTGTGGCGTTAATGACGAGAATATTTTGATTATCAAATAGTTCTTTATCGTTAACTGTAAAGCTTGTAGGGCCAATTAATCTAATCGGTTGAGTTCTAATTGTGACACTTTTACCGATGAGTTCATCTGTTTTGTCTGTTACTTCTTCAACTTCGTTATCGACTACTTCTCGACTTACTTGGTTGCGTTGTTGTTGTAGCGTTGCAGGAGTTATCGCCTGTGGTTCGTTATAACCACATGCAGGAAGTACTATTGCCATTAATGCTATAGCGATCGCAGCTTTAGTCTGCCAAAGCTTTTGAATCCAACTAGTATAAATAACACTTTTATAATTCACAATCAAATATCTCCTTTTTTTAGAATAAATAATCTGTTACTGCACTACAAAGTAATAGGTTTATGCCGAACCAATTAAATTTAATTTCCAAATACAACAGTAAAACCAATTGATTTATATTTTTATGTTATATTTGCTTAACTAGTTTTTCTTCTATCCTTTGAACAATTTTTCTCCTCTGACTAGAGAAAGATTTTGTAAGTGGACTAGAAAAAACTCTAGAGGTAGTGCTGTTTTTTACAAATCTAAATTTATATTTATTTTGTTCTCAAAAAATTAGCTGAAAATAAACCCTATCTTTGGGAAGATGTGAAGACAAATTTGCCAAGATAAATTTTAATCATTTACTGTTTCACACTCAGCAAGCTCCTCAAGAAAGTTCTTAGGAGCTTTATTAATGGGAAGAAAACTACAAAAAAGTAGGGTGAGAAATTTTCACCCTACTATTATTCATCTGCTAGAAACTTATTACACAGATTTAGGTTGCTGACCCTTAGAACAGCGGTGAAACCATTCTTGATATTTTTGTTTGTGTGATTCGTCTTCGCATAAAATAGATACGCGCACTCGCTGGCATCCATGATTTTTTTCAAGAGCGATCGCATTTAAAAGTAAGCTGGCTATTTTAGGTGAACTAAATTCGGCACTCACAGTTAAATCACCAGCGAAATTGCTAAGTGCTGCACCGTCATTTTCAATTAATGCAATTTCAGAAATTTCCTGTAATGATAAGTCAATTTCTGCTAGTTGCTTGTGTTGTGGACTAACTTGTTCCACAATTAATTTCTCACGCCGAACAGGAACTTGTACCATCCGAGTTTCAATTTCTTTGCGAACAATTACTTCGCCAATTTTATGTATGCTGGTATCAACTACTAACTGTTCTTCTAGTAAACGAACAATAGTTTCTTCAGAAAATTCTTCTAAATTAGCTGGTTCCATACTACTATTCTCTATTTCAGACTGGGCTATTTGCTCAGTAGAATTATCAGACATTACTTGATAACCAATTATTTGATTTTTTAAATTTTCTGGTATATATTCAATGGCAGATGCGTCGATGTTTAAAAAAATAGTTTTACTAATAGTATCTATTCTTTGAATTTTTTGGCTCCACAACAAAGCTAGTCTTTCTTTAAATACTGGTTGTTCTCTTTCTTGGATTTGATTTACTTGTTGGGATATGACTAAATTTAATCGACGTTTATTGTCTAAAATTAAATCTTTTACTTTGCCAACCACTTGTCCTTGATTATCTATAACATCAAAACCTACAACCTTAATTTTTAAAGTTGCTAACAAGTTGTAAATACTAGGTTTCTGATTGACTTGTTGAATATTATTTATCATTGGTTGGCTATTCATCACCCTAATTTGATAATTAACAGTACAGGTAAAGCTGATAAACAAGCCTCACCTGTACTTTGTCTAATTAGCGAGTAGTTATTTACTAATCACTAATTATTTTGTTACAGCAGATTTCAAGTTGTCGAATCACAGCATTTAGGTTTCGAAGCTAGGTAGCGAGCCTATTTACATTCTGAATTCAGTCTGCTGTGATTAATTAGCGTTCTTCAATTGGTAAACCAGGAGAATTTACGTCTAACTCTTCCCGACGTATGGTTTCTTGAGCCTCAACAGTATCTTGTTCTACTACTTTTCTAACTCTGACTTCTTCGCGTACAAATGCTTCTTTGCGAATGTCAGCAGTTTCTTCGTGGATTTCTACACGCGCAACTTCACCTTCACGGAAGTCAGCTTCACCAGGAGCAACAGCTCTACCAGCATCATCTGGGGTTATACGTTCAATTACGACATGTTCTTTTTCTACTGGTACTGCAACTCTTGCAGTTTCGGTTTCTATATGCTTACCAACAGCTACTTCACCAGTTTTTTGCCGTCTCTTATTTGCAATTAGCCGTTCTTCATATAGTCTTAAGGTTTGATGATTTTGCTCATTTAAACCAAACAAAGAAGGCTCTTGGTCATAATTATAAGTGTCGCGGGTGAAAGTCGGTGTGGTAACTGGTGTGGTTGGTGTTGCTATATAACCTGTATCCAAAGTTGCACCAGTTTCTAGAGGTGTGCTTGTGTCTACAGCGGTGGTGCTATATTTTGGATTGCGATAAACGCCACGTACCCGTTCTTCATAATCGTAATCAACTTGGCGTTCATCAAATTCTGGTAGGTCTTCTGCTTGTTCTCTGGTCATACTAACAGCATAGACGCGATCGCGACCGTAATCAATGCGGCTACGACCTACTGGCAATAATACTTTTTTACCAAAAATCCAGAATCCTAAGTCAACAACTAAATAGCGAAAATGTCCTTCGTCGTCTACCAAAACATCGTTGACAGTACCAATCTTTTCATCGGTTCCTTCTGTATATACGCCCAAACCTTTAACATCGTTACCTTCAAAAGTATCACGATAGTTAGGATCAAATTCATTTAATTTGTAAAGACCCATTATATTTTTCCTCTGAACTTCTATAACAACTTTCGATTATTAATGTAAAAATTTATTCATCAATATGCATCTTTCTATCGAGTGAATTGCTGCAAATGAATATTATCAAAAGTGATAGTTTTTTATGCCTACGTAAATTCTAAGGTTAAGAATGAATTAATAAAAACATGATTAAATAATAAGAATTCAGGAGTTAGGAGCCAGAATTCAGAATTATGGCAGTCCAAGCATAGGTTAGGACTATATTTGTTGCTGAAACCTTTTATAATACTGAGTTTCTATTCAGCACTCAACACTTTGCTATAAATATGTGGTGTGATTGGTGGATGTATCTTGCTTGTTTGTAAGGAGTATATACGGTGATTTACCAGTCTGAAATTTTGATTTAATTATATTCTGCATTTTTTCAACTTCCAAAGGAAAAGCGGGTAATAGAGATCAACTATCACCCACACTGTTCTCTATTCCCTTTTAATTAAATAGTTTCTTGGCTATTTCTAGCAGCATCATCTATACGCAATTCCCCTGTAGTATTAATATCCAATTCTTCTCGACGAATTGTTTCTTCTGCTTCTACTGTATCTCGCTCTACTAATTTTTTCACTCGTACTTCTTCGCGGACAAAGGCTTCTTTACGAATTTCGGGTGTTTCTTCGTATACTTCTATGCGTGCTACTTCACCTTCTTGGAATTGAAGTTCGTTAGGCTCAACAGCTGTTCCTGTTTCTGCGGCTGGAACTCGCTCAATCACAACACGCTCTTTTTGAATGGGGACTGAAACTCGTGCAGTTTCTGTTTCAATATGTTTACCAACTGCTACTTCTCCGGTTTTAACACGATGCTTATTAGCAATCAGCCGTTCTTCGTACAGTCTGAGAGTTTGATGATATTGATCATTTAAATCGTATAAATTAGGTTCTTTTTGATAACTGTATGTATTGCGATCGTAAATTAAATCGCTGTTTGCTGGACGAAATACACTGCGGACTTTTTCTTCATAGTCTTCATCAACTACATAGCTTTCGTGGTACTCAGGTAACATTTCTACTTGTTGCTTACTAAGTCCATCGACATATACACGTTGTTCTGGATAGTTGACGCGTGAAAGACCAATCGGTAATAATATTCTCTTACCGAGGGTATCAAAGCCTGTATCAATGACTAGATAGCGAAAACGTCCATTTTGGTCAACTAAAGCATCGCTGACTGAACCAATTTTTATTCCTCCCTCAGTATAGAGATCCAAACCTTTAACATCATCGCCGCCAAATGTTTCTCGGTATTGGGGGTCAAATTCTTCGAGTTTATAGAGAGGCATAGCTGAGAAATTATTGAGGACATCTATTTATATGCCTAAGGTAAAAATTATTGTGAAAGAAATCCTCTGGCTGACGGCTGAATTAAATTGAGATATTTATAGTGTCCGACTTATACTTTATGCTTAAAATATCAATGCATTATTTTGTATTAATAACCAGTTAGCTTAGTACTTAAGTTAGATAAGGTAGTTGAAAAAATATTTCGGAAGCAGGAAGATAGTTTAAGCGATCGCCTGCATAAGATAACATATCCTCAAGCGATCGCAACATATTCAGCACAGATACTTTAGCCCAATGCACAATTAATTGCGTCTTCTTGCCCAACTAAAGATAAGTAAGGTGCTTGTAAATATCGAGTAGCGGCTGCTTTGGCATCCGCAACACTCACAGCAGCGATTAGTTCTTGAAATTGACTGTCAAAATCAATACCCAAGCCTAAGATTTCATACCAGCCGTAAATCTGTGCAATTTGCCCGTTAGTTTGTTTACCTAAAGCATACTGTCCGAGAATTTTATTTTTGGCAGCTTGGAATGCATTGGCTGATACTTCTGTAGTATGAAGTAAATCTACCTCTGTCCGCAGTCCTTCTACGGCAATGGTGGTATTTTCTGGGGCTGTACCCATGTAAACTACAAAGGAACCAGGATATAACCTCGTTGGGTAAAAGGCTGAGACTTCGTAAGCCAAGCCGCGCTTTTCTCGCAATTCTACAAATAAACGACTCGATAAGCCATTGCCTAAGTACGTAGAAAGCAGTTTCAGCGGGGCGTAGTCTGGAGAACTGACTGCTACACCTAAATAACCCAACATCACAATTGATTGTTGTGTTTGTAACGGCTTGAGTAGGTGTTGCGGGTTAACTTGAATTTCTGGCAAATTCAGGATAGCTAGTGGTTGTGCAGGTACTTGCCAGTCACCAAAAACTTGCTCTACCAATGCTACTGCTTCTGTTAAGGTAATTCGTCCGGCAATACTCACTACCAAATTGTCTGGACGAAAATGAGTTTGGTGATATTGCAACAAGTCTTGGCGCGTAATGCGGCTCATTGTGGTTTCATCTCCTAGCAATGACATAGCGTAGGGATGGTTTTGGTATATTGCTTGCCGCATTTGCTCGAAGGCAAGAGTAAAAGGCTGCTCTTTTTGAGAGCGAATATCTTGTAGTGCTAAACGCCGTTCTAATTCTACCTGTTCTTCGGGAAAGGTGGGCGATCGCATAATTCGCCCAGTCAGTGCAAATATCTCAGGAAAGTCTGAGGTGACTGTTTTCAATGACAACAAGAAATAATCTGTGGAGGTATCTGCACTCAAACTTGCGCCTACAGATTCTACTTGTTCGGCAATTTCCAAGCTCGACAGTCCATCACATCCTTTTGTCATCACAGTAGAAAGTAAATGTGCTAACCCCGCTTGCTCTGGTTGTTCGTAACAACTACCAGCACGCAGAAAAATTCGCCCTGCAATAATATCCGCAGCTGGATTTTCTGCCACCAACACTACAATGCCGTTGTTGAGTACAGTGCGATGAATGAGAGAGTGAGAAAGAGAAGGTTTTACAGTTGGAGTCATTGGTCATTTGTCATTTGTCATTGGTCATTTGCGCCCTGCTCCCCTGCCTCTTCTTTAAGATGGACTAACATGGTTTCAGGATAGTAACCGCATAATTCTGCGGTGAAAGATACTGTTTAGTTAATTGTTGCAGTTCTTGCGTAGTAAATGACTGAATTTGCTGCGGATAAGTTATCGCCACTTCGGCTTGAGCGATGGTGTTGTAGTAACCATATAGTCCTGTGAGTTGATTTGGTGTTTCAGTCGAAAAGGCATACTCATTACATAGCAGTCTACGCATTCGAGCTAGTTCTTGTTCACTAATGCCTTCGGTGTGCAAATCATCCAAATGAGTGCGAATTAAGTACTCAACCTTCTCTAAGTTTTCTGGCTCTAACCAAGCAGTGATGGTAAATAAACTTGATTCTCTTTGTAGAGAAAAATTACTACAAACTCCTTGTACTAATTGCTTTTCTTCTCGTAAATCACGTACTAAGCGGGAAGTCCGTCCTTCTGTTAAGAATACAGATAACACATCTAAGCCATAACAAGTGCGGAGTTGTTCAACTCCTGGTGCAGTCCAAGCCATCAGTAACCGCGCTTGCTCGGTGCGTGGTAAGCACAGTTCTTGACGGTGTATACCGTTGATCGCTGGTTGTGTTACTTTAATTGATTGGGGACAATCAACAGGTTCAGCAAATTTAGTAAACGATTTATTTACTAATTCCCAGGCTATTTCTTGCTCAATTCCGCCGACAACTACCACTGTCATGTTTTCTGGTTGGTAGTGAGCGCGATGAAAACAGCGCATATCATCGGGTGAGTGCTGCATGAGTTCCATCTCTGTACCTAGCACCGAACGCCCATAAGGATGGTGCTGATAAACATTTTTGATCAAAGACTGAAATCCTAGCCAGTCGGGATCATCATGGCAAGAGCGAATTTCTTCTAGCACTACATCCCGTTCGCGCCAGAATTCATCCTCCGGAATTGCCGCATTCACTAGTAGTTCTGCTAAATAAGGCAAAGTATCTTCTAAATAAGTTGCAGCAGTTGTCACGCAGTAATGGGCATAGTCGTGACTAGTCGCTGCATTACTCACACCACCACGGTTCTCAATTTTGTGATCAAATGCTCCTGGGGGTAAGGTTGCTGTTCCTTTAAAAATCATGTGTTCTAAAAAATGAGCCATCCCAAACCACGGTTCTGGCTCTCTGGCTGCTCCAGCACGCACCCATACATCTGCCACAACTACAGGGGTAGTCGGAATCTCTTGATGAATAAACGTTAAACCATTGTCGAGTCGGAAAACCGAGGCTGGAAAAACCGGATGAATTAATTGTTGTGACAATTTTTTGTAGATTTAATCACAATTTAACGTAATTTTGCCATCTTAACTCTTAACGAAACTTAAATTAGAATCATTTGATACAGATTTATTATTAATAATGTAAATCAATTTACTTAAATGTAGAGCCAGAAAATAGGGAATAGGGGAGGTAAACAGCGGCGTGGATTTTCCTCCCGCTTGATTGCCGTTGTGTTACGGCATCAATTGTTTCTTAGAGGTTGTTTTAAAAGTCGATAAGGAAACTAAAAACCCCTCTCCAAACCTCTCCCCGCAACGGAGAGAGGCTTTGAAACCCCCATTCACTCGTAGGGAAGGGGGGCAGGGGGGTTAGGTTTTTGAGATTCCGATGTTAACAATCAGACTTCTCAGACATCCTCTTAGCCTGGTCACATCAATAGTATTAGTTAACTGCGAATTTATTAGTTTCCAAAGTGGCAATTAACTTAACACCAAGTTCTGCTTCAAACACTCCTTTTTTGTAATCTAAATTCCACATTTCTAAGGAGCAGTCATCATTAGGATGAGAGGGAAAAATTGACAGGTGTACTTCTTGCACATCAGGATAATATTTACACCTAGCTTGAGATATTGCGCCAATTTGTCGTCTATCTAAGGCTACTGCTAATCTTAAAATTGCACTTAATTGACAAACTATTTGCCGCTGATTTTTACTTAACAAATTGCGGAAGTTTTCGTGCTTTTTCTTGGGTGAAGATTTGCGATGATAACGGGCTAAATTGGCAATGATTTCGATTTCGGTTTCGGTATAGCCTAATAATTCGCCGTTACGAATTAGATAGTAAGAGTGTTTGTGGTGGGAAGAATGGCTGATATAGTGACCACAATTGTGTAAGATTGCTGCTGCCCATAAAAGTTGTCGCTCATCATCTCCCCAGTTGTGGAGAATGCCTTGAGTCTGGTCAAATAAACTTAGGGCAAAGATAGCCACGCGATCGCTATGTTCGATATTGATGTGGTATTTGCTGACTTGTTTGAGGACACTCCGCTGCCGAATCGAACTTTGGTAACGTAATCGGTCTTCGATTAAACCGTGAGTCAGCATCCAATCGACAATTACGCCTTCTCGCAACGCCCGCCCGCAAAGTGTGACCGCATCTAAACCCAACAAGGTCATCGCTTCTTGCAGGACGATCGCACCTGCCAAAATCACTTCTGACCGCTTTTCTGGCATACCAGGGATGGCTGTTCTTTCGACATTGGTCATTTTCGTTAAGCGATTCACCCAACCCTGCAAATCCTGGAGACTCAATTGGTAGCCATTGAGTGTAGAAGGCATCGTACCCAACTTTTCACGGGCATCAATCATGACGAGAGTTTCAATTGTGCCGGATGTTCCTACTAATCGAGGAGATTCGCCAAACTGAAGATTTGCTAAAACATCTTCTACAGAACGTTCTAACATCCCCCGAACATAAGCTTGCAGATATTGCAACTCAGTATTGCTGATGGGGTCGGTGCTGATAAACTCACCAGTCAGTCGGACTGCACCTACCTTGGTACTGGTGAGTGTGCGCGGTTCTTGGCTGTCTCCCAAAATAATTTCTGTAGAACCGCCACCAATGTCAATAATGATGTGGGGCTGGTTGTTAAATTCCATTCCCGACAGTACGCCTAAATAGATGCGCCGTGCTTCTTCTTGACCAGAAATTAAGTCAACACTTAAACCTAATTCGCTGTCTATTTTGTGGAGAAAATCTTTGCCATTGGGCGCTTCCCGCACTGCACTGGTAGCCACAGCAATGATGGTTTCGGCATTGAAAGTTTTGGCAACTGCTTGAAAACGCTGCAAAGTGGCGATCGCCCTCTCCATCACTTCTGGTTTTAAATCGCCAGTCGTTAAATCGCGATCGCCCAGTCTTACAGTCTCTTTTTCTCTGGTAAAAATGCTAAAAGTTGGTAGGGTTGGGTCAATTTTCACCACTACCATGTGCAGAGAATTGGTTCCCAAATCAATGGCAGCAATAATCCGTTGTTGCTGAACTGGTTGAGTTTTCATACTCTCCCAGCCAGCGGAAACTAAATTTACCATCTAGTTTTCTCTCTCTATTTAGGAAGGACGATAAAAGATTAGGATTACGGGATTATGGACTCTGAAACTGTTTGCCACAGATGCATTCTCAGACTGACGGTATCGAGACACGACCTGAGCTAGGTAGATTTACCCTGCCATTTACAACTTGAGTGACGATGAAAATGTATTCAACGTTGCAAACTTTAGTTGTGTTTTTACAAATAACAAATAAAGTTATTCTATAGATGTAAAGAAGTATTAACTTATCCAATTTTAGTAATTTTTTCTTTATGTTGAGTACGCCAGAACGCAACCAAGAACCTGTGTGGCTTGTAATTATTCGGCTTTTACGGTGGCATAAACCGGAAGGGCGGTTAATTTTGATGATTCCTGCCCTGTGGGCTGTGGTTTTGGCGGCAGCTGGTCAACCGCCTTTACCTTTGGTGGGAGTGATTGTGTTGGGTACTCTCGCCACAAGTGCAGCTGGGTGTGTGGTCAATGATTTGTGGGATAAAGATATTGACCCAGAAGTTGAAAGAACACGCGATCGCCCTTTAGCTTCTCGTGCTTTGTCAATCAAAGTTGGCATTGTAGTGGCTATTGTAGCGCTTGGATGTGCG
This sequence comes from Nostoc sp. CHAB 5844, assembly GCF_020829595.1. Classification (GTDB taxonomy): domain Bacteria; phylum Cyanobacteriota; class Cyanobacteriia; order Cyanobacteriales; family Nostocaceae; genus Nostoc_B. Next base: position 119,994 of record NZ_JAIVFW010000013.1, read on the forward strand.
GCGATTTTGGCGTTTTATCTGAATCCGCTAAGTTTTTGGCTATCGGTAGCAGCAGTCCCCGTAATTCTACTGTATCCAGGAGCGAAGCGAGTATTTCCTGTGCCGCAGTTGGTATTGTCTATCGCTTGGGGTTTTGCTGTGTTAATTAGCTGGAGTGCTGTAACTGGAAATCTTTCTTTACCAACTTGGTTACTGTGGGGTGCAACTGTACTCTGGACATTGGGATTTGATACTGTGTATGCCATGAGCGACAAGGAAGATGACCTACGCATAAATATTAATTCTAGTGCCTTGTTTTTTGGCAATTACGCCCCAGATGCTATAGGCATTTTCTTTGCTGGCACTATCTTGTTGTTAGGCTGGCTAGGTATTGTTATTAACCTTCACCTGGCTTTTTGGATGACTTTAGCACTGGCTAGTATTGGCTGGGTTTGGCAGTATTGGCGATTGAAACAGAACGATTTGCCTCATGCTGCTTACGGTGAAATGTTTCGGCAAAATGTGTGGATTGGCTTTATCTTACTAGCTGGGATGATTGTTGGTTCGATTCTCTCGTAGAGCCTAGCGTCTCTACGGAATTGATTTACAATAATTTTATAAATCCCCCGTATTTTCCCTGATTACACAAAGATTTCATCAAAATTATTAGTTTTAGCTCCGCAATCTTACGAATATAGTTTATTTGTTGGGTATATGCCTATGTAATTTAGCAGCACCCAACGCAATGCAGCGATCGCACCTTGCTAAAGCCGCCATAATAGTTTTCCTTTCCCTTGCTAGTCTGGGAATTGTTGGCGGCAGTTTTTTGATCAGAAAAGCATTTAGTACTACCACTGAGTCAGAAATCGTTACTAATACATCCCGCTACAGTGAGATCCGCAATCAACTTTGGACGAGTCAAGCACAAATCAAGCATTTTCCTCGCGCAATTACGTCTGATGCCAAAGACGTGCGGATTGCTTACTCCCCAGGAGTTGCACAAGCTAGTAGTTTCTTGCAAGTGCGAGAAAAACAATCACCTGCACAAATTCAAAAATTACTTGCACAATACAGAAAACTAGCCAAACATCAATACAAAGGAGGTGATACCAATGTCCATGCCAACCTCCCCAACGGTGTTCCGACTACGTTTTTCTACACTAGTGATGCTGGAGAATCTTTTCCGCCTTCTTATGAAATCTTAGTATTGAATGCGGAAGATAGAGGTACTCCTGGATTTAAATGGAATCATGGCGATAGCTACGGTGTAGCCATCGATAGTGCAGCCGCAGAAATTGTTTATTGGGCTGAAAAATGGTAGAGTCTGAATGCTAAAAATCGTGATTGGAGTGATGGGGCCTGGAGAGGGTGCGACAATCAATGATTTGCAAAATGCCTATAAATTAGGTGAACTCATCGCCCAACAAGGATGGATTTTGTTGACTGGTGGCCGAAATGTTGGGGTGATGGATGCAGCAAGTAAGGGTGCAAAGTCTGCTGATGGATTAACTTTAGGAATTCTCCCTGGTAGTCAACAAAATGGCATTTCTGAAGCAGTAGATATTGCAATTTTCACAAACATGGGAAACGCACGAAATAACATTAATGTTCTTTCTAGTCATGTGGTAATTGCTTGTGGTATGGGTGCAGGAACTGCTTCAGAAATAGCCTTAGCTTTGAAAGCAAATAAGCCAGTGATTTTGTTGACTGACGACAGAGAAAGTAAAAATTTCTTTCAGAAATTATCGCCAGAAAACGTTTATATTGTGGAGAGTGTGTTAGATGCGATCGCCACTGTACAGGAATATCTGGCTAAAAAAGGCAAAAGTAAAAAGTAAGAGTGCTTGTCTTAGTAGAGTGATGCATCCTATTTACGAAGACACAGCTTTGAGATGCGCGAAATTAGAGTATTCCCAACTCACAGCTTGGTTACGTCCTAAAGCTTTAGCATTCAACAAGCATTGATCAGCACGATTTAGTAAGCTATAACCCTTATCATCATCATCTACTTGTAGAATAGCAACACCCAAGCTAATGGTGATCGGAATAGTTAGTTCTTCGTTAATGGCAAATGGTAGTTCAGCCACTATGCGATTTAAGCGTTCTGCGACTATCATTGCTTCTTCACCAGTGGTGTTAGTCAGAACAACTACAAATTCTTCACCACCATAACGGAACGGAGTATCTTTAGAACGCAAGTTGTGCCGCAGTCGGTAGGCTAATAATTGTAAAAGGCGATCGCCAACTAAATGCCCATAAGTATCGTTAACTTTTTTGAAATAGTCTATATCTAGAATAATCAAACTCAAAGGTATTCCTTGAGTACGGGCTTTTTTAACTTGCCGAGGTAAATCCCATTCCATTGCCCGACGATTACTGATTTCTGTTAATGAATCAGCTAAAGCGATCGCTGATAATAAATCATTTGTCCGCATCAGTTCACGGTATTTTTGAGCTTTCCGTAAACCAACACTGAATTGAGCTAGTATTACCTGATGATGGGCTGCTACACTTGCAAAATTATTCTCTACTATTTCATCTGTCAACTGCCAAATATAAGCATCAGCACCTTGTCTGAGTGCAGTAGCAGTCATTTCCCATTCCCAACCCAAATCCTGCTCACTTTTAGCAGCTAACTGATAGGAACGATCCTCGAAAAGGATACAATACAACCAAGATAGTTGTGTTTGGTTTTTCAACCAACCGCACAGTTCTATACTCCCATCCAAACTTGCTTGCACAAATATGATATCAGGCGGAGAAATTTGAATTTGAGAAATTGCCTGATGGAAATCAGCAATAACTTCTAAACTAAAAGCGGTTGCATCCAGGATCTGATCGGGAAGTTTTGCGACGAATTTATCACTTCCAAAGACCAGAATAGAAATATTCATTTTTGTGCTATCTGCCTTATTTCAAACTAAAAAATTCCTCTACTTTTTAAAATAGTGAATCTATCAGTATTTTTATTCTTGATAGATTTTCCTATATTTGATAGTCATAACCTTAAATTAACTATAGCCTGATAATTTTAATATCATCTTAATACATGACTCTGAATACAACCCTTGAACACTCTAGTTCTGATAATTACTGTCTGTCTTTATCTATTTTTTTTAAAACAGTATAAATACGGAATTTATATTTGATGTTAAAACTATAACTGTAGTTTCCAGGTGTTATTTATCTGCAAGTGTAAACACAATTAAATAAGCCTCTTACTGCTGATGCTAACTCTATTTTCTTTATTCACATTTAATTTTTAAAAAAATATAAATTTTGTCTTTTATCCGTAAAATCCGAGATGCTTGATAAACACAAAAAATGTTATGCACTTTTTGCTCAGTAAGGATTTGTCTATGAATAAAGCCTAGTTATACAACTCTGTATAACTAGGCTTTATCATATCAATTCTGCCTATTTAATAGGTGAATACACGAGAGATAAAATGTTTAGATTTAGAACAAGCTAATCTAAAGAATTCGTAAAAATTTTATGAAGTAACTAGTATCCTTCAATGTTGTAACCAGAAGCAACAATTACCTGTTTGATAGACTCTTCAGAAGCTGCGGATTCTACGGTAACAGTTTTGTCTTGAACATTCACATCTACCTGAGCATCAGGTTCCATGACATGAATTGATTCTGTAATTTTTTCAGCACACTTGTCACAAGTAATGTTGGGAACTTTTAGTTTTAATGCCATTACTTACCTCTTGGGATAAATTTTAATATTTGCTTTACAAATAAATGTTATTCCTACCTTAGGAGCGCACACATCTGGCTAGAGTGAGGTAGTAATATTACTTATATAGGAGTAGGCGATCGCTGCACAAATCTCTCTCCTCCTGTAAAACCACTAGCAGCAAGACGAAACAAAATGCAAAAATAGAGGCTATAGGAGAGAACATCTCTCCTGCGGCATCCTTTATCTAAAGAAAAGGTAAAGAAAGAAGTACGAGACAACCAACAGTAACTTCATACTTCACACTACCCTTCGGGAAGCCACCCAAAGGGTGTCTACATACTTCATACTTCATACTTCAGTTCACCCATGTCTTCTAATCCCTACCTCAGCGGTAACGAAATTCGCACCTTATTTCTTAACTTCTACGCCCAACGGGAACACCAAATTCTGCCCAGTGCTTCCCTCGTACCTGAAGATCCAACCGTGCTGCTGACGATCGCGGGGATGTTACCATTTAAGCCGATATTCCTGGGACAGCGCACACCTGAATTTAAAAGAGCAACCACATCGCAAAAGTGCATTCGGACTAACGATATCGAAAATGTCGGACGCACCAAACGCCATCAGACGTTTTTTGAGATGTTGGGTAACTTCAGCTTTGGTGATTATTTTAAAGAACAAGCGATCGCCTGGGGTTGGGAAATATCCACACAAGTCTTTGGCATTTCTCCCCAAAACCTGGTTGTCAGCGTCTTTGAAGAAGATGATGAAGCGTATAATATTTGGCGCGACAAAATTGGCGTACCAGAAGCCAGAATTAAACGCATGGGTGCAGATGATAACTTTTGGGCTTCTGGCCCGACTGGCCCTTGCGGCCCTTGTTCGGAGATTTATTACGACTTTCACCCCGAACGCGGCGACGAAAATATTGATTTAGAAGATGACACGCGGTTTATCGAGTTTTATAACTTGGTATTCATGCAATACAATCGGGATGCGTCCGGCAATCTAACACCACTGCAAAATAAGAATATAGATACTGGCATGGGTTTGGAGCGAATAGCGCAAATCCTGCAAAAAGTGCCAAATAACTACGAAACAGATTTAATTTTCCCGATTATTAAAACAGCAGCACAAATTGCTGGCATTGATTACCATTCAAGCGATGAGAAAACCAAAGTTTCGTTAAAAGTTATTGGTGATCATGTGCGTTCTGTGGTTCACATGATTGCTGATGAAATCCGCGCTGCTAATGTGGGACGGGGTTACGTGTTGCGGCGATTAATTCGGCGGGTAGTGCGTCACGGCCGATTAATTGGCATTACTGGCAACTTTATCAACCAAGTTACCGAAACTGCGATCGCTCTTTCAGAATCAGCTTACCCTAATGTGCGGCAACGGGAAGCAGCCATCAAAGCAGAATTAGAACGGGAAGAATCCAATTTCCTCAAAACTCTTGATAGAGGTGAGAAACTGCTGGATGAGATCATCCAACAAGTCAAACAGCAAAAGCAAACCCAAATCAGCGGTGAAAGTGCTTTCACCCTTTACGATACCTACGGTTTCCCCTTAGAACTCACCCAAGAAATCGCGGAAGAAAACAACCTCACCGTTGACGAAGCCGGATTTAATACCGAAATGCAAAAGCAAGTGGAACGCGCTAAAGCTGCCCACGAAACCATCGATTTAACAGTCCAAGGTTCCCTTGACAAACTCGCAGAACGCATCCACGCGACCGAATTTTTAGGTTATACCCAAGCTGCGACGACGGCGAAAGTAGAAGTGCTGTTAGTTAATGGTTTCGCTGAGGAAGAAGCAGAAGCAGGTACAGACGTGCAGATTGTCCTCAACCAAACCCCATTCTATGCCGAATCTGGGGGACAAATAGGCGATCGCGGTTATATCTCTGGCGATGGTATTGTGGTGCGCGTGGAAGATGTGAAGAAAGAATCTGATTTCTTCGTTCACTTCGGACGCATCGAACGCGGAACTCTGCGTGTTGGTGATACTGTCACTGCCCAAATCGATAGTGCTTGTCGTCGTCGCGCCCAAGCTAACCATACTGCAACCCACTTACTACAAGCCGCACTGAAGAAAATCGTCGATGAGAGCATCTCCCAAGCTGGTTCGTTGGTTTCCTTCGACAGATTGCGCTTTGACTTCAACTGTCCCCGCGCTTTGACATCTGAGGAAGTCCAACAAGTTGAAGAACAGGTAAACACTTGGATTGCTGAAGCCCACTCCGCGAAAATAGAAATATTACCCTTAGCCGAGGCGAAAGCTAGAGGTGCTGTGGCGATGTTTGGGGAAAAATATGGAGATGAAGTCCGCGTTATCGATTTCCCCAGCGTCTCGATGGAATTGTGCGGAGGTACGCACGTAAGTAATACTGCGGAGATTGGCGTATTCAAGATTATTTCTGAGGCTGGTGTCGCTTCTGGGGTGCGCCGGATTGAAGCAGTTTCGGGGCCAGCGATACTAGATTACTTAAACGTCCGCGATAAAGTAGTCAAAGATTTAAGCGATCGCTTTAAAGTTAAACCCGAAGAACTACCAGACAGAATCACTACACTGCAAATCGAACTGCGAACCGCTGAAAAGCAATTAGAAACGTTGAAAGGACAATTAGCGATCGCTAAATCTGACAGCTTGTTAGAAACAGCCCAAACAGTAGGCGACCATAAAATCATTGTTGCCCAACTCGAAGGCGTTGACCCTGAATCTTTGAAAACTGCGGCGGAACGGTTACTGCAAAAAATTGGTAACGGTGCTGTGGTGTTAGGTTCTGTTCCCGAAGCTGGCAAAGTCAGCATAGTTGCAGCATTTAGTCAAGAAGTCAACAAGAAAGGTTTACAAGCTGGGAAATTTGTCGGTGCGATCGCTAAAATCTGCGGCGGCGGCGGCGGTGGTAGACCAAACCTAGCCCAAGCCGGCGGCCGCGATGACAGTAAGTTACCAGAGGCTTTAGAACAAGCAAAAACTGAGTTAAAGTCTGCTTTGAGTTAGTTTTTTGTAGTAATGCTAGAGCAACAATAAAGACATGATCAACGCACAGCCAGAAGATTTGAACTCTCGATTAAATGACATTGACGCACGATTAGAAGCGTTGGGAGACGAAATAGATCTCAACCGGACAATCTTGGATGGAGTCAGGCGAGAGACACGCGCCAACAGCCAAACAGCAGCTAGGTTAGAGCGCACAGTCAACCAACTGTTGGATATAGCACGACTACATCAACAAGCTCTTAGACAGTCACAAATTGAGAATGAACGAATTTGGCAATATCTATTGCGACAAAGTGGCGGTAATGGGACTAATTGATGGTGTGTGCAAAGGGTGCGGCGAAAATCTGCGGCGGCGGTAGACCAAACCTAGCCCAAGCCGACGGCTGGGATGACAGTAAGTTACCAGCCGCCTTAAAACAAGCACAGACTGATTTTAGCGCAGGGTTGCGCTAAAACTATTCTTTAGAAGAAATCTGTATGTAGTGGACTGTCAAGGCTAAAATAGTGCATCAGCCGTAGGTTGGGTTGAGCATAAGCGAAACCCAACACCAAGATTAATGTTGGGTTTCCTTACGTCAACCCAACCTACTAGCGTGGCAACCTTAATTTGCTAGGTTCAAAAAATGGAAATGCTAATTCTGTCCGCCGCGAGGAACGAAGCAATCCTAGTCTTTGCGATTGCTTCGTCGTTCCTCCTCGCAATGACATTTTGCATATAGCGTTTTCCAGTCTAATGAGGTACACTGATTAAGATAAAGCGGCGCATCTGCTCAAGAGTAAAAATGAAAGCATATTCCCTCGACTTTCGCCAAAAAATATTTGATACATACTTGTCAGGTGGAATATCACAACGTCAATTAGCAAAAAGATTTGGTGTTAGTTTAAGTTTTGTAGAGAAATTACTAAAGCAATATAGAGAAACAGAAAGTGTTGCTCCTAAAGTAAGGACAAAACAAACTCCT
>NZ_JAIVFW010000140.1:2500-5911 GCF_020829595.1 Nostoc sp. CHAB 5844
CCGAATGGGGAAACCCACCTTTGTGGTCTTCCAACTCATGCTCAGTCTCCGGACTGGGTGCGGGTTGGTTGATTGCTTAAAGGTATAATGACCTGAATACATAGGGTTCATTAAGCGAACCCGGGGAACTGAAACATCTCAGTACCCGGAGGAAAGGACATCAACCGAGACTCCCGTAGTAGTGGCGAGCGAACCGGGACCAGGCCAGTGCTCTTGTGAAATAAAGTCGAACAACCTGGGAAGGTTGGCCATAGCGGGTGACAGCCCCGTAGACGTCAAACAGCAAGAGACTCGAGTAGGGCGGGACACGTGAAATCCTGTCTGAACATGGGGGGACCACCCTCCAAGCCTAAGTACTCCTCTACGACCGATAGTGAACAAGTACCGTGAGGGAAAGGTGAAAAGCACCCCAACGAGGGGAGTGAAACAGATCCTGAAATCGGAAGCCTACAAGCAGTCGGAGCCCCCATGCGGGGTGACGGCGTACCTTTTGTATAATGGGTCAGCGACTTCATGTGTCGAGCAAGCTTAAGCCGTTAGGTGTAGGCGCAGCGAAAGCGAGTCTGAATAGGGCGCTAAGTTCGACGTATGACGACCCGAAACTAGGTGATCTATCCATGAGCAGGTTGAAGGTTAGGTAACACTAACTGGAGGACCGAACCCGTGAATGTTGAAAAATTCTGGGATGACTTGTGGATAGGGGTGAAAGGCCAATCAAACCTAGACATAGCTGGTTCTCCGCGAAATCTATTTAGGTAGAGCGTCCGACGAATTCCTTGGGGGGTAGAGCACTGGATGGTTGCGGGCTGCGCGAGCGGTACCAATACTAACCAAACTCCGAATACCCAAGAGAACTATCGGGCAGACACACGGCGGGTGCTAACGTCCGTCGTGAAAAGGGAAACAACCCTAACCATCATCTAAGGCCCCCAAGTACTGGCTAAGTGGGAAACGATGTGGGATTGCTTTGACAATCAGGAGGTTGGCTTAGAAGCAGCCATCCTTTAAAGAAAGCGTAACAGCTCACTGATCAAGCGATCCTGCGCGGAAAATGTAACGGGGCTCAAGCCAGTCGCCGAAGATATGGGTTTGCACTTTGTGCAAGCGGTAGCGGAGCGTTCCGTAAGCCGATGAAGATCAGGCGTGAGCCTGGTTGGAGGTATCGGAAGTGAGAATGCTGACATGAGTAACGATAAACAGTGTGAGAAACACTGTCGCCGAAAGACCAAGGGTTCCTGCGTAAAGCTAATCTGCGCAGGGTTAGTCGGCCCCTAAGGCGAGGCTGAAAAGCGTAGTCGATGGGAAGCAGGTAAATATTCCTGCACCAGCTAGAAGTGACGGATGGCGTAAGTTGTCAGGGCTTATTGGATTGTCCTGGCAGCGAAGTTGTCCCTGGAAATAACTCTAGCAGAGACCGTACCCGAAACCGACACAGGTGGTCAGGTAGAGCATACCAAGGCGCTTGAGAGAACTGTGCTGAAGGAACTCGGCAAATTGCACGCGTAACTTCGGAATAAGCGTGACTCACCTCGGGCAACCGAGACTGAGTGGCACAAGCCAGGGGGTAGCGACTGTTTAGCAAAAACACAGGGCTCTGCGAAGCAGCAATGCGACGTATAGGGTCTGACGCCTGCCCGGTGCCTGAAGGTTAAAGGGAGATGTGAAAGCGTCGAACTGAAGCCCAGGTAAACGGCGGCCGTAACTATAACGGTCCTAAGGTAGCGAAATTCCTTGTCGGGTAAGTTCCGACCTGCACGAATGGCGTAACGACTTCCCCACTGTCTCCAGCACAGGCTCAGTGAAATTGAATTCCCCGTGAAGATGCGGGGTTCCCGCGGTCAGACGGAAAGACCCTATGAACCTTTACTATAGCTTCGCCTTGGCGTTAGCGACCGTATGTGTAGGATAGGTGGGAGGCTATGAAACCGGGGCGCCAGCTCTGGTGGAGCCATCCTTGAAATACCACCCTTACTGTCGTTGACGTCTAACCGAGGGCCGTTATCCGGTCCCGGGACATGGCGTGGTGGGTAGTTTGACTGGGGCGGTCGCCTCCTAAAGTGTAACGGAGGCGCGCGATGGTGGGCTCAGACCGGTCGGAAATCGGTCGTCGAGTGCAATGGCATAAGCCCGCCTGACTGCGAGACTGACAAGTCGAGCAGAGACGAAAGTCGGCCATAGTGATCCGGTGGTCCCGCGTGGAAGGGCCATCGCTCAACGGATAAAAGGTACTCTAGGGATAACAGGCTGATTTTGCCCAAGAGTCCATATCGACGGCAAAGTTTGGCACCTCGATGTCGGCTCATCACATCCTGGGGCTGGAGCAGGTCCCAAGGGTATGGCTGTTCGCCATTTAAAGTGGTACGTGAGCTGGGTTCAGAACGTCGTGAGACAGTTTGGTCCCTATCTGCCGTGGGTGTTCGAAGCTTGAGAGGATCTGTCCCTAGTACGAGAGGACCGGGATGGACATACCTCTGGTGTACCTGTCATGACGCCAGTTGTGCAGCAGGGTAGCTATGTATGGAATAGATAACCGCTGAAAGCATCTAAGCGGGAAACTAACCTCAAAACAAGGCTTCGCTGAGGATCGTGGAAGACTACCACGTTGATAGGCCAGGTGTGGAAGTGGGGCGACCCATGAAGCTTACTGGTACTAATAATCCGATCGGCTTGATCGTTTCTCAGCAAAACTCATTCGATTTTCGAATATGACAATGTCTTCTCAAATAATCTGCTGTCCGCCTGGTTGACCTGGTGGCTATGTCGGAGGTTCCCCACCCGATCCCATTCCGAACTCGGTCGTTAAGCCCTCCAGAGCCGATGGTACTCCGTCTCAAGGCGTGGGAGAGTAGGTCGCCGCCGGGTCTACCAGTCGGACAGCAGTTATTTGATATTCTCTTTGCCCTAACGGCCTTCGGCTTACTTGAGGGCGTTGTCTCGAACATTCTTCCTTTGCACTACCGTTTGCCGCGGGATGGAGCAGCCCGGTAGCTCGTCAGGCTCATAACCTGAAGGTCGCAGGTTCAAATCCTGCTCCCGCACCCAAACAATCTCAAAGCCCCGCATGGTTCGCCAGCGGGGCTTTTTGCTGTTCTGAACATGGTCTCAAGGGCATTTCTCGACCCTCCGATCTCGGCTAGATCATCGCCATGACAGACATTCTGGCGCTCTCTCACTGGATCAATGGCCGAAAGGTCGAGGCTGAACGGCCCACAGAGGGGCTGAACCCGTCCGACACGCGCGAGGTCGTGGCTCGGACGCCAGACGGCGGCGTTGGTGAGGTCGAGGGTATTCTCAATTTTGAGCGTGCTGTCAAAGTTGCTCAAAGTCGCTTTGTGAATCTCGTAGGGGCTGGTGCAGCCTTGGAGAGAGCATTAATAAACTTTATGCTGAAGACGCAAACCGAAGCTGGCT
>NZ_JAIVFW010000141.1:2500-5878 GCF_020829595.1 Nostoc sp. CHAB 5844
CTGTGAGCAAGCTTTGATCCAACGATTTCCGAATGGGGAAACCCACCCTCACCATTTAATTTCGCTGCCGACTTGTCGGCATCGAAGGTTAAATGGGAAGGGTATCACCGAAGTGAATACATAGCTTTGGTGAAGCGAACCCGGGGAACTGAAACATCTCAGTACCCGGAGGAAAGGACATCAACAGAGACTCCCGTAGTAGTGGCGAGCGAACCGGGACCAGGCCAATGCCTTCAATTCAAGTAGCAGAACACCCTGGAAAGTGTGACCATAGCGGGTGACAGTCCCGTATGCGAAACTGATGTTGAAGGATTTGAGTAGGGCGGGGCACGTGAAACCCTGTCTGAACGTAGGGGGACCACCCTCTAAGCCTAAGTACTCCTGTATGACCGATAGTGAACTAGTACCGTGAGGGAAAGGTGAAAAGCACCCCGATGAGGGGAGTGAAACAGTACCTGAAACCGAACGCCTACAAGCAGTAGGAGGGCCCTTGAGGCCTGACTGCGTACCTCTTGCATAATGGGTCAGTGACTTAGTGTAACAAGCAAGCTTAAGCCGTTAGGTGTAGGCGCAGCGAAAGCGAGTCTGAATAGGGCGAATGAGTTTGTTGCATTAGACCCGAAACCCGGTGATCTAGGCATGACCAGGTTGAAGGTGCGGTAACACGCACTGGAGGACCGAACCGTTCAATGTTGAAAAATTGTCGGATGAGTTGTGTTTAGGGGTGAAAGGCCAATCAAACCGGGAAATAGCTGGTTCTCCGCGAAATCTATTGAGGTAGAGCGTCAGACGAATACCATGGGGGGTAGAGCACTGGATGGATGCGGGGGTTGCGAGATCTACCAATTCTAACCAAACTCCGAATACCCATGAGTAATATCTGGCAGACAGACGGCGGGTGCTAAGGTCCGTCGTCAAAAGGGAAACAGCCCTGACCTACAGCTAAGGTCCCCAAGTCATCACTAAGTGGGAAAGCATGTGGGAATCCCAAAACAACCAGGAGGTTGGCTTAGAAGCAGCCATCCTTTAAAGAAAGCGTAACAGCTCACTGGTCTAAATAAGGGTTCCTGCGGCGAAAATGTAACGGGGCTAAAGTGATGCACCGAAGCTTAGGGTGTGTAGCAATACACGCGGTAGCGGAGCGTTCCGTAGGCTGATGAAGCGATCTGGTAATGGGTCGTGGAGGTATCGGAAGTGCGAATGCTGACATGAGTAGCGATAAAGAGGGTGAGATGCCCTCTCGCCGAAATCCCAAGGGTTCCTGCTTAAAGCTAATCTGAGCAGGGTAAGCCGGCCCCTAAGACGAGCCCGAAGGGGGTAGTCGATGGGAACCACGTTAATATTCGTGGGCCTGGAGGTGTGTGACGGATCTCGTAAATTGTCTGACCTTATTGGATTGGTCAGGCTTTGAAGAGGTTCCAGGAAATAGCCCCTCCATTATAGACCGTACCCTAAACCGACACAGGTGGGATGGTAGAGTATACCAAGGCGCTTGAGAGAAGTCTCCTGAAGGAACTCGGCAAATTGCCTCCGTACCTTCGGAAGAAGGAGGCCCCACATCTGGGCAACCAGTTGTGGGGGGCACAGGCCAGGGGGTAGCGACTGTTTAGCAAAAACACAGGGCTCTGCTAAGTCGGCTTCAAGACGACGTATAGGGCCTGACGCCTGCCCGGTGCCTGAAGGTTAAGTGGAGGGGTGCAAGCTCCGAAATGAAGCCCAGGTAAACGGCGGCCGTAACTATAACGGTCCTAAGGTAGCGAAATTCCTTGTCGGGTAAGTTCCGACCTGCACGAATGGCGTAACGACTTCCCCACTGTCTCCAGGAGATGCTCAGCGAAATTGAATTCTCCGTGAAGATGCGGAGTACCCGCGGTTAGACGGAAAGACCCCGTGCACCTTTACTGCAGCTTCAGAGTGGCATTAGGAAAGAACTGTGTAGCATAGGTGGGAGGCTTTGAAGCACTGGCGCCAGCCGGTGTGGAGCCATAGGTGAAATACCACCCTGTTGTTTTCTGATGTCTAACCTCGATCCATGAAACTGGATCAGGGACCCTCTGTGGCGGGTAGTTTGACTGGGGCGGTCGCCTCCTAAAGAGTAACGGAGGCGCGCGATGGTAGGCTCAGGACGGTTGGAAACCGTCTGTTAGAGTGCAATGGCATAAGCCTGCCTGACTGCGAGACTGACGAGTCGAGCAGAGACGAAAGTCGGTCATAGTGATCCGGTGGTCCCGAGTGGAAGGGCCATCGCTCAACGGATAAAAGGTACGCCGGGGATAACAGGCTGATGATTCCCAAGAGCTCATATCGACGGAATCGTTTGGCACCTCGATGTCGGCTCATCACATCCTGGGGCTGGAGCAGGTCCCAAGGGTTTGGCTGTTCGCCAATTAAAGTGGTACGTGAGCTGGGTTCAGAACGTCGTGAGACAGTTTGGTCCCTATCTGCCGTGGGCGTCGAAATTTGAGAGGAGTTGACCCTAGTACGAGAGGACCGGGTTGAACATACCTCTGGTGTACCTGTCGTGGCGCCAGCCGCGCAGCAGGGTAGCTATGTATGGACGGGATAACCGCTGAAAGCATCTAAGCGGGAAGCCTCCCTCAAGATAAGATTTCATAGAGCCGTGGAAGACCACCACGTTGATAGATCGGATGTAGAAGCGCGGTAACGTGTGGAGCTAACCGATACTAATTGCTCTATTCGCACTTAAGAGTCCCGCCATCAACGACAAGCCTGACTGGTTTGTCCGCGAATGAGTGGATGATTGATCAGACAATATTGCACGGACATCGATTGAAACCCTTTTTGACCCTACGCCGGCTTCATTGCTTGGTGACCATGGCGTCAGTGACCCACCCGATCCCATCTCGAACTCGGCCGTGAAACCTGACAGCGCCGATGGTACTACCGCTTAAGCGTTGGAAGAGTAGGACGTCGCCAGGCATTGCAGCCGACGTAAGGTCGAAACGGAAACCCATTCACAAAGTTAGAGGCCGGCAGCGATGCCGGCCTTTTGCTGTTTCGGCGAACTCCCTTGGGATCGTCGTTGTTGGCGCGGGATGGAGCAGCCCGGTAGCTCGTCAGGCTCATAACCTGAAGGTCGTAGGTTCAAATCCTACTCCCGCAACCAACAAAAGGCCCGCTTCCCTATTGGGTAGCGGGCTTTTTGCTGTCCGGCGCCGGGATCAGGGATGGGTTCAGGCGGCCCATTCGGCGGGATCGGATTCCTCGCCGATCAGCGCGAGGCCGTGCGCGATCGAGGTCAATTCGCCGCCCGTCGCGATGCGCTCGCTGCCAAATCGGTGGTCGAATAGCGCGCGGATCGCGGGGATCAACGACGATCCGCCGGTCAGGAAGACGCGATCGATCTGCACGGGGAAA
>NZ_JAIVFW010000142.1 GCF_020829595.1 Nostoc sp. CHAB 5844
GACACCGGCTACATCGGAGCCCGCACCGGGTTCTGAAACACCGATACAAGCCACCATGTCACCAGCAATGGCAGGTGCCAGGAATTCACGGCGCAGCTCGTCGCTGCCGAACCGCGCCAAAGCGGGTGTGGCCATGTCGGTCTGAACGCCGATTGCCATGGGCACACCGCCACAATGGATTTTGCCTAAAGCTTGCGCCGCCACCACGGAATAGCTGTAATCCAAACCCATGCCGCCAAACTCTTCTGGTTTGGTCAGTCCCAGCAAGCCAAGATTACCCATCTTTTTGAACAGCTCATGGGCGGGAAACATTTGTTCCTTTTCCCAGGTGGCCACGTGTGGGTTGATCTCGTTTTCAACAAAGCGCTCAATGGTGCGCTGCAGTTCCTTGTGTTCTTGGGTGAGTTTCACGATGTCTCCAACATTGACAATCAAACGTTTGTTTGAATTTATTGTCAAAAAATATCATCCCCCCGCAAGAAAAGCAAATACGGTTTTCAAAGTCACTTTAAGTTCACCGCGACCAGTCAAGTCTGATCATCGTTCCCGTCCATCGCATTCATGATTTCTCGAAATACAGCTGCCGCCATTTCCAAATGATCCGACTTGATGTACTCCTCGGGTTGACAGTCACGATAAATTGCTCTGGCCAGTGCCACATACTCGACAACGGGAATCTGTAGCTCCTCGGCTCGTTTCCTCATCATTGGCACCTGTTCATCAACCTCGATGAACAGAACATAAGGCACATCATGCACACCGGGTTCATAATCCAAGCCGACAGCAATGTGAGTTGGATTTGTAACTAGTACTTTCGCATCACCTAACTTACTCAGGGAGCTATTCAGAATGCTGCGATGTTCCTGTTTCCGGTGGTGCTTGATCTCCGGGTTACCCTCAACCACTTTGTATTCATCCTTAAGATCATTCTTACTCATTCTTAACGACTTTAGATAAGCCATGTAAGTAATCAGCCAGTCGAGAATACTGAAGAACCCGAGTATCGCGATTAAGGTGAAGAAAAACTTTTTGAGCAACTGGTGCAAAGACTCAAAGACCCCTGTCAATCCACCAAAAACCGACAAAAGAATCGTCTGAATCTCATAAGTTAAAATGTAATAAAGACCCAAAAAAACAAAAGTAATTTTGAAGAAAGCTGTGACCAAGAGAAGGAGGCTTTTCTTGGAGAACATGTTCTTGATGTTTTCAACAAAATTGAGCTTTTTTATGGAAGGTAAAACAGGCTCTGTCGAAACGACAAACCCGATATGCGCCCAGGTTGAAAACATGCCAATCAACATACCAGCTGCAGCAAAACCCATGAACAGCAAAGCGGAGGGCCAGATGATTGCGACAAGGAGCTCCGCGACTAACAACTCCTCACCAGATTGAAGAACGAAGAATATCTGATCAAAAATATCAGAAACAGGCCCGGTAAATAGTGCGGGAAATACAATGATCCCGCCCAGTAAAAACAAGAGTTTCCCGAGCGTGACCAACTCCTTGGCATAAGAAACCTGACCTTTCTTTCGACTATCTTTAATCTTCTTCGGCGTTGGCTTTTCTGTCTTTTCTCCGCTCATCGCGACACCTCGGCGAGGAATCCCGATATCCACTCTAGATTCTGGCGAATCATTTGCGAAACCGCATCATTCATAAATTCGAAAATCAAAAGCAAGATCAACAGGCCGATCAGGCATTTCAATCCAAACTGCATCGAATAGAACTGCACGTTGGGTGTAAACGCTGCTACAACAGCAACACACAACTCGGTCAAAATCAGCACCACGATCACGGGTGCGCAAATCAGAAAAGCCATGACAAAGGCCTTCTTGAACAGCTCAAAGACGGGGATGGCCCACATCTGTAAATCTCCCATGGCTAAAACACCGGGAGGTAACACGATGAAACTGCCTTGTACCAGCTCAACGGCCTGAATCAAGCCTGCCCCAGTTAAAAAGAGATAAATATAGACAATCGTCATGAACTCCTCGAGGGGTAAGGATTCACCGGACTCACCTGAAGTCATCTGTGCTGCAAACGATGTTCCTCGCAGGTTATCGATTAAATTACCTGCGATTCGATAAGCGAAATAAGGGGTCAAAATGACAAAACACAACATCACCCCAAGCAAAGCCTCCGACAGCATCATGCCAATGATCGCCAAGGAGTGAGTGACTTGCAAATCCACCAGTGGTGCGAACTGAATCGCGGGCATGATGATCAAAGCCGCACACACACAGGACTTGATAAGCCATGTGCTTATACTTCGACTAAACAATGGCAAGAGTGCTATGAACGCCATGGTGCGGGGAAAGAACCACAAGGCAGCGTGGAAGATATCTCCAACATCTCCCACAGAGCCTAAAAGTGCTTCGTAAATCACTTTTTACCGAGATAGGCGACTTGGTCAAGCAAGCCATTGGTAAATTGGATCAGGAGATCGCCCATCCATGGACCTAAGGTGACCAACAAGGCAACTGTTCCAAAGACTTTGATACCGAAAGGTAAGGACTGATCTTGTAATTGAAAAACCGCCTGCAGAATACCGATCAGTACACCGACCAGCACAGTCATTAAAACCATGGGGGCCGAAACATATAGAGTAATCATCACGGCTTGCTTGATTTCGTTGATCATATTTAAAGGTAAGAAATAACGAGACCGTCGGTAATCTTTTGCCAGCCATCCACTGCAACAAACAACATGAGTTTGATTGGTAGCGAAATTGAATTTGGTGACACCATCATCATCCCAAGTGCCATCAAAATGCAGGACACTGCAAGGTCAATAATCACAAAAGGCAGGTAAATAGCGATTCCAATTTTGAATGCCTCTGACAATTGTGATGAAACAAAGGCGGGCAACAAAACACGGAAATCATCCGCCTGTGGAACAGCGCCTCCATATTTGGTGTGAAATTTCATGGCCGTGTCTGTAGCTGCCTCCAAGAACTCCGGGCCCGTATTCTGTTTTAAGAAATTCATGACAGGCGGGGAAGCCTCCTCTAGGGCTCTCACGATCTCGGACCCTTTGCTGGGAAGCTGATCATCACGACTTTTGAACAGTTCGATGGATTGGCTCAATACCGGGGTCATGACCAAAAGACTCAACACCAAGGAAATACCGTACAACACCATATTCGGAGGTACCTGTTGCAAACCCAAAGCATTTCGCAGAATCAAGAGCACCGCCGAAATCTTCAGAAAGGAAGTGGCTGTAACAACCAAGAAAGGGATAAATGAGAAAATAGCAACTGTGATGACTAACCCAACAGGGTCGAAGTAATTTGTCATTTCAGAACATCTCACAAACCTGAACCGCCACCTCGGTACCAATCAACACCAACTCACCCTTAGCGACAGGCTTGCCAGCCGACTCTATCACTACAAATGGCCAACTTCCCGCAGGAAGCGGGATGGTCGCTCCTTCGACTAAACTCTTTGCCTCATTTAAGGACATTGAAATTTCACCTAGCCGAATGCTCAGACTCATCTGTAGCGACTTGTCCTGAGAAGACTCTTGCATCAATTCTTGGGTAATCATGAAGTTCAACTCCATCTCTGTTGTAGAAAAGTCCACCTTAAACCCACCACCGATCAGCCACTTTCCATACGAAAGACTCGCCGGCAGCAAACTCAACTGACTCCCGTCGATCGTCAATACAGGCAATCGGATCAAATCACCAACCTCTATAGGCGTATCAACTGAACAGTTAGTCTTCTGAAGAAGGGAGAAAGCAAAGGGCTGTGAACACACAAGGAAATAGGCTGACTGAGCGTGCCGTGGTAAGGCTGCTTCAAAACGGTCAGGGTATTTTGAAACGCTACACCCGAGATCCAGATAACAGGCGCTCAAGCTTGAACGCTCCTCACCTCCCGAACCGATAATCCACATGGAAGCCCCGTCTACTGTCATCGAGGATAGTGAATTCGACACCGGTTGACCTACAGAACGCGGTAAGTCTCATAGGTCTTCATCCTTACAAAGTCCATGAACGCTTCGGCTACGGGAGATGCCTCAACTGAACTCATGTATAGGTCACTGGGCAAATCGAAATGTGTCAAGGCTCGAAATTCTTGAGCAGTTAATCCAAGAAATCCACTTTCCGCTTCAAACCAAACCAAGTTGAACTGCCGCAAGCAATCTAAACTATGCAGTCGCTGTTGTACCACTCCGCCCCAACACACTCGATCATTTTTAAGCTGAATGATATTCAGAAATTTCAGGGAATTTGCCAGATTCGAAGCAGGTAACTTCTGCCGTCTCAAAGTCTTTTCGATATCCCGCAAAAACTCACTCACTGTCATCCCCTAAACAATCAAGTACCTTGTTCAATTTCAATTCCGACTTGACCCTTTGTTTCAGACGACTTTCTGCAAGTTCCTTGTTGTGCCTGGTCCGATAAAATAAACTCTCTGCTTTTGCCAGCGAGTCAATTGCTGCAACCCGCTTGTCTCTCGCCTGCTTACCGACCGCGTCAAACTGACTAAGCTTTAAATGATTTTCAGTGTTCTGTTGAAAGATCTTGTGGCGCTCCCGCAGCATCGAGGCGGATTCCTCTAAAACTTGAATCTTCTGTTCTTCGCACTCACCCAGTTCGCGTTGTGCGGTCTGAAAAGCCAGATTTCGCTTTCGCAATCGATGTTCAGCCAATTGCCTTCTTAGCAAAACCACCACTCTAAACTCCTCAATCAAATTCGCTTTGCTCATTCAAGAATCTCTCGAAGCCGATTGAGATCCTCGTCCAAAGTCCGTATTTCTCTTCTCGCCTGGGCGAAGAGTGATGCAATCGGAGATATTCTTTCAATCGCATAATCGGTCTCGGCATCTGAACCTTTCTTGTACTCATCCAACTGCAAAAGTAACTCGACCTTCTGATATCTTTCATAAATGCGACGGACTGTCCTGCAAACTGCAAGATGTCCCTCATCCACCACGTTGGATTGGACACGAGACAAACTCTGGATGATATCGACAGCAGGGTATTGACCTTTGTTGGCCATTTCCTGAGAAAGGATGAGGTGAGCATCCAGCAAGGATTTGCATTCAGAGGCTACAGCGTCCTCGGAGATCGATTTTTTCTCCATCAACACGGTATAAACCGCGGTAATATCCCCAACCTGAGTGCGACCCGAACGTTCTATAAGTCTCGGCAATAACTGATAAACCGATGGTGTAAGAGCATCGCGTGTGGTTGGCTCTCCTGCAGCCATTCCGATTTCACGTTGTGCTCGAGCAAGGCGTGTAACCGAGTCGATCAATAAAAGCACTCGAAACCCTTGATTGCGGTATGCCTCTGCAATCGTGGTCGCGGTGAACGCAGCACGAACCCTTTCAAGCGCGCTTTTATCGGAGGTTGCACAAACAACCACCGATCGGGTCCTGGTAGCTTCGTCAAGCTCATTTTCATAAAACTCCCGAACTTCCCTACCACGCTCTCCAACCAACCCAAAAACCACCCGGTCGACATCTGCGCCCCGAGCGATCTGCGCCATGAGTGTGGATTTGCCGCAGCCGGGGGGAGCGAATATTCCGATTCGTTGACCAGAGCCAAAGGTATTCATCACATCAATACAGGCTATCTTGGTCTTCATGGGTGAGGAAATTGGCGGTCGGTCTGTCGGGGAAGGGCCCTCCTTTATGACAGATTCGCCTAACCCGCTCAAATCCAATGCACCCGAGTCAAGTGACAATCCTTGTTCAATGTCGCGACCGAATCCATCTAGAATTCGTCCCAAAATGGTGTCATTGACGCAAATTGCATGGCTGCGGCCTGTAGACGTCACGCGCGCACCATGTGTGACACCTAAAACATCCTCCAAACAAACAATCAGCGCCTCGTTTCCCTCGAACGCAATCACCTCACCGATCAGGTGT
>NZ_JAIVFW010000143.1:2500-5497 GCF_020829595.1 Nostoc sp. CHAB 5844
GATCACCAGGGTTCGGGTCTATAAACACTGATTAACTTCGCCCTTTTCAGACTCGCTTTCGCTTTGGCTGCGTCATTTTCGACTTAACCTACCAGTGCCTATAAGTCGCCGGCTCATTCTTCAACAGGCACGCGGTCATCCGTTGAATCGGACTCCCACTGCTTGTAAGCTCACGGTTTCATGTTCTATTTCACTCCCCTTGCGGGGTTCTTTTCACCTTTCCCTCGCGGTACTGGTTCACTATCGGTCACACAGTAGTATTTAGCCTTACGAGATGGTCCTCGCTGATTCACATGGGATTCCTCGTGCCCCATGCTACTCGGGATGCAGCTACTATCTAGTCAGTTTTCGACTACAAGACTTTCACTTTCTTTGGTGCGGTATTTCGCCGCTTCGTCTAACCTCTAGATTCGCAATTTGCTGTCCCACTACCCCAATAAATAAATCTATTGGTTTAGGCTGTTCCCCTTTCGCTCACCACTACACAGGGAATCTCTGTTGATTTCTCTTCCTCCAGCTACTAAGATGTTTCAGTTCGCTGGGTTGGCTCATACCTGTCTATATATTCAACAGGCTGTACATAGGGTTGCCCCATTCGGATATCTCCGGCTCAATGTTTGCTTCCAACTCCCCGGAGCTTTTCGTCGGTAACCACGTCCTTCTTCGCCTCTGTGTGCCTAGGTATCCACCGTTAGCTCTGATTCGCTTGACCACTTGTCTAATTCCTCATTAGACTTTTATATTGGTGTTCACCACTGCAAACACAACTCATTAGTTAAATGTCTGTGTCTGCCTGCTAAAATCGCGTTTCTATGCAGTTTTCAAGGTTCTGGCTGGAATTACCCAGCATTCTAACTATGCCAGTTAGGTGCTGAACTTTTTTCCTTTGCATCTTTATCTTTCCAGGTGGAGGTTAGCGGACTCGAACCGCTGACATCCTGCTTGCAAAGCAGGCGCTCTACCAACTGAGCTAAACCCCCAGATTTAAAGGCAAAAGTTAAAAAGCAAAAGGCAAAAAAAATAATAAGTTCTTTCTTTTTACTTTTTACTTTTGATTTTTGACTTTTTCAGGTGGGCCATCCTGGACTCGAACCAGGGACCTCACCCTTATCAGGGGTGCGCTCTAACCACCTGAGCTAATAGCCCCAATGCGAACCAAACTATAGTTTGAAAGCATAGACAACTATACTGCGACCGACCTTGGGATTCATCAAGGCAAAAGTTCAAAGTTCAAAGTCAAAAGATTTTTTATTCTTTCTTTTTACTTTTAACTTTCTACTTTTTACTTTGAGTTGGGTCTCCCTAAAAGGAGGTGATCCAGCCACACCTTCCGGTACGGCTACCTTGTTACGACTTCACCCCAGTCACCAGCACTGCCTTAGGCATCCCCCTCCTATTGGTTGGGGTAATGACTTCGGGCGTTGCCAGCTTCCATGGTGTGACGGGCGGTGTGTACAAGGCCCGGGAACGAATTCACCGCAGTATGCTGACCTGCAATTACTAGCGATTCCGACTTCACGAAGCTGAGTTGCAAGCTTCGATCTGAACTGAGCGCCGATTTGCGGGATTTGCTTGCCGTTGCCGGCTTGCTGCCCTCTGTTCGACGCATTGTAGTACGTGTGTAGCCCAAGACGTAAGGGGCATGCTGACTTGACGTCATCCCCACCTTCCTCCGGTTTGTCACCGGCAGTCTCTCTAGAGTGCCCAACTGAATGCTGGCAACTAAAAACGAGGGTTGCGCTCGTTGCGGGACTTAACCCAACATCTCACGACACGAGCTGACGACAGCCATGCACCACCTGTGTTCGCGCTCCCGAAGGCACTTCCAGCTTTCACCGGCATTCGCGACATGTCAAGTCTTGGTAAGGTTCTTCGCGTTGCATCGAATTAAACCACATACTCCACCGCTTGTGCGGGCCCCCGTCAATTCCTTTGAGTTTCACACTTGCGTGCGTACTCCCCAGGCGGGATACTTAACGCGTTGGCTCCGGCACTGCGAGGGTCGATACTCGCAACGCCTAGTATCCATCGTTTACGGCTAGGACTACTGGGGTATCTAATCCCATTCGCTCCCCTAGCTTTCGTCCCTCAGTGTCAGTTGCGGCCTAGCAGAGCGCCTTCGCCACCGGTGTTCTTCCTGATCTCTACGCATTTCACCGCTACACCAGGAATTCCCTCTGCCCCGAACGCACTCTAGCTGTGTAGTTTCCACTGCTCTTACAAAGTTAAGCTTTGCTCTTTAACAGCAGACTTACACAGCCACCTGCGGACGCTTTACGCCCAATCATTCCGGATAACGCTTGCATCCTCCGTATTACCGCGGCTGCTGGCACGGAGTTAGCCGATGCTGATTCCTCAAGTACCGTCATTGCATTCTTCCTTGAGAAAAGAGGTTTACAACCCAAGAGCCTTCCTCCCTCACGCGGTATTGCTCCGTCAGGCTTTCGCCCATTGCGGAAAATTCCCCACTGCTGCCTCCCGTAGGAGTCTGGGCCGTGTCTCAGTCCCAGTGTGGCTGATCATCCTCTCAGACCAGCTACTGATCGTCGCCTTGGTGCGCTCTTACCACACCAACTAGCTAATCAGACGCGAGCTCATCTTCAGGCAATTAATCTTTCACCTTTCGGCACATCCGGTATTAGCAGTCGTTTCCCACTGTTATCCCCGACCTGAAGCCAGATTCTCACGCGTTACTCACCCGTCCGCCACTAACTCCGAAGAGTCCGTTCGACTTGCATGTGTTAAGCATACCGCCAGCGTTCATCCTGAGCCAGGATCAAACTCTCCGTTTTGATTCCTTTTTCGGCTGCGCTTTTTTAACCTCAGCCTGGTTTTTTATTTCCTTGACGCAGGCTACTTGTGCTATTATTGCTTTCAAACTATACTCTTTTCATGGTTCGGTTCCTGACCGCTCTGCTTTGCAGCGCTCTCTCAGGCACTTATCTAATCTATCTCACTTCCTCACTCGTGTCAACTACTTTCTCAAAGAATTTTTTT
>NZ_JAIVFW010000144.1 GCF_020829595.1 Nostoc sp. CHAB 5844
TGGGCGTCTCCAAGCGACAGCGGCAAACTCCTAGCTAGCGCCGGACACACCATTAGAGAAACGCATGTTGATTATAGACATCATTAGCACTCATAATGATGGCCATGACCCGCAATCTCGACCTTGCCTTGATCCGAACCTTCCTCGCCGTCGCCGAGCGCGGCAACATGACGGCTGCGGGTAATGCCCTGCACCTCACCCAAAGCGCCGTCAGCCAGCAGATCGCCCGGCTGGAGCAAGCCCTGGGCCATGATTTGTTTTCGCGTGACCGGCGTGGGCTGCGGCTCACAAGCGCCGGAGAGCGCCTGCAAGGCAAGGCAAGGCGGCTGCTTGGCCTCAACGACGAAATCTGGGCCGACATGACGGTACGTCGCGTCGAAGGACCAGTCCGGCTCGGCGTGCCTTTCGATCTGGCCGGTCCACTCATCGCGCCTGTTCTGAAGGGTTTCGCGGACGCCTTCCCGCAGGTCGAGATTTCGCTGCTCTGCGCATCCTCGCCCGATCTCACGCATGCGCTGGCCAGGGGTGAGATCGATCTGGCTCTGGTCGAGACGCCGCTTGGCGCTTCGGAAGGCGAGTGTCTCGCCGTCGACCGCCTGGTCTGGGTCGGCGCCAGGGGCGGTGTCGCGCACCTGAAGACGCCGCTGCCGGTTTCGATGGTGGCCGAAACCTGTGCTTTCAGGCCTGCGGTCCTGGCGGCCTTGCACAATCAGGATCGCGAATGGCGCACGGTGTTCGAGAACGGCAGCATCGATGCCACCACCGCCACGGTGACAACGGATCTGGCGATAACGGCATGGCTTGCTTTCACCGTGCCGTCACATCTCGACATCCTGCCGGCAGAAGCCGGCCTGCCGCCGCTGCCGTCCTTCGCGATCAACCTGCATCTGCCAACCCGCGATGCGGCCCCCGCGACGCTCGAGCTTGCCCGCCACATTCGCGAGGGCCTGTCGAGAAGCCGGCTTGCGGCCTAGAAGTTCGAAGCTTCCAGGCTGCATACCAGGCCAGACCGGGATGGGCATCAAGCCCCGATCAGGTCGCTCATCAGACCGGAGGCGACGGACAGACGCGACACCGTGATGTCGCCGCCTTCCGTCAGGGCCTGCAGCCGTTCACGCACGCGTGCGATGCGTTCGCCGCCGGCTTCCAGCCAGGCCGCGACCGGGTCGGCTGCCTTGCCGTGCTGCGCAAGTGCCGCCACCGCGATGCCGCGCCGTGCAGCGCCGATCGTGTCGGTGGCACGCGACAGCGCCAACTGGTCGTAATAGTCCGGCGGCGTCACCGATCGCGCGGCTTCCTCGATGCGAGGGATGCGGAAGGCTTCGCTCACGGCAAAGAATGCCTTCGCCGCCGCGACGATATCCGATCCGGCGAGGCGCGATGTCAGCGCGATGTCCGGGATCAGCTCGGCGACATCGGCCAGAGCCAGCCGTTCCGCCAGCTTGTCTGGCGTGCCGACCTTGAACAGGCCGTGCCGCTTCTCCTCCAGCCGCTCGCGCGAGAAATCCGACAGCAGCGACACCAGCTTCGGCTCGAGTGCCTTGCGGGCCTCCTGCAGTTCGGCAATGCGCTGGCTGAGCGGTGCGGTGCCGGCGTCGTTCTTCAGATACCAGCCCGCCGTCACGAAGATAAGCCGACTTACGATCTGATAGAGATCGATCTGCACCTGTCCGTCGATCTTGTTGTCGAGTGCGTTGATCTCGTTGTAGAGCGCGGGCAGGCCGAAGCCGTCGCGGATCACCGCGAAGGTCCGCACCACGTCGGCCGCGCTGCGTCCGGTCGCTTCCATCAGCCGGTTGGTGAAGGATGGCCCGCCGCGATTGACCAGGTCATTGGCGACGACACGGGCAATGATCTCGCGCCGCAGCCGGTGACCATGGATCTCCTCGTTGAACTTCTTGACCATCCGTTCCGGGAAGTAGCCGGTCAGGTCGGTGTTGAAATGCGCGTCGTCCGGCACATCCGAGGCAACGATGTCCGAGAACAGCACGATCTTGGCATAGGCAAGCAGAACCCCGAGCTCGGCCCGGGTCAATGGTTCGCCACGCGCCTCGCGCTCGGCAAGCGCCGCCGGCGACGGCAGCGTCTCGACGGCGCGGTCGAGCAGGCCACGCGCTTCGAGCGCAGCCATGAAGCGTCCCTGATGCGCGATGTCGGCCAGCCCGCGCTTGCGGGCGAGCGACAGTGCCAGCGTCTGCTCGTAATTGTTTGACAGCACCAGATTGCCGACTTCATCGGTCATCTCTGCCAGCAGCTTGTTGCGCGCCGGCCGCGCCAGCGAACCCTTCCGCATCGCCGATGCCAGCGCGATCTTGATGTTGACCTCGACGTCGGAACAGTTGACGCCGCCGGAATTGTCGATGGCGTCCGAATTGTTGCGTCCGCCAGCCAGTCCGAACTCGATACGGCCCCGCTGGGTGACGCCAAGATTGGCACCCTCGCCGATCACCTTGGCGCGCAGATCGATCGCATTGACGCGGATCGGGTCGTTGGCGCGGTCGCCGACATCCTGGTTGGTCTCCGAGACCGCCTTCACGTAGGTACCAATGCCGCCGAACCACAACAGATCGACCGGAGCCTTGAGGATGGCGGTCATGATCTCGGCCGGCGTCGCAGTCGACTTGGCAAGGCCGATCGCTGCAGCAGCTGCCGCCGGCAGCGTGATCGACTTCTGGTTGCGCGAGACGATGACGCCGTTCTTGGACAGTTTCGACTTGTCGTAATCCTGCCAGCTCGAACGCGGCAGGTCGAACATGCGCTTGCGCTCGGCAAACGCGTCCACCACGTCCGGCTCCGGATCGATGAAGATGACGCGATGGTCGAAGGCCGCTATCAGCTTGGTCTGTTCCGACAGCAGCATGCCGTTGCCGAACACGTCGCCCGACATGTCGCCGACGCCGACCACCGTGAACGGCGAGGTCTGGATGTCGCGGTTCATTTCACGGAAATGCCGCTTCACCGCTTCCCAGGCACCCTTGGCGGTGATGCCCATCTTCTTGTGGTCGTAGCCTGCAGAACCGCCCGAAGCGAAGGCATCGTCCAGCCAGAAGCCGTGCTTTTCCGAAATCGCGTTGGCGGTATCGGAGAAGGTTGCCGTGCCCTTGTCGGCCGCGACGACAAAATACGGATCGTCGGCGTCATGACGCACCACACCGGCCGGCGGCACGACATGGTCGATACCGATGTTGTCGGTGATCGACAGCAGGCTGGAAACGAAGTTGATGTAGGCCTGACGGCCGGCCTCGAACCACAGGTCGCGCTGGTTGGCCGGCGGCAGGCGCTTCGGATAGAAGCCACCCTTGGCGCCGACCGGCACGATGACCGCATTCTTGACCTGCTGCGCCTTCACAAGGCCCAGCACCTCGGTGCGGTAGTCCTGGGCACGATCCGACCAGCGCAGGCCGCCGCGCGCCACCGCGCCGAAACGCAGATGCACGCCTTCCACCTCGGAGCCGTACACGAAGATCTCGCGCCATGGCCTGGTTCCGGCAATCCGTCGACGGCCCGCGAGTCGAGCTTGATCGCCAGCGACTGGCCGCGCTCCTTCTTGCCATCCACGAAATGGTTGGTCCGCAGCGTCGCCTCGATCAGGTTGAGGTAGCGACGAATGATGGTGTCGTCGTCGATGCTGGGCACATCCTCCAGCGCGTCCTTGATCTTTGCCTTGAGGTGCTTGGCCGTGGTGACGCCTTCGCCTGCCGCGTCCGCACCGTGTCGCGCAACGAAGAGCGCATGAAGGCCCCGGGCGATGTCGGGATAGCGGTTCAGCGTCGCCGCGATGAAGTCCTGGCTCTGCGGAATGCCGGCCTGCTGCAGATAGCGGCCATAGGCACGCAGCACCAGGATCTCCGTTGCCTTCAGCCCGGCTGTCTGGGCAAGGCTGTTATAGCTGTCATTGTCGACGTCGCCGCGCCACACCGCCAGGAACACATCCTCGAACAGCTTCCCCTCGTCGGCAAGGTCGATCGGCTGACCGTAGGCGTTCTCCAGCTCCATGTCGTGGATGAAGACGCGGTTGCCGTCCTCCTTGTCGACCTCGAAGGTGCGCTCGCTGATGACCCGGAATCCGGTGTTTTCCAGCAAAGGTACGCGCCGCGACAGCGCCACCGGACTGCCGTGATGATAGATCTTCAGCGAAGCCTGCTCGGGCTTCTGGCCGGCGTCACGGTAATAGTCGATGTCGATCGGGTTCTCGGCGGAGATTCTTGCGATGCGTTCGGCATCGACCAGCGCCACCGCCGACGAGAAGGAATCACGATAGCTTTCCGGAAACCGCGCGGCGATCGCCTTCAAAGCCGGATCGTTGCCGCCGGCCTCGGCGGCCTCCGCCAGCGCATCTTCCCAGGTGCGCACGATATCGCGGATCGCAGCCTCGATCGTTTCCTGCTCGACCTTCGGCGTCTTGCCGCCGGAGCGGCCGATGATGAAATGCACGCGGGCCAGGCCACCTTCGGGAAAGGCCGGATAATAAGCCGACAAACGACCATCGAAAACGGTCTTCAGATACGCACCCATCTTCTCGCGTACGACGCTGTCGTAGCGATCACGCGGCACGAAGACGAGGATGGAGACGAAGCGGTCGAACTGGTCGGCGCGCACCAGCGCGCGCACGCGCGGCCGTTCGATCAGGCCGAGAATGGCCTCCGCATGTTTGCGCAAGGTGGGTATCGGCACCTGGAACAGTTCGTCGCGCGGATAGCTTTCCAGCACGTTGATCAGTGCCTTGCCGGAATGGTCGTCCGGATTGAAGCCGGATTTGGCGATCACCGTTTCCGCCTTGGAACGCAGATAAGGGATCTTCATCACCGAGCGCGTGTAGGCGGTCGAAGTGAACAGGCCGACGATGCGCAACTCGCCCGCCAGCTTGCCGTTCTTGTCGTAGGTCTTGATGCCGATGTAATCGAGATAGATGCGCCGGTGCACCACCGACTTGGCGTTGGCCTTGGTGACGATCAGCGGTTCCGGTCCATGCAGGAAGGCGCGGATTTCGGGCGTCGTCGTCACCGCCTCGGTGCCGCGCCGCAGCACCAGCACATCCGGATCGGCGAGAATGCCCAGCCCCGGCTTGTCGGCGCGCTCGAGGCTGCCGCTCTTCTCGCCGCCGGAATATTTGAACTCGCGCATGCCGAGGAAGGTGAAATTGTCGTCGCGCAGCCATTCGAGGAAAGCGATGGCTTCGGCGACATGCTTCTTGTCCAGAGGAACCGGCGCATAGCGGAATTCCGAGATCGCCTGGTCGAGGCGCGCCAGCATCGGCTTCCAGTCGACGACGGCGGCGCGTACCTGCGCCAGTGTCTTGGTCAGCCGCGCACCAAGCGCCGCGGCCGCCTCTTCCGAAAGCCGGCCGATATGGCTACTGGAGAGGTGGCAGAGTGGTCGATTGCGTCCGACTTGAAATCGGATTTCCTCACAAGGGAACCAGGGTTCAAATCCCTGCCTCTCCGTTATTTTGGCGATTTGTACTCTATATGTACGCCTAAC
>NZ_JAIVFW010000145.1 GCF_020829595.1 Nostoc sp. CHAB 5844
TTTGTAGGCGTTGTTTTAGTTCTTCTTCGCTTTCAGCGATCTCAATCTTAAATGGGCGGCTCATGGGTATATCAACTTACCGACTTGGCTTCTCCTTATTATATGCAGCTTCATCTTAAATTGGTATTAGACAGTGCTTCATTGACTCCAATTGCTTTGACAGCTACTTGTTTATGTTTAATGGGACTAATCAAAATAATCCAAACTTATAAATTCAAAGCACAAAGTTTGTAATTTGTAAAATAAATGAAAAAATTTCCCCTTTCTTTTACAGTCTTAGTGCTTTTAATCAACTTAGTAGTAGCTTATCCATCTTGGACAGTAACAGAGGTTTCTTTAATCAATAATCCTAATTACTTTGAAGTTGGTCAAAAAGTAATTTGGTTTTACAAAGCTCGTACTGACGCTGCTGATGTCCAAAAAATTCCTGCTGCGGTAGTCAAACTAAGCTTTAAATTAAGTACAAATTCAAGTCCGCAAAAACAATAGTGAATTTGTCAATCGATGGGTCAATCCTAATAGACTTGAAAGTTTTACTAAGATTCAAGACTCAGCATTCCACTAAATCAAAACTTATGCAAAAATATTGAAAAAGCTTCCTTAAGTTGGCAATAATTTTGCTTTTTAACTCTTTTACTCAAGTGTTAAGCAGATCAGAACTTCCTTAGCTGATTACTAAAAATCTCAAACCAGGGAGAAAACTATGCAGTTCATCAAAATTATTCTTGTCGCTCTTGTGTTGATTGTGAATCTGACAATTGCTCAACCTTCTTGGGCAGGTAAAGATTTTACCAAAGGAACTGATTATGTTGAGGTAACTCAGGAACTCAATCAACTTTTAAATGTGAAAGATAACCCTGAACAAGCTGGCTATACACCTGAGCAATTTCAAGCCCGACTATCACAATTGCAGTCTCAGAAGGATGTGATAGAAACGGCCAGAAAACGAGCGCAGTGCTTTAATCAAACCGGTAAAACTTTGGGTATCTACGCCAATAAACCGAAAAAATATCCAACTCAACTCTACTTCTTAGCAGCAGGGCAAATTACAGATGATGATTGGGATTGTGATGGTATCTACCTACCCGCAGGTACTCAGGTAGTTTTAACTCCGAATAATGAAGTACAAGAGTTAACCAAACCCATTGCTGTCAAGTTTGTCGATGGTACACAGTCCATTGCTAGAACTAATCCAACTACTGGTGCAATTGAATTGAATGTTGCACCTGCCAAAGTCTTCAAAGCTGGTGAAGGCAACTGGTTGCTACCTACGTTATCTCAGGCTGATATTGACGCGCAAGTTCCTAGTCCACAAATCATTGACTAATGTTTGCTAGAGATTCAATTTTGATGCGATAAGCACGTCAATTCTAATTACACTAAATAATACTTTATCCCTCCTAACCAAGAGGGGTTTTTATACCTGGATTTCTCACAAGTGAGAAATCCAGGTATAGATTAATTGAACTTTCAAATTACGAGAAATTTACCGGGAGAGTGAAAGCTCCCGTACTTCAGTCGGGGGATGAAACGTGACACGGCGGATTAAAATCCGCAGTTCCCACACAATCTTAACACTAATACTGTCTAAATTATGAGATAATTGATACTACTAAAGGGGGTATTTTATTGTACGGATGTCAACAGATTCTAATTCACTGTGACTCTAATACAAATGCAATTTTAGAATTTATTTGTTCCGAGTCAAACAAGTTATCAAACTGTGCTATCTACTACGCTCGTCAGATTTGGTTTAAAGCTAGACGCTACATCACCAAGTTTGAACTTGATAGCGAGATGAAGTCAAATAGACACTTTCAAACCCTGTATTCCCAAGTTGCCCAACAAGCTTGCCGTTCTGTATTTGAATCATTCAAATCATTTAGAGAGTTAAATGCAGCGTATAAACGTGGTGAGATTGTCGATAAACCCAAGCCACCAAAATACCGCAAGGATGGTTTCAACTTAGTAACCTACCCGAAGCAGGCGCTTAAGTTAATAAACGAGCCACTGCGTTGCTTTGGTCGAGAGAGTTGTAGCAAGTGGCGCGGACAAATCAGAATACCACTTGGCACTCAAGTTAAGGCATGGTTTGGCATAGATTCATTCACGTTGCCAATGCCATCAAATTTGGGTTTCTCTGATATCAAAGAGTTAAGAATCCTGCCAAGAAATAGATGTTTTTATGCAGAGTTTGTTTATAAAAGCAGCACTGTGGTGAGTGACGTAGACAAAAGTCGGATACTAGGCATTGACCACGGTTTAAATAACTGGTTAACCTGTGTGTCCAACATTGGTACAAGTTTCATCGTCGATGGGCATCACATTAAAAGTCTGAACCGTTGGTATCACAAACTTGTTTCATCCCTCAAGGAGAATAAACCACAAGGATTCTGGTCAAATAAACTTGCCTTCATCACCGAGAAACGAAATCGGCAAGTTAGAGATGCAATTAATAAAACAGCTAAAATTGTTGTTAACCACTGCCTACAACACCGCATCGGACGAGTGGTATTTGGATGGGGGCAAGGTATCAAGACTGGGGTCAATTTAGGCAAGAAAAAGAACCAACAGTTTGTGCAAATCCCCACAGCTAGGCTCAAACAAAGAATTGAACAGTTGTGCGTTCAGCACGGCATCGAGTTTATTGAAACAGAAGAAGCCAATACCTCAGCAGCATCATTTGTTGATGGGGACACACTACCAAAACACGGTGAAAAACCCGATAACTGGAAATCTTCTGGAAGAAGGGTAAAACGCGGATTATTCTGCACTGCGATGAATTGGTACATCAACGCTGATTGTAATGGTGCAGCCAACATCATGCGTAAAGTAAGCACGATACTTGGAGTTGATCTCAGTGGAGTGTGTAGGGGTGCTTTGACTCATCCCACTCGGATTTATATCTGGGTGACAGCTAAAAAGAAGCGAAACAACGAGGCTAATCTCCGTTGTGTAGCAACGATTTAGAATCCCCGTCGATTTATCGCGGGGAGCAGTCAAGAACTATTTTAATAAGTCCAGTTTTGCTTGGTCTGCAAGCTATAGGTTCCATCTTTCACATTCACCCGCTCAGGAATTAGATTTAAATCTCTAAATATATTTGCCTGATGCTGTAGAGCATCGAGCGATTGGTCGTCAATCGGAATGATAGCGCGTTCGCCACTATGTTTCTGTAAAATTTCTACAATGGATGGATCGATTTCATGGTGTTCTGTCAATCTTTGAACAGCTTCTAATTCCTGTCTCTTAGCCCAAGTTCCAGCTTCGTTTACCTCTTCTAAAATCACCTTGAGTATGTCGGGATAGTCGCGTACCAGTTCTGGAATGGCGTAGTAATAGGTGGGAACTTCCACGGAGACTTGATCACCAAATATACTCTCTAGGTCTGTAATCGATCGCCCTGGATAAGTGCTTCGGGCTTGAGTTGCTGTGTAAGGAACCCAAATCACCCAAGCATCGATTTCACCTCGGCGGAATCGGGGTAGCGCCTCCGGTTGTGTCAGATACACTGGCTCGATGTCACTAAAATCTAGGCCGACTTTTGCCAGCGATCGCACAAGTATATAATGTGCGCTGGCGCCTTTGTCAAAAGCGATCTTTTTACCCTTCAGGTCAGCAAGCGTCTGAATCGGCGAATCTTCCGGTACCAGAATCGCTTGACCTTTGGCAGCCGTATATTTTTCCTTAGCTACCCGCACAAATACATGATCTGCCGCTTGAGAGAAGATGCTAGCCGTACCGCCGCCGCCGCAAAAGTCAATTGTGCCGTTGCTGAGTGCTTCGATCAGAGAAGAGGCTGATAAAAAGCTTGTCCAGGTGACAGTCAGCCCAAATGGTCGCAAACGCGTTTCCAGCAAGCCTTGAGTCCGGAGAACTTCCAGATTTGTCATCCCCTCTGGATATCCAATTTTGAGTTGCTTGAGCCGCCGCGCTTGCTCTGCTAAAGGCGCGTTGCTAGAGCGATCGGAACGCCGATAAAGCCAGCGATCCAAAACTACACAGAAAATTATCCCCGCCATAAACAGTCCTACAGCTTCCAGTAACTGGATGATGGAGCTTTTGGATAGTTGGAACTGATTATTAGATTCAGAAGCAGCAACAGCATAACCGTCAAAAACTAGAGGCCAGACCAAAGTTGAGACAAGTCCGATGGCAAATCGAATTGTAAACCTGTAGGTAGCCGATTTCCGAGTGGCTGATCTGAGCGACCGTAAGATATTTTGACCTATGCATTTAGGCGGAAGGTCAATCAAACGGCTAATCATAGTGACTCCTTTGATGAATTGGAGATGGGGGATGAAAGTCAAAGCACCACTTGATATTTAAACTACCAAACTTGCTCGCTCGTTACACCCAATATGCGATACTCACATTATCATATCGACATTGTGTAGGTTTTCTACAAACGTTGAGCGATCGCTAGTTTTGGTCATCAAATATGTTGAGTGAGGAATGGTGATGGATTGGTTAATTGCAACAATTAAGATTGGGCTAGCGGCGGCTGTGGCCACAACATTTGATGACAATATTTATCTAACTGCCTTCTTCAGTGAGGTCAATCGAACTTTTCGTCCTCAACATGTTGTAGTTGGTGAGATTCTAGGATTCACAGTATTAGTGATAGTAAGTTTACTTGGATTCTTACTGGGTCTAGTAATTCCGTCAACTTGGACTGGTTTACTGGGGATTCTGCCAATACTCATTGGCTTGAACAATCTACTCAACCTGAATAAAGATGATTCAGCTGAAGATAAGTCAACCAATCTGAAAAGAAACTCTAAATTTCACGGATTTGATTCCAGAAAGCGATCGCTCTGGGACGTAATCCGCGATCCGCAGACCTATCGCGTCTCCTCGGTAACAATTGCCAACGGCGGCAACAATCTTGGCATCTATATCCCCCTGTTTGCCACTAGCTCAATCCAAAATCTCACTGTGATCGTACCAGTGTGCTATTGCATTGTTTGTTGCTGGCTGTTTATGTCCTATAATCTGACTCGTCTACCTGGTATCGCTTTGATACTCAGCCGTTATGCTAGCAAGATTTTCCCCTTCGTTCTGATGTGGCTGGGTTTCAGAATTCTGGTAGACAGCGAATCTTATCGTATTTTTCTTCCGAACACTTGACAGATCAGTAAACCAAAAAGTTTTTGAGAGAGGAGTATTTAGCCAATATTTTGTAGCTTCTGATACTT
The DNA here is from genome assembly GCF_020829595.1 of Nostoc sp. CHAB 5844. Lineage (GTDB taxonomy): Bacteria > Cyanobacteriota > Cyanobacteriia > Cyanobacteriales > Nostocaceae > Nostoc_B. Next base: position 5,199 of record NZ_JAIVFW010000145.1, read on the forward strand.
TTTAATCGCCAAACTCTAACCAACAGACAGACTATAAATAATAATTAGGGCTTGCTGAAAAAGTAACAAAAAGCCAGTTTAAGGATTGATTAGTTATTCAAGGAAGGTGAAGACATAAGTTTTTTTTGGTTACAAATGAGTGAATCATAAGCTTCAATCATGTTAG
>NZ_JAIVFW010000146.1 GCF_020829595.1 Nostoc sp. CHAB 5844
CCAATTAACCGCTTTGTTTCTTTAGGATTCTCCTCAATATGATTCAGTATGTCACTCATATTTTTATGTCAAAAAACTTCTCATAATGTTCTTTTACCACAGAATATTACTATTTTGGAGATGTCTACTAGTTCCCGGTGCAAAATCCAAAAGCCTTACAGTGATTGAGATAGAGAAAAATGTATTCAATCGTAAGGCACAAAAGAGGTGTTACAGAAACTCCAGTTCTTAGCCTTTCACTTTAAAATTGAGCCAAATTGGCTGCAAGGCAGAAAAATTCTTAGAAAAATAAATAAGGTTTCAGGATTTTCATCTCTGAAACCTTTGATTGATACCACTTTTATCTTAGTGCGGATGAAAGGACTTGAACCTTCACTCCTCTCGGAACTAGAACCTAAATCTAGCGCGTCTGCCAATTCCGCCACATCCGCATTAGTCATCTGCGCTAGTATAGCATATTTTTTCCGAAAATACAGATGAATGCTAAACAATGAAATTTATTACTAAGCTTTTGTGCTTACAAGTTGCACAATTGAAATTTTGGGGAAAAACTTCAAACCCTCTCCCCTGCTCACGCCAGTTGCTACAACTCTTGGAACCTCCCTTCGGGTGACGCTCAAGAGCGTCGCTAACGCTGCGCTAACACAGTTGCCTGCGGAGGGAGGGTTTCCCTCCGCACTGATTCACCGAACGCACTGGCTCCTCTGCTCCCCTGCCACGCCAGTCGCGCGGCTGTCGGGAAACCCGCAAGGGGCGCGCTGGCTCCCCTTGCGGTCTCAACAAGCAAACTTTTGTGATTATTAGCTTATCCTTGAGGAACGCCAAGGGCGAACAAATTTCATACTTTACACTTCATACTTTATACTTCAGATGACTCCGACACGCGGTAGGCGATGCTTGAACCCACACAGGATTTCCCAAGAAATGGTGTTTAATTTTTCTGCCCAATCATCGGCGGTGATTTGTTCTTTTCCTTGGTCGCCTAGTAAGGTAACTATTTCACCTTCTTGAATATCAGGAATCTTACTAATATCTATCATCAACTGATCCATTGTAATTGCCCCAATCTGTGGCACTCGCTGACCGCGTAACAACACCTGCATCTTGTTAGAAAGGTTGCGTGGTACACCATCAGCGTAACCAATAGCCACAACGGCGAGGCGCATTTCTCGGTCAGCAACAAATTGATGACCATAGCTAACACCAGTACCAGCGGCTATTGTTTTGACTTGGGTGACTCGTGCTTTCACCTGTAACACAGGTCTTAAGTGAATCTTTTTTTGTAAATGCAGTGCAGGCGAAAGGCCGTAAATGCCTAAACCTACCCTTACCATGTCATAGTGCAGTTGGGAATCTGCCAGAGTACCAGCTGTGTTTGCTAAGTGCAAGCTCGGAATTTTGATGCCGATTTTTTGAATTTGCGCGATCGCCATCTGAAATCTTCTATGCTGTTCTTGCATGATTGCAGGATCAGGACTATCGGCAGTTGCCAAGTGAGAATATACACTCTTTATTGTCAAATGCGGTAAGCGTTCTACTAACTGTACAAACTCGGCCGCTTCTTGCCAATTAGTTCCTAACCGAGACATTCCCGTATCTAATTTAATATGTACGGGTACGGGGGAACCGTAGTTAATTGCTTCTAAAATGTTAGAAAAAATTAAAGCTTGTTTGGGACTGCACAATGTTGGCTGGAGTTTCCAATGCGCGATCGCATGAATTTGCTCTGGTGTATGGGTTGCCCCTAAAATCAAAATGGGAGCTTGAATTCCCGCTTCTCGTAATTGAATTCCCTCTGGAACTGTGGCGACTCCCAACCAACTCGCTCCCGATTGTAACGCTGTTTGGGCGACTGTGACTGCACCGTGTCCATAAGCATCAGCTTTGACTACCGCCATCAACTGAGTACGTGGTGATAACAACTGCTTTAGTTGCTGTACATTATGCGATAACGCATCTATATCAATTTCTACCCAAGCACGCTGCGAAAACCACGCATAGGTGTCACACTGTTGATTAGACGCAACACCAGTCATTTGATCGCGACCTAGCATATTTCTGTTCTCCTAACACACCACCAATAAACTTTTACATTATGTATTTATTTTTAGATATTCATACTCATATAAACTACTTCCGTGTGAATTAAAAATTTTTTAAAAGCAATTGAGTATTGAGTATTAAGTATTAGAGTTTCAAAAAGACCCTCAACAGCAGTTAATAAAAAGTTACAAGTATTGTTTATTACCTCAGATTCAGAGCAAAATCGAGGGCTATCTTGTTAAATCTCATAGCCATTCTTCGGGGAGCATTCTCCTCAAAGATTTGCAGTAAAAGTTTTTTGATTAACTACAAGAATTATTTAATTATTCCGGAAGTATAATTTATTCTCATCTCCCAATGAGAAGAGAATCGTGTTAATATATGTAAAACTAATACCTTGAGCGCTAATCAATGGGGAAGGTTTTAGTCTTAAACGCCTCTTACGAACCGCTCAATATTACGAGCTGGCGACGTGCTGCGGTTTTATTAATCAAAGGCAAGGCAGAACGAGTCGAACACAATGGCAGATTACTTTATGCGGGTTTTCCGTTGCCAACGGTGATTCGCTTACGCCATTATGTGCGTGTTCCCTACAAGGAAATGCCTCTGACTCGTCGGAACCTCTTGCACCGCGACGGACACACTTGTCAATATTGCGGCTACACAGGGGATGAATTGACGTTAGATCATGTCATACCGCGATCGCGTGGTGGCGGCGATACCTGGGAAAACATTGTTACGGCTTGTGTCCGTTGCAATGTGAAAAAAGGCAATCGCACACCTCAAGAAGCCCATATGCTACTGCGTCATTTACCCCGCCAACCTTACAGCAGCCTCTATTTTGAGGTTAGTAAGCATCTTAAAAGTGGACTGCATCAAGAGTGGCAAAAATATGTGATAGGTCTTTGACACTAATAACTTTACCCTAAACGGACACAGCCACAACAGCCAGTTGTAGGTGTGACACTGTGGTTTTGGCTGGGGAATTGTAGGTTAGGTGCTAACATACTACTAGACTGGTATTGCATTCTATGAAAGAATCGCAGCCGCTCATGGGCTTACCCAACAGTAGCTGTTTAAGTAGTGTCCTGGCATCCAGCTAAATAATTCAACAGTCTCTTATTATATATTCATAAACTAAGAAAATCTAGACTTGCACAAAAAATTCTCTCAATCGGAGAGAATGGTCTAGCTAAGGTAGAAAATTAGAGTTGATCATAAACCAGAAACATTGATTTTCTGCTGTTATATGTAATTTGGCAGAAGTTGAGAAAATTTTGCCTAGTTATCTTGACAAAAAATACACCAAGATACGTATCCCCAGGATTCTAGATTTTTGCGAAGATCAAGATGTGTGGCTAAATCAGTAAAACCCTGGTTGTAAATTTCTCAATCTATTAATAAAGCCTCACACTTAACAAAGATGTTTTCTATGCAACTAAATTCTTCCTTGAAGCAGTCAGAGAGTTTTTCATTGACCACAGAGCAGAATCCAGAGGATGCTGAGGTAGACCAAGAAGTGCTTGAAGCACCGCTTAACAAGCCATCCTTGCCAGCATCTACTAGCGACGGGGTAAGTGTTTATCTCGGTCAACGTAACAATTCCATAGCTTTTCAAAAGGCGGAGGAACTGCAAAAGACCTTATTAGCGCATAGACATGAGCGCCAGCTGATCATTTTGCAAGATTTTCCCGACCCTGATGCGCTTTCGTGTGCTTGGGCGTACCAGCTAATTGCTCAACAATATGACATTAAGTGTGAAATTATTTATGCTGGGACGTTAAGCCATCAAGAGAATATCGCCTTAGTTAAGCTCACAGGTTTACCAGCGCAGCGTTGGACACCGCAAAACCTCAAATCCAAAGATTTATCCTGTTATCAAGGCTTTGTATTAATTGATAATCAGGGAACCACCAGCCAACTATTAGCCGCAGTACAGCAGGTAGGAATGCCGTTAATAGCCGTGGTTGACCATCACAGCTTACAGGTAGAACTCAAATCAGAGTTTGTAGATGTCCGCCCGTATGTACGAGCAACTGCAACAATTTTTACCCAGTACTTACAGTCTGGGTTATTGGCTTTAGACAGCAGCATTAGCCAACACGTTAAATGTGCTACAGCCTTGATGCACGGCTTGCGATCGGATACAAATCGACTGATGCAAGCACAAGAAGAAGATTTTATGGCAGCTGCTTATCTGAGTCGATTTTATGATGCTCAACTGCTAAATGCCATTTTACAGGCGAACCGTTCCAAACGGGTAATGGATGTGATTGAGCGATCGCTCAAAAACCGCATCGTCCAAAATAACTTTTCCATCGCCGGCGTTGGTTATTTGCGCTACGACGACCGCGATGCCATTCCCCAAGCAGCTGATTTCCTAGTCACTGAAGAAAACGTCCACACCGCAGTAGTTTACGGCATTGTTCACGATGAAGACGACGAACTCGAAGTAGTCATCGGTTCATTGAGAACCACCAAACTCACCCTCGATCCCGACGAATTTATCAAAGAAGCCTTTGGACAAGACAGCACCGGACGCTTTTTTGGCGGTGGGAGAACCAGTGCAGGCGGCTTTGAAATTCCGATGGGTTTCCTATCTGGTAGTAACGAAAATCCTGCCTATGCCAAGATGAAATGGGAAGTTTTTGATGCTCAAATTAAGCAGAAATTACTGAAATTAGTCAATCCTAAAGATAACCCCATTCAGTCAGAGTAAACCTTGCAAGCAAAGACCAAGAGTTGATAGCGAAAATTTAACTGAATTTAGATTTGCAGCCAAGAAATAAATTTCTTGGCTGTTTCTTTACTTTCAGTATTTAAATTTTTGAATTAAGCTGTTCAGCATTTAAATAGGGTATAATAGAAAGCTGAATTCAGTCAAACAAGTGGAAGAATGCCAGCAAAAAATCATTTAACTTCCCAGCAAATAGAGAAACTACAAAAAGCTTTAAAACGGGAAGAAAATGGAGACATAAGAGAAAGAATACTAATTCTCTTGTTGCTTAATGATGGAAAAACACAAGCTAACATAGCAGAATTTTTGGGTTGTTCTTTAAATAAAGTATCATATTGGTGTGTTCATGGAGACCCGGAAAATTTAGAAAGCCTAAAAGATGAGAG
>NZ_JAIVFW010000147.1 GCF_020829595.1 Nostoc sp. CHAB 5844
GACGGCGTCCGCCGGGCTCGCGCCCTTCGCCGTGCGGACGCCGACCGCCCTGCGGCCCTCGAAGGCGATCTCCTCGACCGGCTCGCTTAAACGGAACTCGACGCCGAGCCGCCTCGCCGCCGCGGCCATGCCTTCGCTGACCGCGCCGCAGCCGCCCATCGGGTGCCAGACGCCGTATTCGAACTCGAGAAAGGGCAGGATGGTGAAAAGGCTCGGGCAGCGATAGGGCGACATGCCGAGATATTTCGTCTGGAACGAGAAGGCGAGCCTCGTGCGCGGATCGCGGAACAGGCGCGCCAGATCGCCATCGACCGTCTTCAGCGGCGACAGCCAGCCCAAAGCTTTGAGGAAGGGCGGCGACAGATAGGCGAACGGGTTCGAGAAGGACCGCTGCAGCACCGGCCTGAAGACGTCGAGCTTGGCCCGTCCGCGCGCGACGAACGTGCCGACGTTCCTGGCGTCCTCGACGTCGATCTTGGCGATCTCGGCCTCGAGACGCGCCATGTCGCTGGAGGGCCGGATATCGGGCCCGCCTTCGAAGGCGATCCGGTATTGCGGCTCCAGCCGCTTCAGCGTGACGAAATCGGCGAGATCGAGGCCGCAGCGTGCGAAGATGCCACGCAGGATTTCGGGGTAAAGGAAAAAGGTCGCGCCGATGTCGAACCGGAAGCGGTCCGCCGTGACGGTGCGGGTGCGGCCGCCCACCGCGTCCAGCCTCTCATAGACGACGACCTTCTGTCCGGCCGCCGCCAGCAGCATGGCCGCGGCCAGGCCGCCAGGCCCCGCTCCGACGACGGCCACCGACCGCTTCACCGCCTGTCCCTCCGCTGCCGCGCCGCTCCCATCCGTCAGCAACAGGTGTCTCGGCAGGCGGTTCCCTTCACGACGATCGGTCCATGGGCAGAGGCGTCGAGGTCCCCGATCACGCGCCGCACAGGCGCGGCCTGACCCGTCACCACGGCCATCATCGCAACAAAGCTTTGGGCCTCGGCGTTGGTCGCGCCCCAAGGCTACGGCCGGGCCTGATCTCAACGCCCGCTTCTACGACCCGGCGATCGCGAGCTTCGTCTCGCCCGACGTGCTCGATCCGTGGTTGCCGGGGGTCGGGACGAACCGGTATGGCTATTCGTTCAACGATCCGATCAATCTGAGCGATCCAAACGGGCATCAGGCGGGGGACAACAGCAACGACAATGACGGCGGCGGGCGCGGGACAGCCGGCGGCGGCGGTGGCGGCGGCGAAACGGCCGGCGGGAGCGGGGGGATGGGCGGCGAGTTCGGCGGCCTTGATTCGTTGTCCTCGGACTATTCGAGCGGAAAGAAGTCTACTGTTGGCATCAGCCCAGGCGCACTAGAACCCTCCGACGGCCCGCTCGGCGCAAGCGGCGCCCGCAAAGGTCGTGCGACAGAGGAAAGTATTCGAGCTGAGATCGAGCGAGATCAGCGAGCCTTCAGAGAGGACGCCGTATCAGCGATAATAGGGGGGCTTGCGGGTTTCAAAGGTGCTCCAGCGCAATCAGGAAGTTCGAGAGGTTTGTTTGGACCAGGTCGCGATTTCAGCCAATCGGTTAAAGATGCTGCAAAAACTCAAGACAATATGACATGTGTTGACTGTGGCGCTCCTGTGGTAGACGCACCGAAGCCACAGCCGGATCGAGCTAATATTGATCACGGAACATCAAAATTTAACGGCGGTTGGAACACGCTTGAAAATGCTAGGACCACGTGCCAGTCATGTAATTTAGAAAAAAGGCCCTCGAAATGTCGATGAATATCATTTAGATTTAGGTCGCCGAGGAGCTAATCGTGAATAAATTTAACTCAGACAATGACAATGAGGAGATGATAGTAGTCCGATTTCAATTAGAGCTCGATTGGCATGAATATATTACGGAAGATATTCATGTCAGTCGTTTACCCGACCGAGAACTACAAGGTATCGTTGAATCTATACCATTCTTTATCCGTCAATTAAGTTTTGGAGATATCATAGAATTCAATAAATTGGGCGAAATTTACAGGTTTTCACGAATCGTCGAAGAGAGCAAAAACTCTACAGTGTTATTGTTCTTTAAGATAATTGATAATGTATTCATAAAATCTATTTTGGAAAATATACTAGAAATCGGAATAGATTTTGAAAAATCAATGCGGATATATGGCCTTTATAGTTTAAACATTAAAGATAAATCTGATATAGATAAATTGGAGAATTTGATTGAACAATATGTTGATGAGAAAATTGAAATACAGACAAATTCTTTCCGAATCTGATATTATCAATAAGCGCATAAATTTATTGCTTACAACAATCATTTACTTGGCGGCTGATATGTAAAGAGTGCATGAAGCCGGTAGAAATTATTCCGGAGAAATCAGCGATACAATTGCGCGCGACCTTGTTCCTCGGCAAGGAGGCGGAGCGCTCCGGGACGGTCTGGAGCAAGTACGGCAACGCCGACGTCAAGCGGAAGGGTTCTGGCGGCGCGGCCGCGGCGGAGTTCCTGCACCGGGATCATCTCGCCAGCGTGCGGGCGGTGACGGGCGCGGCGTCCGCCTCGCTGCAGGAGGCGCGCTACCGGCCCTATGGCGAGCGGCTGGTGACGGCGGGCGCGGCCACGGCCGAGCGCCAGGCCTTCATCGGCGAGCGGCAGGACGTGTTGAGCGGGCTGCTCTATCTCAACGCGCGCTTTTACGACCCGGCGATCGCGAGCTTCGTCTCGCCCGACATGCTCGATCCGTGGTTGCCGGGGGTCGGGACGAACCGGTATGGCTATTCGCTCAACGACCCGGTCAATCTGAGCGATCCAAACGGGCATCAGGCCGGGGACAACAGCAACGACAATAACGGCGGCGGACGCGGAACGGCCGGTGGCGGCGGCGGCGGCAACGATGGAGGCGCAGGAGGAACAGCGGGTGGGAGCGACTCCAGCAACGACAACGATGGAGGCGGGCGGGCAACAGCGGGCGGGCGTGTCGGAGTCAGCAGCCAACTCGGCGATCTCAGCGGCGTCGATTCGGTTGATGCGGACTATAGCTACTTCGGGTCGTTGCGTGGTCGGGTCGGGCGCTCACCGTTGGGCCGGGCCGCAATAGCAGCGTTGTCAGAGGCGCTCAGTGAGAAGAAGAAAACTGATCAGATAGGCAAGAATGCTGCGCAGGGAAAAAGGGGGGAGGAACAAGTAGAACAAGAGCTTGATGACAAGATTGCTGGGAAGCAAGTTACTATCGTAACGACTGATGATCGTAGGACGCGGGCTGATATAGTAACGAAAGATAAGGATATAGTCGAAGTGAAAACGGGACTGAGCGGATTGACGCCGAATCAAGAGGCACTTAAGAATGATATAGAGGCAGGCAGGTCGGTTACCCCCGTCGGGAAACGGGCGGAAGAAGCTGGTCTTGTACCTGGTCAACCTACGACATTTAGTGGATTCTCAATAAATCTCCATTTCTGAACAATGAATCTCGATACGATGAGGTAAAAGATGCTTAGTGATAAAAATCAGCGTATAAAAGTCAAGCCGAATGATATTACGTCCCTTGTAATCAAAGAACTTGAATATTTGGGGCAAAAAAAAATCGGTAGCGGTCGTGCTGTCGTCGATATTGGGGATGGATTTTATTCTTGGTCGGGCTTGATTTGTGCGGTTAAGAATGACCGCGTCGAGTTGACTGCTAACGTCGGCGTTCACGTCGCTCCAATTGAAATGATGTGGACAAAACTAAAAACAGGCCGTCACGTTACAGCTTACAGTAGAGGAATCGCAACATATGCGGTTCCTATTGCGAGTTTGCGTCCCGGAATTATCCTCGTCTACCGGGCTGAATTAAGGCATGCTTCAGAAGTAGTGTCTAAGGTTGCAGAAAATATCAACACGGTCGGACTTGAATTCGCACGATCAATCGGTAACTACGACGCTCTATTGCCTTATCTACAAGGTCGACTCAAAATGCTGGGGGCATATCCTGAAAAAGCTGCTTGTTGTTTGCTCTTGATGAACCGTCCCGCTGAAGCTTATGATTTCGTTAATGAATTTAATAGTAAAAATCCAGATTATTTTGAGGGATTCTATTATAATTTTATCAATTTACTATCTGAAAAAAGAAATGTATGAAGCTAAATATATTAATATTCAGTGATTAGAGTAATAAGATTTAAACTTGTCTTTATCGAAAGTGGTGGCGAATATCTCAATCTTTCGCCCCGTAGGAGCCGGGGCCATCCGACATCTGCGGCCGACGACGCCTCGCTGAGCCAAAACTTCAGCTATGACATCTCGGGCCGGATGCTCTCGAACAGCCGTGTCGGAGCCTACAGCTATCCGGCTTCGGGCGCGGCGCGTCCCCATGCCGTCACGCAGGCCGGGCCGCACAGCTTCAGCTACGACGCTGGCGGCAACCTGACCTCTGGCGCGGGGCGGACCTACACCTGGGACGCCGAGAACCGGCCGCTCTCGGTCACGCAAGGCGGCGTGACGATCTCGCATGTCTATGGGCCGGACGGTTCGCGGCTGAAGCTGGTCGAGCCCTCGGGGACGACCTTGTTCCTCGGCAAGGAGGCGGAGCGTGCAGGCTCGGTCTGGAGCAAGTACGGCAACGCCGACGTCAAGCGCAAGGGCAATGGCGGGGCTGCGACGGCGGAGTTCCTGCACCGCGACCATCTCGCCAGCGTGCGGGCGGTGACGGGGGCGGCTGGCGCCTCGCTGCAGGAGGCGCGCTACCGGCCCTATGGCGAGCGGCTGGTGACGGCGGGAACGGCGGGCGCCGAGCGCCAGGCCTTCATCGGCGAGCGGCAGGACGCGTTGAGCGGGCTCATCTACCTCAACGCGCGCTTCTACGATCCGCTGATCGCGAGCTTCGTCTCGCCCGACGTGCTCGATCCGTGGTTGCCGGGCGTTGGGACGAACAGGTATGGATACTCGCTCAACGACCCGATCAACCTCGCTGACAAGAACGGGCATTGGGCAAATGTTGCAATCGGCGCCGGAATTGGCGCTGTTGTTTCTGGACTTGCTGCAACATTATCAGGAGAAAGTTGGGGCGTTGTTGGAGCGGCAGCTTTGGCAGGTGCTCTGTCGGGAGCGACAACGGCAGTA
>NZ_JAIVFW010000148.1 GCF_020829595.1 Nostoc sp. CHAB 5844
GTGCGAGGTGGCCCCGTCGAGACCGGCGCTCCGGTATAGCTGCCCCATCAACTGACAGAGTGTATTCGCGGAGAACGCCGTGCGCTTCTGGGTCAGCAGCAGTGGCGTGTCGGCGTCCCGGTCTGTCGGCCAGTCCGTCCGATGACGTTCGATTTCCCGGCGCAGCTTTTCATTTAAAAAGACAACACGCGCATGACCACCCTTGGTGACTTCCGCCCTCAAGCGTAACTGCTCGCGCACTTTGTCTTCGCTGTCGATGACGTCGCGCACGGTCAGTGCGGCAATTTCCCCAACGCGCAATCCGGCGAGATGCGACAGCATCAGCGCCAGCCTGTTTCGTCCCGCGTGTTTCATCTGCGCGATCACCGCCAACAACCGCTTGAATTCGGTATCCGTCAGTACACGCGCTTGCTTCATCAGAACCTCACGTAAGGCAGAGTTTTCGTGCCTTTCGTTATGTTGCCGATGATCGGCAAGGGCGAGCGCAGATTGACGCAGGAAATTGCCCTGCGGGCACAAGGCGTTAAGGGCAGTTGGAGCCGGAACCTAAGAAAATGTGTATTTTGTGAGATTAGTGTCTAATTCATGTTGCCCACGAAGCCGCGTTTTCCGCCGTCGCTACCCCTTCCGGATTTGGCGGCAACTCCAAGTCATCCACTCGCGAAACTTCTCGACAACCTTCCATTGCCGAGCAGACGAAATACCTGTCTTTAGCTTCCAGCCATCTTGCCAGATCCCGCACCAGTTCGTCGAGCTTAGAAGGCGTGATGGCGCATTCCCATATTACAGCCACTCGCCATCCAGCGCCTCCTAGCGCCAATATATCACGCCGATCTCTCTTCGCGTTTCTGCCAAATTTAACGCGCCAGAATTCGGAATTACTTTGAGGCACGCCATGATGCCTGCAACCGTGATGTTGATGCCAGAAGCACCCGTGGATGAAAATTGCCACGTTCCGGCCTTTTAAGACCAAATCCGGCCGTACTGAACGCACCCGCTCATGTAGACGGTAACGGTATCCCTGCTTGTACAACGCCTTCCTGACCAAAACCTCGGGTTTAGTATTCTTACCCTTTATCTTCGCCATCAATCGAGACCGTGCTTGAGGGCTGATGTCTGTCATGACTGAACTCCGGCATTCGCAGGCCTGAGGATATTATGCGCAGGAAAGGTAAGATGCGAGACCTCAAAGGGCACCCACAGGCATCGACGAAGCGACCATTGCCTACGCTCCTTCGACCGACAGACAGCGGGAGCGCCGTGGAGGCAATCCAATGGGTCAATGGGTCGCCCGCTTACCTGTTTGGAGAACCCAGCTTTGCGCTCACAGCGGTAACCAGATTAACCGGTTGCGCGATTGCGGGTGTCGGCACGTAGATCAGGATCAAACGGGGCAATCATCCTAATCGCCGGATGCCTAATTGCTCAGGCTCTCATCACAGTTCGCCACAACCGAGGAGGCTGACCAAGTCAAGCCTCGCAGCAGCGCTCGGCCAGGTATTTACCCCGTCAAGTTAAGATCGGCAGCTGCCTTGCGTAAGCATTTGTAAAATTATCCGGTGACAATCAAATAGATAGGCCCGGAAAGCGATCTCGTTTACTAGGCTGACTGTTGACAAATCACACGTCGTCTTCCTCGCCCGTGACGCCGATGAGGTCACTCATGTCTTCATCGTCTTCGTCGGCTTGGAGGAGGGAAACGTCGTCGTCATCGCCGTCGATCTCGACGTCTTCGTCGCCCATATCCGGAATATCGTCGCCGCTTGCGCCTTCATCGGCATCTTCGAGCGATACGAGTTCGACTTCAGTGTTTTCGGTATCGACTTCCTGTACCTCGTCTTCTTCGTTCATCTCAGCAGCGGCGGCCAACGTTTCCTGGAAGAAGGTCAGGGGATATGATTTTCCGGTGTAAGGAGAGACGATGGGGTCCCGGTTTAGGTCATAGAATTTCTTGCCGGTTTCCGGATCGGTACGCTTGGTTCCAAGTTCCACTTTCGCCACTATAAAGCCTCTTGAGAATGGTCGAATGCTAGATACGGCGAATGCCGTGTAAGCCGACGTTTTGGATGATATTTCCCGTTTTTATAGTTGTGTTGGCGGCCTGCTACCGAAGTCAGATTAATTGCCCGGAACTTCAAATAACCACCGCTACGGCTTTACTTAACCGATTGAAAGACGTTGGCGCTGTCGAAAGTCTGAAGATCCCGGGTCGAGAGCGATCGCATCAGCTCTCTTGCGACCGCTTGAGCCAACAGCGGCGGTACAGCATTGCCTACTAGAGCGTTTCGCGCATCTTGGGCACCACCCGGGGCAATCTGGAACCTGTCTGGCAAGGCTTGCAACCTCATAGCTTCACGGACCGTAATTAGGCGATCTTGAGTTGGGTGAAAATTTGAGCCGACATTTGGGCGTCGAAAATATGTATTGACGGTGTATGAAGGCCTTTGGGGGTGTAGCCGACCATAGGTTGTCGTTCTACCCCCCGTCCTCTTAAAGTTCAGAATCCTTTGCGTGGCATACTGATCAGGAACATTCTGATAATTGCCACCCGGAGGAATGAACCTTACCAGCTGGCGGTCCGTTGCAGACATTCTAGGTGCCTCATGGAGAGAATATTCCGTGGAGCCCTGACGCATCAATTTTGCAAAAGCAGACGGCGCATTGCTGGAATAAGTGGCCATATGACCTTTGGCTACGGGAGCGACTAAATCGGAAAATGCTGCTCCTACGCTATTGTCATGTCGCGTAACATCTATGCCATATGCTTCACGCGCAAACTCTGATGCATCTGGCACCTTTATGGGAGAAACTCGTGAACCGAGAAGAAAAACTCGCTTTCTCAGTTGTGGGACCATAAAGTTTGAAGCATCCAACTTGACCACCGTGACATGGTATCCCAATTCCTTGAATTCATTCGCTAGATGGTTCGTCATGCGCTCATCATTGAAACGCGCTGCCGCCAAACCTGGAACATTTTCCATAACAAAGCCTAACGGCCTTCTGAAACGAATTATATCTGCAAATCGAAAAACCAGCTTGCCGCGCTCGTCACCAGGGCGGCGCAAACCAACCAAGGAAAAAGATTGGCACGGGGGGCCACCAATTATGATATCTACTTCGGGTATTGACGTGAGATCTAGATCTTCAACGTCAGCCTCAACAGCTTGCCGACCAAAATTAAGCGGGTAGGATTTCACCGCGATGGGCGAAATATCCGAAGCCCACACAACATCGCATCCAGCCCATTCGAAACCTAAGTCCAGCCCTCCAATTCCGCAAAACAATGATGCTACTGTAAGGCGCATTATGCATTTCTCGCTTGATGTGCTTCATGTAGCCGAGACCACACTTCGGTCAAAGCTGCAGCCGGATCAAAATCCGGAAAAACGTGAGCTAGTTCGGCAGCAAACAGCTTATCCATTGCAACGAGTAGAGGTTGAAGCTCTACCCTTAGATCCGTCCGAATTGGAAATGGCAAGTCCCGGAAAGCACTCAGAATTTTATCACGGTGGTCGTGGCGAATAAGCCGTGGATCAAAGACAAATATTCGATCCATATGATGTTGCTCAATTGAACGAGCGCCCTCGCGATTATTTGCTTCAAGCTCAAATTGCAGATGGCCAAAGCTCGAAACCAACCATGCCGCAACGAGGCGGGTTGCTATGGGAGCAGTTAGGCCATTTGCATCGTCGACACAAACGCAGTTTCCGTACGAGAGGAAATTGCTCGACAAACGAATTTGTCGTTGACCTTCTTCAAAAGCAAAAGGATTGACATGAACACGATGGCCTGACCTCTGCTTGCGCGGCACCACGAGGCCGCCGGCATATGGCTCCCGCAGAACATTCCATAACTGCTCCCGAGGCAACACAGTTTCATCTAGGCCCACATGCTCTTCTATAGCATGAACGTAAAGCCCCGTGGCTGGAGCGGCCCGAAGGTTATCTACCAACGCATTCATATCATTTGTCCACCGTGCGCGTCGGTTGGACTGATACCGTTGGGCGAAATTTTGATGTCGCTGCTCCGGTCCTTCAATCGTCCAGTCGCGTGTGACATCAGCCAACCCAAGTTCGTACCCGAATATGCGATCGGCCTTGTTAATCGCATACCCTCGGTACTCGTCTGGTATAGATGCTGCAAGAGCTTTAAGACTTGCGTTCTGATTTTGAGTTAGTGCCTCACCAGATACCGTCTGAAATGGGTTGCCATTATCTAATCGTGATCTTCTCGGACCATACTGGGTGCGATATGGGAATTCGTAAACAGCAATCCCGCCGCCCTCTTTGGCCAAACTGCCACGTCTCCCAGAAGCGAAAAGCTCCGGTAGCGATCTAAGGGGCAGTCGACGATATTCGTGAATTAAATCAGTCGATAAATATTTCTTCCAAGAATCTGATGTCAGCTCAGCCTGAGGTACCCTGCGAGTGGACCATCCGCTTGGCGCCTCTGCACCTCGAATAACGGCCGCAGCGATCTCGGCTGAAGCAACGCCGGGATCTTCCACTCTCGCAAAAGTGACTTGATCAGCGGGCGAGGCGGCAACCTTCTCCACAACGAGCATGGAAGTAGCGATCATTATCCCCTCAAAATATCGACTGTGGGGATAGGTGACAATTGCCAATATCCGGCAGTATTTTAGGAGTATTGACCTAATATTTCTTGTGTTTTCGTTATGAAACCATTTATTGTCCAAGACAATAGCCAGAGTCGCCCCTTGCTTCGCAGCCTTTACAGTGAACTCCACATACAAAG
>NZ_JAIVFW010000149.1 GCF_020829595.1 Nostoc sp. CHAB 5844
TCCACGATTCCAAAGATCACCCCAAACACAGCGTAAATAAATAAGGCCAAAAGGAAAGCGCGACCGACCGCGCCTATGTTTGGAATTGTAACCGGGCCTGGACGCCGGATGGCAGAGACCGTTTCGACGGCGCAGCCACAAGAAAGAAAAGCGTGTGCTTTATAGAGGGAGTGAGCGATGATGTGGAGAAGTGCGATGGGGAAAAGCGCAAGGCCGCATTGCAAGATCATGAAACCCATCTGCGCCACAGTAGACCAAGCCAGTGAAGTCTTCACCGCAGATTGCGTAAGCATGACCAGGCTGCCGAAAAGCGCTGTGAACCCACCCACGATGACCAATATGGCCAGCACCAATGGAGCGTGCAACATAACGTCGGCAAGCCGTATGAGCAGAAAGCCTCCGGCGTTTACAACGCCGGCATGCAGCAGGGCGGAAACCGGCGTTGGCGTCTCCATGACTTCGGTCAGCCAGCCATGGGTCGGAAACTGCGCTGACTTGAGGAGGGCCGAGATCGCCAGAAAGGCTGCGGCAGCACTCGTCAGCGGCGTGCCATCCCCGCCACGCGCGATGGCAAGGATCGTCGCGATATCGCCTGTCTTAAAATCAATCGACAAGAGGACCGCAGCGCAAATAAGGGCCGCGTCGCCAGTGCGTGAGATGATGAATTTCTTGCGCGCGGCACGCTGCGCCGCGGGGCGTTGCGGATAAAAAAGCAGAAGTTTGTGGAGCAGCAGACTAGATGTGATCCACCCCATGACAAGTTGCAAAAACGTGCCTGCTTGAACCATCAAGAGGACGGCAGCGATGGTCGCAGCCATCCACCCTGTGAAGGCGCCCTGGCGCCGTTCTCCGTCCAGGAAATTGCCAGCATAACGCAGCACTATCCAGCCAATGAATGAGACGAGCAACAGCATCAGGACACTGACCAGATCGAGGCGCGAGGAGAATGCAAAGTAATCGTACCCGATTGCCAGACCTGTTACAGGTCCATTCAAGGCGAGCACGATGCCCGACAGGATTGCAACGACAATCGAGGCAAGAGCCGTTAATTCAGCTATGCGCACGGCCAGACGAGGCCGAAGGCTGGACGCCGTAAAACAATAGAAGGAAGCACCCGCAAGGATCAGCGGCGCTATTAAGGGGAGACTCGTGATCATAAAGGTCTCCATGCACATTCGACACTTGGCAAAGCGTCGATACGAGGCGTTGTTATCACCCGGCTAGAGATGGAAAAAATTCATTGTTTTCACGAAATCGTTCTATAAATTGGAATGATGTCAGAGTTGAACTATCATCACCTTCGCTACTTTCGTGCCGTCGCACACGATGGAAATTTAACGCGTACGGCTGAACGGCTGAACCTCTCTCAGTCGGCTCTTTCCACACAGATAAAGCAGCTGGAAGGGCGCTTGGGCCATGCCCTTTTCGAGCGCCGCGGACGGCAGTTATTTCTAACAGAAGCGGGGCGTATCGCGCTCGATCATGCGGACGCGATCTTCGCCTCAGGTCAGGAACTCGTCGAGACGTTGAAGGAAACCGGCAGGACCCGCCGTGCGATCCGGATAGGCTCGCTCGCGACACTCTCTCGCAATTTCCAGATTGAGTTCTTGCGGCCGATCCTCGGGCGCCCAGACGTCGATATGATACTGCGCTCGGGTAGTACAAGCGAATTGCTTGGCGCGCTTGAGGCACTGAGCCTTGACATCGTATTGCTGAATCAAGCCCCAATGACGGATTCCGTCACACCATTTGTCACCCAGCAAATCTATCAACAGCGAGTGAGCTTAGTGGGCAAAATGCCTTACAGTAAATCTCGTGCTAGCCTTGTGGATCTCCTCACCGACCACCCCGTCGTTCTTCCGTCGCTCGAAAGTGGGGTTCGCTCGCAATTTGACGCTCTCGTAGCACGACTTGGAATCACACCTCAGATTGCTGCAGAAGTGGACGATATGGCGATGATGCGCGTCCTCGCTCTGGAAGGAGCCGGTCTTGCCGTTCTTCCTCCTATCGTTGTCAAGGGTGAACTGGAGACCGGCAAGCTCATCGAGTACGACGCCCTTCCGGGCATGGTCGAGACATTTTACGCCATAACCGTGAAACGTCGTTTCCCAAATCCGCTCGTATCATTTCTGCTAAAACCCTTCAAAGCCGCAGCGACTACAGAAAACCCATTCATTAAAAAGAATGAATAGATCGAAACAATGAATTTTTAGAGCTCCAGTTCGCGCGCTATGGAGAATAGTGCGATCGTTTGGAGCAGCTGAAATGAATATTTCTGATCTATCTCGCAAACAATGCACGCTCGTCCACGCAGAATCCAGGGATTCGAGCCTTTCGTCATCAATTTACTCCAAGTTACCAAGGCAGGTTGCGCTTGGAACCATGCACGGAAAGGAGGCAGCGCTTTCGCCCTCCTTTGCCGATATAGATGTTCATCTGGCGGTTCCTCGCGATCTCAACACGGATAGCTTCGGAACCTTCACCAGCGAAGTGAAGCGAGCGGGCACCATACTCGACGCCGCTCGAGCAAAAGCAAAAGCGGCGGCCGCGTTAAGCGGCCTGCCGATAGGCATCGCAATTGAAGGCTCCTACAGTCCACACCCATTCATTCCGCTCGGTCGGGAGCTTATCTTATGGCTCGATATCCGATCCGGGGTCGAGATCGTCGATATGATCATCGATGAGTCTCCGAATTTTGCCCATATTGACGTGGAAGACGTCAACGAAGCGGACAAATTTTTGAACGCGATTGAGTATCCTCAGTATGCTTTAATCGTGAGTGTCGTCGGCACAGACGTGGTGACCGCAAAGGGCATAAGAGATGCTGCGGCTTTGAGCGAGGCGGTCAGAACAGCCGTTACACAATCACCCTGCAGCTTGGCGCGCATCCAGACAGACATGCGAGCGCACATGAACCCTCGACGCATGTCCGTCATTGCCAAGCTAGGCAAGCGCTTTGTCAAACGCCTAATGACCGCCTGTCCCCAGTGCGACCATCCCGGGTGGGGCTGGGTTGGAACAGCGGCGGGGCTATGCTGCAGCGAATGTAATTCGCAAACGCAATTGCCGTCTCATGATGTTATGGGTTGCGCCGCTTGCGGCAATGAGCAGTTAGTTGAAAGGTCAAATGGCGAGCGCGCTTCCCCGACATTCTGCTCAGTATGCAACCCGTAATACCACTTAAAGATTTTGACCGATGGTCGCATCATGCCCGAAACTGCTTCAGCACACCGCGAACGTTAAACAGCGCATATTGTGCTTCTCTACGCCGCGAGCACGAGGCGGTACGATGGCCACGGCGCGTCTTCAGGCCTACGAAAGTTGTCGCACCGGACTGTTCCCGTACTTCCCGTCAGAAAGAGTATTGGAATTTCTGGACCCAAGCCATCTTCACTGATCCGATTTCTATAAGTGCTCGTAGATGAAGGTGTTCAAAAACCGCGTATGGCACGCGACAGAGACGGAAGGAACGCATAATGAAGAGACTTTTTCTTGCATCCACACTCGCCCTTTCCTCCGCAGCGTATAGCGCTCACGCAGCTGACATTGTCGACACCGCGCAGGCAAATGGTCAATTCAAGACCCTTGTGGCAGCGGTAACAGCAGCAGGCCTTGCCGACACCCTTAAAGGCGCCGGTCCTTTCACTGTTTTTGCACCGACTGACGATGCCTTTGCGGCTCTCCCGGCTGGAACCGTGGAGGACCTTCTGAAGCCGGAAAACAAGGACAAGCTATCCAAAATTCTCACCTACCATGTTGTTTCCGGCAAGGTGATGTCAAAAGACCTCAAAGACGACATGAAGGCAGCCACCGTTAACGGCGCTGACCTTTCCGTTGATCTGGACAATGGCGTTACTGTCAACGAGGCAAAAGTCGTGAATGCGGACGTAGCAGCCGACAATGGCGTTATTCACGTGATTGACAAGGTCCTCATGCCCCCGATGTGAGGTAGTAATGGCGCCTCGCATTTTAGGTACTAAATCTGCTTACGCGGGGCGCCACCATTTACATTGCATTTTCAACTTAAATAAAACGGCTCCTGTAAATATCGCTCGAGAAGGCCTGCAAAAAACTACAGGTATGGAAGCAAACAGAAACCGTTATAAAGTGTCGGAGTCTAAAATGGCCGGCGAAATCAAACCAAACATTATCTATGATGTTGTTGGAAAAGGAGTATTCGTCGAATTCAACGGCCGATAGCACTACCTTGAGGGCCCGTTTCCAAACAAGAAGAAAGCGGAAGAAGCCGTGATGCTATTTTGCAGATCAGCAGGTTGGCTTTCGGTTTCGGAAGATCGCGAGAGACAAGATCATTAATGATCCTAGGAAAAAATATTCCCTTATTGTTCGTAA
This sequence comes from Nostoc sp. CHAB 5844, assembly GCF_020829595.1. Lineage (GTDB taxonomy): Bacteria > Cyanobacteriota > Cyanobacteriia > Cyanobacteriales > Nostocaceae > Nostoc_B. Next base: position 4,354 of record NZ_JAIVFW010000149.1, read on the forward strand.
ATATTTTCGAATTTACGGCGTTAATTCTTTATGTTTTTTATCTAATTTATTATAAGGACTACATTAGGGTCCGGACCCAATAATTAGCTTTCCTTGAGCGCTGGGGCATGATTCATTGCCGCGACGAAAGGGCGGTGAGATGTCTGATTTCTTTTGGTTTTCCGATGCGCAGTGGGAACGGATCGAACCGCTCCTGCCAACGGATGTGCGGGGCAAGCCGCGCGTGGACGATCGTCGCGTGTTGAGCGGAATCGTCCACGCGCTGCGATGCGGTGGACGCTGGGCGGACTGCGCCGACGTCTATGGACCGAAGAAGACGCTCTACAATCGCTTCGTTCGCTGGTCCGAGCGCGGCATCTGGGAAGGCATCTTCAGCGCACTCGCCGGAG
>NZ_JAIVFW010000014.1 GCF_020829595.1 Nostoc sp. CHAB 5844
CTTAATCCCAGCAGTGCTTGAACATTTTATACATTTTACTGAAAGCTGTGTTGAGTGCAATCACAAGGATATTCGGTAGAGCATTATCGCTGGTTTTTCCCAAACTTCAGAAAATCGCGTTGCTCCCTAACGCTGGTGTTAGGTGTGCGATCGCTATTTATAGCAGGAGGCAGGAGGTCAAAATCTTACTATTCCTGGCATTCAAGTTTTTAAACTGTCCTAACCTATGTGACTACCGCTATTTATTATCTATCCTCACAGGCGATCGCCTCTCGGTTTACAATCTAAATGAGAGCGATCGCCCTGGGAACATGATCATTCCACCTCAGAACAAGAATGTTCTCGTTTGAAATAAGAACGTTCTCGTTTGGAACAAAATCATTCTAGTTTGGAACACGAAACTTCGAGTTCAGAATATGAAACTTGAGAATATAGCAACTACCAAGCCAGTTAAAACATGGTTGATTGCTCAAAATCTCGAAACAAACTGGGTTTATCGAAACAATCGGGTCTAATATCATGTCCGTTTAATTACCCATAATAAAATTACCTCACCCGCCTAACGGCACCCTCGCCTTACCAAGGGGAGGGTTGGAGAGGGGTAAAACAAGAATTATGGTTATTTTGCCGGACATGATATAAAACCTCGCCTTAAAACAGGTTTTGTCTGTGTAGATGCGGTTTCTAACCGCCCATTTCACCAATGACAAATGACAAATAACTAAAAAATAAACACCACTCGCAAATCCCACTGTTTATCTTGACGAATAATCTCAATTTGGCGAATAAATTCTCGTAGGTAAAAGCGTCGTTCTGCTTCTGATAAATCTAACCAAAATTGCGGAATCGAAACTGCTTGAGCGACAGAACGCAGATTAACTGGCGGAAGCGTCGCTAACCTTGCTTGCAGTGCAGAAATCTCTGTGCGGAGTTTGTATTCTCTTAATTTTGCTGTCTCTGCATCTAAAATGCCAGTTTCAATTAAACCAGGTAACTGAGCTAAGATTTCTTGTTGACGAGCGATCGCATCTCCTAAACTATTCTTGGCTGTGTCTAATTGAGGAGAGTTCATTCCTGCTACTGCTAATGGTAAATCATGGCAAACTTTGGCGATCGTACATTCTAAAATTTCTTGGTAGGGAATGGCTCGACACTTAGGACTGCGAAGACAACTAATCGGACGTAAATAAAGGTACTCTTTATCTTGGTAGCGGCGGGTAACACGGGTGACTGTCATGTGTGACTGACATTCGCCGCACACAACTAACCCAGCTAAAGAACGTGGCGCACTGGCAGTTCGAGATGGTAAGCGGCTATTACGGCGTAAAATTCGGTCAATTTGGGCTGCTTCTTCTTTAGAAATAATGGGCGTATGAGTGTTAGAGATAATTTCACCATTGAGATAAGCGGTATCACCCCGATACACAGGATTAGTTAACCAGCGTCGCCCAGTAGTAACGGAAATTTTCTTTCCGTATTTTTTCGCTAAGTAACGCACTGCGCCTCGCAAGGAACCGTAGAGTAAAAAGTTATCAAAAAAGTCTTTCACAACTGGGGAAGTGCTGCGGTCAATAATGTATTTTCCTTGACCACGGCGATAACCGTAGGGTGGTTTTCCTGGTGGGGGTGCTGCTTCGAGACGATTGCGGGCGTGTCCTTGACGGATGCGCCGACTACGTTGTTGATATTGGATTTCTTGGAGTAATTTCAGTAAGTCAGCGCGGAAATGGGATTGCTCTGATGTGTACGATTGTTCTGTCGCAATGACAGCTACTCCCATCGCTTCTAATTCTTTTAAGTGATCGCTTACTTCTTCTACAGTATCTCCTAATTCTTCCAAGCGGCGCACAAGCAAACATTCTACAGGTTCAGTTTGGCAGTCTGTGAATAATTTTTGTAATTGCGATCGCGTGTTGTATCCATAAGCAACACCCTTAACAAAATCTTCATAAACCCGTTCTACTTCCCACTGCCAATTAATGTTTTTAGGAACAGATTCTAGGAGCAGGTCACAATAAATGTAGGCAATAATTTTCATTAGTCAATAAATAATTTATCGCTAGTTGAACTGTATAAATATCAGCCACAAAGCAGATGAATTAAGCTGTCTGTAATTGGCTGGTTTTGTGAACTCGTGGTTTTCTTCTACCGGAGCGATCGCTGATATGCTTACAAAAATTTATTTTTCATGAGGTAAACAATAATTTTTAGTAAAGATTTAGCTAAAAGTAGTGAGTTTGTTTTTTATACACATCATCAACTAATCTACATAAAACCCCTTTCATTAGAAAGATACTTTAAAGTTTGAGACTGACTAGTATAACTACCATGTTTATTGCGTATATAATGATAAAAGAAAGTCCTTAAATAGTATGTGTTTTTGTGTTTATCAAAGAAAATTCTTTGGCATCTACCGATTAAATCGCTTCGCGTTTTGGGTTCTCCTATTTAATAAGTTATAACAACTCGGCTCAAGTCCTTACTCTCCATTCCCTATTTTCGAGCTAGGTTTTCATTAATAGACATCTTGCAAAAGTAATTATTGGCGTGCTTTTCTTTGTGTCATTGCGCCGGCAGTCGTTTTAAGTCGGCAAAGCTGCTCACAACACTGCCTCGCCTTTGCGTGAGACAAAAAATATTTATGCAAGAAGTCTAATACAGTTTAGTTAACTAGAACATTAACTATGCTGGGTTTCTTGAGTGCAAACCCCAATTTCATCTTGGGAATTTTTTGTGTTTTTCATCATTCAATAACTATGTAATTACGTAAGTCAACATTTTAGCTGAGATGAGCTATTATGCCAGTTTTGTTTTTTTACCTGAACTGGAACGTATGAGTTTTCAGCTAATTTTACAAAAGAATAGTGTCGCTATTGATTAGGTTTTATCTAACATTTTTAGCGACAAAAACATTAATTGTAGGAGTTTAATTTATGTATATCAGAATCAAACGTCGGCAATTTGGTCAGTTAATTCTCGCCAGCACTACCACAACTATGCTTTTGAATCTTGTCAAAAATAAAGCCTTGGCACAAGATGCGCGATCGCTAGTAGGAGTTCGGCTTTCTGCGAGAAAAAATAAGCAGGATAATAAAATCTCTACAGATGTAGAAAACACTACTCCAGCAGTTACTTTAGTAAATTTAGATTTAACAACTGGTAATGAAAAACTGACTACTGAAATTCCTCCAATTATCGTTGATAACCAAGATACAAAAAGTGAGACTTCCAAAAAAGCCCTCTATATAGAAACGACCCGGATAACTGGTTTTACCACCTTATTAGATGGCACACTTGTGATGGTAACAGTGACAACAAATCAAAAAGGCAATTTTAGTAAACTCATATTTACTCGCCATAAGTCATTCAAGAAGCCTAAATCTAAAAAGATCTCAGGATTCAGAAAGAGTAATAATACAATTGAAGGAGTATTAGGAATACAAGATGATAAAATCATAGGTATTGCTAGTTACAATAATGGACGACCTCCTTTCTATTTAGTACTTATTGATCCAAAAAATGGCAAAGTTACCTCTGGTGATCAGCTAAATTTACCAGAACTGCCAAGCAATATACGCTTCAACAATCTTGCTCTTAGCCCTGACGGCAAATTCTATGCTACTATTCTTGGTTCGGAAGGTAGAGTAACTTTAGTGAAGCTAGATCCCAGTAAGAAAGCGCTGATTACAGGCAGAATATTAATTTCTACTGTGGCAGAATTAACACACAACAGAAAGTATTTAGCAAGTGATTTACTTAGTTTAACTTTCTCTCCATCTGGTCAACTTACTGCACTTGCCAACCTCAACCCTAAGGAGAATAATTCTGTATTTGCTGTGGATATAAAAAGTGGAAAGATGACACTGTTATCAAAAGTAAGTGTAGATAAAATTGCCTTTGCTTCTTAATAGAAATGATTACAAGTATTTAACCTACTTGCAGTTAGATGAAGCAATCTATTTGATTGATCAACGACTTGTTGAAATAGAGAGTAGGAATTTGTTTGTAACTCCTACACGGACTGCTATAACCGTGGACAATGTGCAAATCATTGCTGACTTATCTCAATCACATTCCCATCTGGATCTTGAGTAAAGATAGCAGGGCGACCAGAGGCACTCGCTTGAATAGGATAATTGTAATTGAGCAATTCTTGTTTAGCTTGTTCTAAATCAGTTACTACAAACGCAATGTGGGGGTTGCGTCCCCATTTTTCGTTTGGGTTATCGGTTGGTACAGTTGATGCAACTATTAGATGAACTTGATAGTTGCCAACTTGATACCATGCACCAGGATATTTGAGGGAGCGATCAATTTTTGATAGTCCCAACACTTGAGTGTAAAAGTGTTCGGAGCGTTCTAAGTTAGTCACGAGAATGGCTGTATGAAGGCTCTGGGTAATCTGCATTGTCAATGATGGCGATCTTATTTAGATTTTGACGTATTTGCCGCACAACTAGCGATCGCGTAATTTGACCATCACTTACACAGTGAATGGTTTAAGTATAAATCCACATTGGATCTTAGAAGCGATCGCTCTTATTTTTAGATGAGATCATTTGTCCATAAGGGTTTTATTGCTTTGCAAAACTAAATGTCATGAAAAATTGACATTTGATTGGGCATTAAACATAAATGTCATGTTTTCATAACATTGCGATCCCGTAAGAGCTAATAAATTCGTGAAAGCCTGAAAAAAGTGCCTTGAGACCCCTTGATCAATACCGAGGGTTACTGGCTAATATTTACTTAACAAAGCGACTCCTCCGATCCCGAAAAATGCTTACCCAAGCATTCAAGGAAATTGACAGGGAGTGACCCTCATTTTAAAAGCGAATTAAAAAACTTTAAAAACTGGGCAAAACCAGGAGTCAGAAATAAGAAATTCATCTGGGAGGAATGACATTTTTATCAAGCATTCCATAACTCAGAGAGATAATTACCTTTCAAACTACTGGAGGCCAAATTAATGGCAAAAGAACGCCCACCGCTAGAGGAGATGACATTGCGGCAACTACGTAAAGTTGCCAGCGAATATAGCGTCTCCCGCTATAGCCGAATGCGTAAATCACAACTGCTGGCAGCAATTCAAGACGTGCAGCGCAGCAAAGCTTCGCTTAGCCCATCTCGTTCACTGGAGGCACAGGAAACCGTGGAAGCAGCAAAATTTGAACTGGGTCAAGAAGACCGTACTGGTGGCTCTCTGGCTGATGTTGATGAAGGACTCGCAGATCTACCAGCTGGATATGGTGAAAGTCGGATTGTCCTTTTACCGCGCGATCCTCAATGGGCTTACACTTATTGGGATATTCCCAATGAGCATAAAGAAGAACTACGGCGGCAAGGTGGACAGCAGTTGGCACTGCGAATTTATGATGTCACCGACATCAGCCTTGATTATCAAAGCCCCCACAGCATCCAAGAATATCCTGTTGATGAACTAGCCAGGGAATGGTATTTACCAATTCCTGTGAGCGATCGCGATTATGTCATCGATATCGGTTATCGTACCTTTGATGGTCGTTGGTTAGTTTTGGCTCGTTCTGCCCAAGTACACATTCCTCCCGTGTACCCATCTGACTGGATTGAGGATGTCTTCATCACCGTCAACTTTGAAGAAGACTTACGTGGTAAGACTCAGTACGAACTAGTACCACCTGCCAAGAAACTTGCCACAGCAGGAGTCAATGGCGGCAACCCCATCTACGACCAAATCTTTGGCTTGGCAGAATCTGCGGAAGCACAACGGGTTGCAGGTTCTCTGTTTGGTTCCATGCAGCACGTACCTGGTTCTGTGCGCCCCGAACAGGCTATCAGTTCCTACGTCTTTCCATCTGGTGTAGGTATGTGGGCAGTTCCCACCACCTCCGGTTTAACTATGTCTGGTGTCGGAATGTCTGGTGTAGGCTTCTCAGCTTCCGCTGTTCCCATTCGTCCCCGCCAGTTCTGGTTAATTGCCGATGCTGAATTGATTGTTTACGGTGCAACAGAACCCAATGCTACCGTGACAATTGGCGGTCGTGAAATTAAACTGAATCCCGATGGTACATTCCGCTTCCAGATGTCATTCCAAGATGGTTTAATTGACTACCCAATTTTGGCGGTCGCTGCTGATGGTGAGCAAACACGCTCAATTCACATGAAATTCAATCGTGAAACACCATCTCGCAATACCAACACCAAAGAAGAAGCAATTCCAGAATGGATATTCTAAAATTTCCAATCTCGGTAATTTTAGATAACCCTAAATTGGAAATTTGAATTATTACCCGCTATAGTCGTCTGTAGCGGTTTTTTACTATCCTAAGCTTTTGTGCTTACAAGTTGCACAATTGAAATTTTGGGGAAAAACTTCAAACCCTCTCCCCTGCTCACGCCAGTTGCTACAACGGAGGTTCCCTCCCTTCGGGTGACGCTCAAGAGCGTCGAAGATCGCTGCGCTAACGCAGTTCCGTGACTGTCGGCAAAGCCGCCCAACGGACTGCTCACCGCAACGCACTCGCTCCTCTGCTCAAGAGCCACGCCAGTCGCGCGGCTGTCGGGAAACCCGCAAGGGGCGCGCTGGCTCCCCTTGCGGTCTCAACAAGCAAACTTTTGTGATTATTAGCTTAGTACAGGTCGGCGGAAATAAAGCTACCATTTGAAATACGTCAAACGCTGGCAGTATAAGTATTTTCTCTTTTTACTTTTGCCTAATTGTACTAGTATGTGGCTCAAAAAAATATTTCTCTTATCTATATTTATCATTACGATAAATTTGTTATCCGGCTGTAAAGAAGAGACTGCGAATTCATCAACAAAGTTAGCAAAAACTTGTCCTGGTGAAAATGCTCAATTCAGCATTGAATTTTTCAAAACCAATAATCAAGGTCAGAAATCCGCAAAAGGCATTAATCATGTAATTATTTTTAATCCTAAATCACCCAAATTAGATTTTAAAGTGAATGTGGGTTTATCTCACAAGCTTTATGCTAAAAATCAACAAGGAAAATATATTAGGAATTATGTACAAAAGGAATTTAATCAAATCATTACAGATGCAAATTCTAAGTTAAATGGACAACGACCTCTAGCAGCAATTAACGCCGACTATATAGGCACTGATGATCAACCACAAGGCTTAAATATTTCTCGCGGAGTAGAGTATTCAGGAGCATTTAAAAATAGACGTTCTTCCTTTGGAATTTCCGGAGGCAGACCCCAAGAGAGACAAGCCACAATTCAGGCGGGGAGAAGATATAACAATATTCTGAATTATAATTTAGTTGGTGGTAATGGCAGATTTTATCGTCAAGGTAAGTTTAAAGATATCTGTCAAGATTTAGGAGAATTTGCCTGTAAGCAAGCGACTAATCGCTCTATGGTAGCAACAACTAGTAAAGGTTATGTAATTCTGTTAGTTAATGATATCAAAGCTAATTCAGTGATTGAACCTTCTCAAGTTAATCAAGAGTTACTACCAGATATGTTTGATGATGTTTTAACAGGAATCGCCCGCAATAACTGTTTAGGTAAAATTCAAGAAGGAATGTTATTTGATGGCGGCGCGTCTCCTGGATTATATTACAACGAAAAAATTTATTTAGAAAATGGTGGAGCAATTGGTTCAGTTTTTTTGATTTACAAAATATGAGATGAAATCCGGGACAAGGGCTTTTAATAATGCGATCGCCATCCAACGTAGGTTGGGTGAAACTTAGACATCCAGAGAAAACAGCAAAATTTTCAACTAGAATTCAAAAGCAAACTTAAAACAACGAAGGAGAAAATCATGAAAGTATTGATGGTTGGAGCCACTGGTAAATACGCTAACCTCGTCGTACCCGAACTGAAGCAGCGCGGCGCTACGATTCGCGCACTGGTGCGAGACAAAGATAAAGTAGACACGGTGCGGCAGCAAGGAGTAGATGAGGCAGTGATCGCAGACCTCAACGACTCAGACAGTCTTCGTGTCGCTGCTAGTGGAGTAGAAGGTGTCTTTCATATCAACCCTGCCTTCGCACCCAATGAGGCGGAGTTGGGCGTAGCGATGGTTGAGGCTGCTAAAGCATCTGATGTACATAAGTTCGTCTTCTCCGGTGCGATTCACCCCTCAATCTCTAAGATGAGCAACCATGCGGCTAAACTTCCGGTCGAAGAAGCGTTGTACGAGTCAGGTATGGAGTTCACAGTACTGCAACCGACCATGTTTATGCAAACCCTCGATAACGGCTGGAGATCTGTGCTTGAGCAAAGTCGCTTTTCCTTGCCTTACTCCAAACACGCCTTGGCGTGCTACGTAGATTACCGCGATGTAGCAGAAGTGGCGGCGCTGGCGCTGACGGGAGATAAATTAGGCTACGGTACGTTTGAGCTATGCGCTCCGGGTATGGTCAATCGGGTAGAACTAGTGGCGATTATGAGCGAGGTGATCGGGCGTACCATTGAGGCAGGTGAACCTCCATTCGATGAATGGGCGCAGGTTGCACACATCCCTGAAGGTTCCACCCGCGAGGGCTTGAGAAAAATCTACGCTGACTACGATCAATATGGTTTTCCTGGCGGGAACGCACTTGTGCTGCGAGCCATTCTTGGACGAGAACCACGCACACTACGGCAGTACATCCAAGAGCTTGCGAACCGCAAAGCGGCTGCGTGACTTCTGACTCTGATAGAGCGTCAACCTTCAAGATGGAGAAGTGTGGATGAGGCGATCGCAGTTTTTTCTAACTACCAATAAAGTTAAACAGTAATTCTTGTACCATCAAATTTAGTAAAGGTGAAGCCCTGGAATTCTTCGTTATAACCTAATCTTTCATCTCGGAGAATGCTGATAGCTACTTCTTCACCTAAAGCCAAACCTGCTGCACCATCAGTCCGCCAGTGAATACCGCCATGACCGCGACCAATGGCATAATTAGTTGCCAGCTTGTTTAACTCACCACCAACTGTTAATGGTTCACCACTGTAGGGAATTAACTTTGTTGGGTCGTTGGGATCGGGTACTACTGGGTTAGGAATGACATAATTTTCATCAAAGAAAGCCTTGATTAATGTCACATTAACACCTGCGATCGCCGCCGCACCACCCGTATATGAGGAATGAAAAGGTGCGGCTTCTGGATAAGCTTGAGGCAGCAAATAAGTATTAAAGGTACTGTAAGTCTGTGCCAAAGCTTGGGAATTCAATAACTCAGAATGAATGGGATATTGAGTTTTATTGACAATATTGTTATAGACTAGCGCACCGTAAGCTTCTGGGCGCAAAATGCGGTGTAAGTAATACTTCTGCCAATATGAGGCTCGGATTGCCCGTGATGTTCCCAAGTTTAACAAAGCTTGCAAATGTCCAACTGCAAATGTGGCATTAGAACCCACTTGAGTCCGCGAATTAACATAAGGATTACCCGGATTCAACGGTGCGCCAATTCCACCATCAATCAGCGGGTCTCTCAAATTAACTGGGGAACTCAGCAGTAAAGAAGCACCGTAATACAAAGCGCCACCAATATGGGCAAACTCACCCAAATCACGCACGGTAGATACATAACGGCGTTTGGGGTCGTAATTAATTGCTCTACCAGAATTACCGCCATTCTGGACAGTCAGCCATTCGTTAAAGTCGGTGAGAAAGTCATTACCAGGAAGAGCAGTCCGAATGACTGCCAAAATATACTGAGTTCCCCAAGGAATATTCCGCAATAAAAACTGGGAAATGTAAGGGCCGTTTAATACCCCTGGAGGAATTACGTGTTTTGCTTTTCTACCTGAACGGTCAGAGGGGTCAACATAGCTGACACTACCGCGAAACAAAGTTTGAGGCGTGACACGACCATTGATTTTTGGCCCGTAAAATGCCGAAAGTTTATTCAAGTCTTCGACAGCTGCCAAAACTTCAGGATCATCTGTATTATCTTGAAACTTAGAAAAAGACACATCACGTAGTAAAGCTTGCCAGTATAATTCAACTGCTTCATCTGCGCGTGCTGCACTGGCTAAAGCTGGTGGCGGTGGTACTGCTATTTGAGCAGCGTTAATGCCTTCAAGGCTGATTGCCAGCGGCCCTTGAGGGTTAACTAGCTTTCTTGTGCCACCTAAAATAATCCTTTCATACTGATTTGGGTCTTGTCTGGTCAGCGCTGTAATCAAAGAGTTGTAAGCATCTAGATTGACTTCACCCCGTTGGTTATGTGGCAATCCTCTAGAGTCGCTACCAATTTTGTTGCCATACCGCTGCTCATCGCCGTTGGTTGGATGCGGCGGAATAGGAAAACTCCGTTCTAGTCTTGCAGCTTCTACCCTGACTCGGTAAGCTCTATCAACAAACCTGTTGTAGTCGAACCGCCCAACAATATCTCGTTCTCTGGCTTGAACAACACCTTCTTTTCTAAAAGACGAAAATGTGGAACCCATCACACCTGCAACCACACCAGTAGCAGTTAACATAGTGGTGCGATTGAGAAATGAACGTCTGCTGAAGCGGCCCATAAATGAACGGCGAGTTGGGGAATGTTCGCTTTCACTTTGAGCTTGATTTGCTGACTCAGATTTAAATTGCATTAGATTTGCTCCTCAGTTAAAAAAAGTCAATATGATGCAGCGCTACAAGTAATTTTTTGTAGACGTTGCCTACCTATGACGCATCTTTGTCAATAGGATGCGTGAAAGAAGTTCTGTTTGGAGGTGTAGAGAGTTTCTTACCTCTCGACGCTTAGCTAGACAAAATCTATGCGTCAGGATTAAGGCTTACTCACTCTGCCAGCCACTTTTTATGTATGTATCCCTAAAATACTAAAAGTCGATAGATTTACCGTAGTTAATGGTTAAATTAGAATTTCCCACAAATCAGATGGAAAAGCAATAGACAATCAAAAAAGCGTTAGTTTAATTGTCGGAATAAAGAGTAGAAGGTGGACTGGGCAAGAGTTGTAGGGAAATTAATCTTTTTTACAGAGGCAGTAAAACGTAAAAAATACTACCTAATCCTACGGTACTCTCAACTCAAATTCATCCTTCGTGTTGTTCTAAGCTGTTGCGGCAAATAGCTAAACCTAAGCCTGTTCCGCCTGCTTGCGAGAGTCAGAGGCATCAACTTGATGCTCCGTGCGGGGGTTTCCCCCGTTGAGGAGAGTGGCGCAAAGAAGAAGGCGAAAACAAGGACTTTTGCAAGAGACTCCATGAATAGAATTCACAACGAGTGTATAAAAATGTCTTCCCCTTACACCCTTATACCCCTACAGCCATTTTTAAGGCAGGTCTAATGCACTTACATTCGGACAAAAACTGAAAAAGCTGATTCTTAACTTACTCCTAATACGGTTAAGTTAACTTTTTAATTTTATGTAAATAGAAATCAGGTAGAGAAGTTTTTTTCCTACCACCTTGAGCTTTCCTGCACTAGGCTATGTCAAATTTGTGAAGAAGTTGTGAGGAAGTACACCTTGTACTAAAGTAAAAGTCTCATAGTATAGTTTAAGAAAAATATTTACGTATAATTCACACTTCACTGTTCTCTTTCGGCCAGTTGAGAATTTGGCAAATGTTATCAACTAAATCCAGCGGCATAAATGGCTTGACGATTACTCCTGCTACGCCCAAGTTCAAAAATTCTTCTTGTTCGCTACTCTGAGCTTTTGCTGTTAGTAAAATAGTGGGAATATGGCTAGTTGCAGCATTTTCTTGGAGTTTTTTAAAAGTTGTCGGGCCATCCATTTCCGGCATCATCACATCTAGCATAATGGCATCAGGTTGCTCAGATTTGGCAATTTCTATGCCTTCTCTGCCTGAAGAAGCTGTTATTACATTCCATTCTGCTGCTGACTCTAGAGAGATTTGAACAATCTCCCGCACGCTATCTTCGTCATCAATTACTAAGATTCGTTTGGTCATCTTTGTTTATCCTAATTATTTAATCAAGTTATACGACCAAATAATTCTTACTTTTTTGAAAACTAAGAGTTATTTTGGAAAGAAAGCAATTATTTCTCAAGCAAAATTTTTAAATTCATGATTTTGCTGCCAAATCTCTTGTTTACTTTTTTGCATATAATATAAGTATTAAAAATTACATTATATGCTGTCAATAACAGGTTAGCTGCTGGTTGTGTCTAGCTTGTGAATAAACAAAAAATAAAAAACGTCATGTTAATTTGAGTGCTGCGAACGACTATACATCCTGTTGGACTGAATAATTAGCCATCAAGTAATAAAAATTAAAAATTTCAATTCAATACAAATTTATTGTGAAAATTTTAATAGTAGAAGATGATACAAATTTCATTGAAATACTGAGAGTAGCACTTTCAGAGCAACATTATTTGGTTGAGGTAGCTCCAGACGGTAAAAGAGGTTTAGAACAAGCTTTAGCAACTGCCTACGATTTAATTCTACTGGATGTGATGCTGCCAAAAATTGATGGTATAAGTGTTTGCAAACAGCTACGGAATCAAGGTTGTTGTACACCAATTATGTTACTAACAGCGGCAGATAACAATGCAAAAAAAATTGCTGGGTTAGATGCTGGAGCAGATGATTATGTCATCAAGCCATTTAATTTAGAGGAATTATTGGCGAGAATCCGGGCTTTGTTGCGTCGAGGTATGATTAGTACTACACCAATAATTAAATTTGGAGCTTTGCGCCTTGATCCTAGTTGCTGCCAAATTACTTATCAAGGAAAAATTTTGCCGCTTACTGGTAAGGAGTATGCTTTATTAGAACTGTTATTACGCAATAACCAATGCACATTTAGTCAAGGTTCACTGCTAAAGCATTTATGGTCGTTGGATGAGATTCCTTCGGAAAAGGCTGTCAGAGCGCACATCAAGAGTTTGCGTTCTAAACTCAAGAAGGCAGGAGCAAAAGCTGATTTAATTGAAACAGTCCCTGGTGGGTATTGTCTCAATCCTCAAGAGTTAGAAATAGGTAAGACCAAGAGAAAAATCACTGGGACAGAAAAGCCAAAACATCGCAAAAAATCAGAAGAGGAAAATAATAATCGCTTATTATCGAATGCTAATTCTCAAATAGAACAGCGAATAACTTCCCAACTAGCTGGAGTGTGGCAGCGTTATCAAGACAAATATAGCGATCGCATTACTATCATCCAGCAAGCTGTCCAATCTTTGCAAGAAAACACGTTAACTGAAGACTTGCGACAACAAGCACAACAACAAGCGCATACCTTAGCAGGTTCGTTGGGTAGTTTTGGTTTCGACAATGCGACTCGCTTGTGTCAAAACATAGAAGCAATCTTGAAATCAGCAGAAAAATTAGGTCAAGCACAAGCAGAACAAATACAAACACAGCTGCTGGAATTACAAAAAATATTAGAGCAAAATCCGACATTAATTCCGGAACAGTCAGCGGTTCAACCCACATATCTCAACCAAAAATATCAACTGTTAATCGTTGATGATGATGTGCAGTTAGCTCAACAAATAGCAGCAGAAGCAACTATTTTGGGAATCGCAACAGTAGTTGCTGAGAGTATCTCTGCGGCTAGGTTAGAGATTGCTCGCTCTCGACCAGATGTAGTATTACTAGATCTATGCTTTCCCCAATCTGCTGAAAATGGTTTTGAATTACTAGCAGAATTAACAGCATTGCATCCTCCCGTACCAGTATTAGTGTTTACATCCCAAAATAGTTTTGCTGAACGAGTAAAAGTAGCAAGAATGGGCAGTAAAGGCTTTATACAAAAGCCTGTTTTTCCATCAGAGATTATGGAGGCGATCGCTACGGTTCTGCAACAATCTGCTACATCATCAGCCAAACTGCTAATTGTAGATGATGACCCGCAAATACTCGACATTCTGCGTACAATGCTAGAGCCTTGGGGATTCACCGTGACTCTGCTAGAAGATCCACAACAGTTCTGGGATATCTTAGAACAATTTATCCCAGATATGCTGATTTTAGATTTAGAAATGCCAAACCTCAGTGGCATCGATTTGTGTCAAGTGGTGCGGAACGATCCTCATTGGAGCAATTTGCCTGTATTATTTCTCTCAGCACACAGAGACACTCAAATAGTGCAAAGAGTATTTGCTGCTGGTGCTGATGATTACGTTACCAAGCCTATTGTGCAACCAGAATTACTGGCGCGTGTACTTTGTCGTCTAGAACGTAGCCAAATTATCCGCAAGTTTTCAGAAATTGATGCTTTAACAGGAATTACCAATCGGCGGAAATCAGTCCAGGAAATCACTCGATTGCTGCATCTTGCAGAACGTCAAAGTCAACCATTCTATTTAGCAATTTTAGACTTAGACCGTTTTAAACACATCAATGACCAATATGGTCATGATGCTGGAGATCAAGTTTTGAGCCAATTAGGAAAACTCTTAAAGCAGTCATTCCGTCAGGAAGATGTGGTAGCGCGTTGGGGTGGTGAAGAGTTTGTGATTGGACTTTACGCAATCACCCAACAACAAGTAGTTAAGCGACTCAATCATTTGCTAGACACTCTGCGCTGCTTAGAATTTACAACTAACAATCAGGAAACTTTTACTGTGACCATCAGTGGAGGAGTGGCTGCGTTCCCCAACAATGGTCGTGATGTGCAAACACTTTACCGTGCTGCTGATGCTGCTTTGTACCAAGCTAAAGCCGCAGGACGAGATCGGATATTTTTGTCTGCAATCAACTAATACTAATTCGTAATTCGTGAGGCAGTACGGTCTTGGGGTTTCCCCAAGTGGAGTAATACCATTTCACTTTAAAATTGATACATTTAGGCAGGCAGAGGAGCAGGGGAGCAGAGGGGCAGAGGAGAAATTATTTGTATCATTTATTTGGTGAAATGGTATAACTGCCGAACCCGAAGGGTAATTCGTAATTAATAAATTCAGATATGGTCTGGGTTTGGGCGTTTGAATGTGTTGCCTGATTTTAGTGAATTGGTATGAAATGCCGTTTGGCGATCGCATTTATAGTTTTTGTGACTGCAATTGTTCAAAATAATAATCTTTTTTCATATTGTCTTTAAAAATAGGAAAAATTTTGGTTCTTCAGTAAATGTTATGCCAAACTATTAGTTATAGCCTCCAAATGCTCAAAAATATTTTCCAAATAGCAACAATACTGTTATTCGTTGGTTTGATGAAATTATTGCCTACTTTGATCATGGGACAACTAGTGGTACTGTTGAAGGTATCAATAACAAACTCAAGCTAATTAAACGTTCAGCTTATGGATTTAGAAACTTTGAAAACTTCCGAATTAGATGCTGGTTAAACTGGCATTTTAATTGTTAATTAAGCATAACAAGTACTGAAGAGCCAAAAATTCAGCTTCATCTATTTCTTGTTGTCTAGCAAACAAAGCATTACCATCGTTGATATCAGTTCTCATATCTCTGAGAGTTTTTTCAATTTCTTCATTTAAATGTTGTTCATTCGCCTCAGTAGCCTCATTCAATCTTTGAAAAAGTTGAAGAAACTTAGGTAGTTTCTGTAAAAATTCGTATAATTTTTCTTCTGGATTTGTCATATGTTTTGCAACTTTATTTAGTAAATATTGCAGTAATTTTATTCTAATTATGGTGCTATTTCTGACCCGCACAGGTTTGGGTCAGAAAAACAAGTAATTTTAGACTTCCTGCCATCTTCTATAATTGATAAAACCTGCACATATATTCTTAGGCATGAAGCTGTGACAGAAACTGGAAACTACAAAGACACTGTAAATCTACCTAAAACTAATTTTGATATGCGGGCTAACGCCATCAAGCGTGAACCTGAAATCCAAAAGTTTTGGGCAGAAAATCAAATTTTTGAACACCTATCGCAAGAAAATCCCGGCGAATTATTTATACTGCATGATGGACCTCCCTACGCAAATGGCTCTCTGCATAGTGGTCATGCTTTAACTAAAATTCTTAAAGATATTGTTAATCGTTACCAATTGCTACAAGGGCGTAAGGTGCGCTACGTCCCTGGTTGGGACTGTCACGGCTTGCCTATTGAATTAAAAGTTTTGCAGAATATGAAGTCAGCAGAACGGCAAAACTTAACGCCTTTACAACTGCGGCAAAAAGCTAAACAATTTGCACTAGAAGCAGTAGCAGACCAAAGCAAAAGTTGTATACGCTTTGGAATGTGGGGCGATTTTGAACACCCTTATCTGACTTTGCAACCGGAATATGAAGCAGCGCAAATTGGCGTTTTCGGTCAGATGTTCTTAAAAGGATACATCTATCGTGGGTTGAAGCCGGTTCACTGGAGTCCAAGTTCTATGACGGCGTTGGCTGAGGCAGAGTTGGAATATCCTGAAGGTCATACTTCCCGCAGTATCTATGCAGCTTTTGGGGTAACAGGTTTGTCGGAGGCGGCAAAATCGGTGTTGGGAGATTACCAGTCAGAGTTGGGTGTAGCTGTTTGGACAACTACGCCTTGGACAATTCCTGGGAACTTGGCTGTGGCGGTGAATGGGGATTTGAATTACGCTGTGGTGGAAGTTTCACGCCCAGATGCGGCAGCGCAGAATAATTTCAAATATCTCATTGTGGCGGCTGATTTGGTGGAACGTCTGGCAGCGACTATCTCTGCTGAGTTGACTGTCAAAGCGACATTCAAAGGTAAAGAGTTAGAACATACTACTTACCGTCATCCTTTATATGACCGCGAAAGTCCGGTGGTAATTGGCGGTGATTACATCACTACTGAGTCGGGTACTGGGTTGGTACATACTGCCCCTGGTCACGGTCAAGAAGACTACATTGTAGGTCAGCGTTATGGTTTGCCTATCCTTGCGCCAGTGGATGACAATGGTAACTTTACCGAGGATGCGGGACAGTTTGCTGGGTTGAATGTACTGGGTGATGGGAATCAGGCGGTAATTGATGCGCTGACGGCGGCGGGTTCGCTGTTGAAGGAGGAACCCTACCAACATAAATATCCTTACGACTGGCGGACGAAGAAACCAACGATTTTCCGGGCGACGGAACAGTGGTTTGCATCGGTTCAGGGATTTCGGGATGAAGCGCTAAAGGCGATCGCATCTGTACAATGGATTCCAGCCCAAGGTCAAAATCGCATCACCCCAATGGTGGCGGAACGTTCTGATTGGTGTATTTCTCGTCAACGCAGTTGGGGTGTACCTATCCCAGTATTCTACGATGAAGCCACAGGCGAACCACTCCTAAATGAGGAAACTATCAACCATGTTCAAACCATCATCGCTGAGAAAGGTTCTGATGCTTGGTGGGAATTATCGGTAGCGGAATTGTTACCAGAGTCTTATCGTAACAATGGTAAGTCTTACCGCAAAGGTACAGACACAATGGATGTATGGTTTGATTCTGGTTCATCTTGGGCAGCTGTTCTCAAGCAACGTCCAGAGTTACGCTACCCCGCAGATATGTATTTAGAAGGTTCTGACCAGCATCGCGGTTGGTTCCAGTCAAGTTTGCTGACTAGTGTAGCAGTAAATGACATTGCGCCTTACAAAACTGTGTTGACTCACGGGTTTGTATTAGATGAACAAGGGCGGAAAATGAGCAAGTCAGAAGGAAATGTCGTTGACCCAAATACAATCATTGAAGGGGGAAAAAATCAAAAAGTAGAACCAGCATATGGTGCAGATGTGTTGAGATTGTGGGTATCATCGGTAGACTATTCCGGTGATGTACGCATTGGTAAAAATATCATCAAGCAACTGAACGATGTCAGAGGCAAGATTCGCAATACAGCGCGGTTCTTGCTGGGTAGCTTGCATGATTTCGACCCAGAAAAAGATGCAGTACCTTTTGAGGAATTGCCAGAGTTAGATAAGTATATGCTGCACCGCACGTATGAGGTGTTTCAAGAAGTAACAGAAGCGTTTGAGAGTTTCCAATTCTTCCGCTTCTTCCAAACAGTGCAGAATTACTGCGTAGTCGATTTATCTAACTTCTATTTAGATGTTGCCAAAGACAGGCTATACATCAGCGCACCGAATGCTTTCCGCCGGCGCAGTTGCCAAACAGTGCTGAAGATTGCTTTAGACAATTTAGCACGAGCGATCGCACCTGTTCTATGTCACACTGCTGAAGATATCTGGCAATATCTCCCCTACAAAACACCCTACAAATCAGTGTTTGAAGCTGGTTGGGTGCAGTTAGAAGATAAATGGCACAATCCTGAATTAGCGGAATTTTGGCAACAGCTACGGCAAATTCGTACTGACGTGAACAAGGTATTAGAGCAAGCTAGGGTAGAAAAGTTAATCGGTTCTTCTTTAGAGTCAAAAATCCTGCTCTACGTTAAAGATGAGCAATTACGCTCCTCTGTAAATACCCTTAATCCTGAAGTGGGTAACGGTATCGATGAACTCCGTTATTTGTTCCTTTCCTCGCAAATAGAAATGTTAGATGCTGCTGACAAACTGCAAGATGTGAAATACAACTCGCAGTCTGATAGCTGGGGAATTGGGGTAGTGAATGCAGACGGGGAAAAATGCGATCGCTGCTGGAACTACTCTACCCATGTGGGAGAATCACAAGAGCATCCCCTATTGTGCGAACGCTGCGTTTCTGCTTTAGCTGGGAAGTTTTAAACAAACCGTTAGTCCAACCAACCTCTCCCTCCCAGCCTCCCTCTCCTACAAGGCGAGGGAGGAGCGAGAAAAATAAAACTTTTGACTCCCCTCTCCGCTTCGGAGAGGGGTTGGGGGAGAGGTCAAAACAGAATTTGTTGAATTTCCCAGCTTTACAACTTCTGCAACAACTCTTGAGTTAACTGTACAAAAGCCTTAGAACCCGCTGATTGCGGTGCATTCAATACAGCAGGCATAAAACTATCAACAGCTTTCGCCACATTGATATCAACTGGTATTTGTGCCTTACAAATCTTTTCTACACCAAAATCTTCTACAACGCGGTGCATCACTTGTTTGTAGTATCTACCACTTAACAAATTAGCAGTAGACATACTAAAAACAATTCCCAACATTTTAATATCTATTTTTGCTTCATGTTCGTGACTGTCTTTTAATTGAGCAATGCGTCTTTCTAACAATTGAATACCCACTACAGACAAAGGTTCTGGCTTGGCTGGCAGAATATAAAAATCACTTGCAGCTAAAGCACTACGAGTTAATAAATTATAGCCTGGCGCACAATCCAACAAAATAAAATCATACTCATCACGCACTGGTTTGAGGATGTTATTTATTAACACTCTCTCAAAGCGATTCCAAATTATTTCAAAATTTTGTTCACCAAAAGCAATAGTTTGTTTATGCAGCATTTCTGACACAACAAACTCATCATATAAATCGATATCTCCCGGTAACAAATTTAGTCCAGGAAGTCCGCAAACTTGTTCTTGAATGATATCTTTAATCGTCTGTGTTGGGTTAGATTCAGGATTGATAATTTCATCTATTAAATATCTAAACGTCCGTCTGTTTTTGCGACGCTTGGCAAATTCCAAAGGCGACATCAAACTGAGTGTGGCACTAATTTGCGTATCTAAATCTAAGACAAGCACCCGCTTACCATGATTTTTCGCCAAACAAGTAGCTAAATTGACGGTAATTGTTGTTTTACCAACGCCGCCTTTCATATTGGCAGTAGCAATTACATATCCCATTGGTTAATTCCTCTGATGACGCATTCCCATCTAGGTAGCGTACACCCATCTTAAACACTTGAAACTTCCGTTAAATTTAATATTTATGGGAAATCAAAAATAAAGACTGTCAAATTATAGCAGTGCAGTATGTTTTGCTGGCTGATAAATTATAGAAGCTTATATGGATTAGGTATATCCAGAGTGAAATCATATTTCTTTTTTTTCCAAATACTTAAATAAATATGTATTTTATTTTACTTAATGCTTAGCGACTAACTCCCCTTGCACGTAGTTGTGGTTTTGACATTCATATTTCCAGGTGCAAGATTTGAGTTGAGAAAAACAATAACTGCGATCGCCTGATAGTGACATTCAATCACTACACAGGCGATCGCAGTTATTTTGCCTTACGAATGCTGCTGGATAGGCATTTCAAAATAAACTTAGTTATCACATCTGTTGTTTGTTGTCGTCAAAAAAGGGGAAAACTAGAAATTGAAGTAATTCCTCATCAGTCCTCTTTTTCAGGAAGATTAGGTATCAAAATCTTAAACGGATCAACAACAAATGGAAAGTAAATCAAACCTTACAGAACATGAAGTTTTATTTTCAAATACTCAACTGCAAGAGCAACTAGAGCAACACCAAGCTCTAGCTAGTGTGATAGCCAGAATCCGAGAATCTTTGGACTTAGAAACAATATTTCAAATTACTGTCAAAGAAGTACGTCAGTTACTTAAAGCTGACAGAGTAGCCATATTTCAATTTTATCCAGAACAAGACTGGGAAGGAGAATTTGTTTCTGAAGATGTTGCGCCTGATTGGGAATCGGCTTTAGCCGCCAAAGTTTATGACCATTGTTTTGGTGAAAAATTTGCCGCTAATTATCAACAAGGAAAAGTTCAAGCAGTAGCCGACATTTATGCTGCCGAACTTAGTAATTGTCATATAGAAATTTTGAGTAAATTTCATGTCCGTGCTAATCTAATTGTTCCCTTATTAAAAGACAAACAATTATGGGGATTAATTTGTATTCATCAATGTGGTGAATCTCGTCAATGGCAAGATTCAGAAATTGAATTTATCCGCCAAATTGCTGGTCATCTCACAATTGCGATTCAACAAGCCAAGCATCTCCAAGAAGTTCAACTACAGGCGGTAAAATTAGCACAAGCAGCCCAGCGAGACCAAGTAATCGCGCAAATCGTCGATCAAATTCGGCCATCTTTAGACATTGAAACTATTTTTAAAACCACCACTCAAGAAATCCGCCAACTCTTACAAGCTGATCGCGTTGCTATATTCCGCTTTAATTCTGATTGGAGTGGTGAGTTTGTAGCTGAATCATTTGTTGAAGGTTGGACACCTTTAGTAAATGTCCTACCTATAATTAAAGATACTTACTTACAACAAACCCAAGGCGGACGTTATGCTCATAACGAGACTTTTACCGCCAACGACATTTATCAAGCTGGATTAACAGATTGCCATGTCATTCTGTTAGAACAATTTCAGGTCAAAGCTTTTGCCACTGCCCCAATTCTCCAAGGTGAGAAACTTTGGGGAATTATCGCTGCTTACCAAAATTCTGCTCCCAGACAGTGGCAACCTTATGAAGTTGAATCTTTGAGCAAAATTGGCATACAAATGGGTGTGGCATTGCAACACTATGAATTATTAGCACAAGCTCATTACCAAGCAGAGCAACAAAAGACTTTAACTAGTGTTATTACTCGTATCCGTAAATCTTTAGATTTAGAAACCATCTTTCAGACTACTGTCACCGAAGTGCGACAAATGCTACAAGCAGATCGAGTCGCAATTTTTCAATTTGATCAGCAAAAAGATTGGGAAGGTGAATTTATTTCTGAAGATGTTGCACCAGACTGGGACTCAGTTGTAGCAGCTAAAGTTTATGACTATTGTTTTGGAGAACAGTTTGCTGCTCATTATCAACAAGGCAGAGTGCAAGCAGTTGCTGATATTTATGATGCTGGATTAAGTGCTTGTCATGCCAAAATTTTAGGTAATTTTCAAGTACGAGCTAATTTGGTAGTACCACTAATAAAACGAGGAAATTTATGGGGTTTATTGTGTGTTCACCAATGCGACAAGCCAAGAAATTGGCAGCCTTCAGAAATCGAATTTGTGAGTCAGATTGCCGAAAACTTGGGGGTAGCTCTACAACACAACAAACTTTTACATGAAGCTCGTTATCAAGCAGATCAGCAAAAGACATTAACTAGTATTATTGCCCGGATTCGAGAGTCTTTAGATTTAGATACCATCCTTCAGACTTCTGTCACCGAGGTACGACAATTACTACAAGCTGATCGTGTAGGAGTTTTCCGTTTTGATCTGCAAAACAACTGGGAAGGAGAATTTGTCTACGAAGATGTTACTCACGGTTATACTTCGGCAGTAGCAGAAAAAGTTTATGATCATTGTTTTGGCGAAAACTTTGCATCGCTTTATGCTCAAGGTCGAGTCAATGCAATTACTGATATTTATCAAGGCAACTTTCCGGCTTGTTATGTAGAAATTCTCGAAAGATTTCAAGTGCGGGCTAATTTAGTGGCTCCACTTTTACAAGAAGGTATTCTTTGGGGATTATTGTGCATTCACCAATGCAACAATCCTCGTCATTGGCAACATTCAGAAATAGAGTTTGTTAGCCAAATAGCTGAACAACTGGGAGTTGCTTTAAAACAAGATTCCTATTTAAAGCAAGTCCAAAATCAAGCTGTCCAGTTAGCAGAAGCTAACGAGCGGGAAAAATCAATGGAACGGCAAAAATTACTTGCCGAAACCATTGATAAAATTCGCCAGTCGCTTGATGTCAAAACTATTTTTAAAACCACTACTCAAGCTGTACGTGAGTTGTTAGAAGTAGAGCGAGTCGCTATCTATCGTTTTAATTCTGATTGGAGTGGCAAATTTGTAGCTGATTCATTTAAAGATGGTTGGAAACCCTTGACAGAAGTTAAAACACTAGTTTTAGCCACCTTTGAAGACACAGATGAAGATGACAAATTGCCTCGCAATGAAACTTTTGTTCCGATTCGTCAAGGCGAACAGTTATGGGGATTATTAGTTGCTTATCAAAATTCACAACCACGCTATTGGAAAGATGAAGAAATCAATTTGTTAGCTCAAGTTGGTGTGCAGTTGGGGATTGCAATTCAACAAGCAGAGTTACTCGAACAAACTAAGCGCCAAACTCTAGAACTTACCCAAACTTTATGTGAATTAAAACAAACTCAAGCTCGATTAATTCAAGGAGAGAAAATGGCGGGCTTAGGACAATTAATAGCTGGCGTAGCTCACGAAATTAACAATCCTGTCAGTTTTATTTTTGGGAATCTGATCCATTTAAATGAATATACTCAAGAATTACTAACTGTTTTGCAGATTTACCGCCAACACAATTCCTTATTGCCAGATATTCAACAAAAAATAGATCACAGTAATTTGGAATTTATCATCGAAGATTTACCTAAAACGCTAGATTCGATGAAAGTCGGAGCAGAAAGAATTAGACAAATTGTACTATCGCTTAGAAATTTTTCTCGTACTGATGAAGCTGATTTGAAATCAGTAGATATTCATGAGGGATTGGATAGTACTTTGCTGATTTTAGGACATCGCCTTAAAGAAAATAATGCCCGCCCTGTGATTGAGGTAGTTAAAGAATACGGCACTATACCTTTGGTAGAATGCTATCCTGCACAACTGAATCAAGTATTTATGAATCTGATGAGTAATAGTATTGATGCTTTAGAAGAAAAGTTTAAAGTTATATGGAATAAGCATTTGCAATCATCAACTATCTGCCCTAGAGTACCTTTAAAAATTTGGATCAGCACTCAAAAGCGCGATCGCCAAGTAGTCATCAAAATAGCTGATAATGGTCTGGGAATACCCGAAGATATTACCTCACATATTTTTGATCCGTTTTTTACAACAAAAGAACAAGGGAAAGGTACAGGATTAGGTTTGTCTATTAGTTATCAAATCATTGCGGAAAAACATCAAGGTCAGATTAAATGTTTATCTACTCCAGGAACAGGAACAGAATTTTTGATTGAACTTCCATGTAACAATTATTAAAAGTCGATTCAGTATTTATAGCCTACGGTGTACACACAAATCTTGGTTTAGTGCATCTGTCCCGCCTCGGAATAAATTCCTCGTCTCATAGCGAAAGTCCAATCAATTGGACTCAATGAAAAATTTAGTCCACTTGAGTGGTCTTTCGCTATCAGCCCGGAACTTTAGTTCTGGGAGGATATTAGGTCTACACCAGTCTTCCACTGGAACACAAATGTTCGGTAGGTAAGATTTTTCGAGATGTGTGTACACCGTAGCTCCTCTGCTATATTAGTTAGACATGATATGGTGGTTTTGCATTCAGTTTTAGATTTTATTGATTGTAATACTATTGTTAATTTGTCATCTCCTAGCTATTACTATCAAGGATATTGTCTGCAAACGGGTGAACTGCTGAGATTACCCCGCACTACTTTCATAGAAGAAATTGCCCGTGGTTTAATGAACTATCTCGCTACGGATGAGCTTGATGCCAGCGAGGGGAAAATGTATGGTGTATTGTTGGTAGAATCGCCTACTGGTGAACAACAAGTCATCAAGGCTTTTTCCGGATGGCTGAATGGTCAAAGTGTTGTTGAGGGCTGGGTTCCGCCAATTCCTGGTAGAGAAGCAGTGGCTTTAACAGAAGCCCAGACTTTAGCAGCATTAGATACGATTAAACAAGAACTCATTACCTTACAGCAATTACCAGAACGACGGCAGTATGAAATATTATCTGGTGAATTTGAGCAGCAATTGCAAGTCATGAGCGATCGCCAGCGTGATTGCAGATTTCAACGTCAAGAAAAACGCCAGCTACTTTGCCAAACACTCACAGGTGAAGTTCTCACCCTAGCACTTGCACAACTTGACGAAGCCAGCCGTCGAGATGGAATTGAACGACGACAACTCAAACGTCAGCGAGATGCTGTTCTACAGCCGCTTCAGCAATTAATTGCAGCCGCAGATGCAAGGATCAAGGAATTAAAACAACAGCGTAAAACATTGTCTCGCCAACTCCAAGCACAGATGCACGCTGCTTACTCTTTGATGAATTTTTTTGGGCAGTCTCTCACTTTACAGCAATTGATGCCGGATGGTTTGCCCACGGGTACAGGAGACTGTTCCGCCCCAAAACTGCTGCACTACGCTGCTACCCATCACCTCAAACCCCTGGCAATGGCTGAATTTTGGTGGGGTAAATCTTCGGGGGATAAAATTCAGGGGGAATTTTATGGGGCTTGTGCAGAACGTTGTCAGCCTTTGATGGGGTTTTTGCTGTCGGGTATAAGACCTAATCCCCCTGCCTTCCCTGCCTGGGAAGGAGGAGTTTTAAGCCCCTCCCCTCGTAGGGGGGTTTGGGGAGAGGTCATTATTTATCAAGACGAATGGCTGATTGCTGTGAATAAACCTGCGGGACTGTTATCTGTTCCCGGCCGTTATCGTGACACCCAAGATAGTGTGGTGAGTCGTTTGCGTAATTTGTTAGCTGATGGCATGAACCTTGTGGCTGTGCATCGATTGGATCAAGAGACTTCTGGTATTTTGTTGATAGCACGCGATCGCAATATTCATCGTCATCTTAGTCAACAATTTCAACAGCGCCAAGTTCATAAAGTCTATGAAGCCATCCTTGCCGGTGCAGTTACAAAAAACCAAGGTGTAATTGAATTGCCACTTTGGGGAGATCCGCAAAATCGTCCTTATCAACAAGTCAATTGGCAACGTGGTAAACCCAGTGTGACGCAGTTTCAGGTAATAGCAAAAGCAGATGAATACACCCGTGTAGAATTTATCCCACTCACAGGTCGCACCCATCAGTTACGGGTACATGCTGCGGTAGGATTAGGAATGGTGATTTTAGGCGATCGCCTTTATGGATGTTGTGCTGAGACTAGTCGTTTACATCTCCACGCGAGAGAACTGAGTTTTTACCATCCCCAGTTAGGAGAAACTATTCATTTACAGACGAAAACACCTTTTTAAACAAGTGTCATTTGTCATCTGTCATTGGTGATTTGTTATTGGTTATCTGTCATTGGTAAGGTAATTACGTTAGCGAGTCTGCGAGCGTCATTCCGAATTACGAACTTGTACTGAGCGTAGCCGAAGTATTACGAATTATATGAGATACAAACTCTTGGGCAAAAGTGGGTTGAGAGTTTCTGAACTCTGCTTAGGAACTATGACTTTTGGTGAAGACTGGGGTTGGGGTGCTTCTGCTGATGAAAGCCGCAAAATTTTTGATACTTTCACAGAAGCAGGCGGGAATTTTCTTGACACCGCCAATGGTTACACAGACGGTAGTAGTGAAAAAATTGTCGGTGAATTAATTGCCAAAGACCGGGAACGCTTTGTAGTTGCAACCAAATATTCTTTTCCCTTGCGGATGAATGAACAAAAAGGCGATCCCAATGGGAGTGGCAACCATCGCAAAAATTTGATTCAATCTTTGGAAGGTAGCCTAAAACGGCTGAATACAGACTATATAGATTTATTTTGGTTACACGCTTGGGACTTCACAACTCCGATTGAGGAAGTGATGAGAGCGCTTGATGATGTAGTCCGCCAAGGTAAAGTACTCTACATCGGTATTTCTGATGCACCAGCTTGGATTGTTGCTCAAGCTAATACTATCGCCCAATATCAAGGCTGGACACCGTTTATTGCTTTGCAAATTGAGTATAACTTGATTCAACGTACACCAGAAAGAGATTTGCTTCCAATGGCTAAAGCCTTTGGTTTAGCTGTCACACCGTGGTCGCCGCTGGCTGGTGGCGTACTGACAGGTAAGTATAATCAGCCTTTACAACCAGGGGAAGAACAAGGAAGACTGGCAAACACAGCGATGGGAACTGTATCAGAACGCAGTTTAGCGATCGCCGAGGTGGTGAGTCAAGTTGCCACCGAAATCGGCCGTTCACCTTCCCAGGTAGCATTAGCTTGGTTACGCGCCCAAAGTGGTGTGATGATTCCCATTGTCGGCGCACGCAAACTCAGCCAATTTCAAGATAACTTGGCTTGTTTGGATATCACCTTATCACCAGAACATCTCCAGCGCCTGCATGAAGTTAGTCAAATTGAACTCGGTTTTCCTCATGACTTCTTGCAGAATGATGCGATTCGCGATCGCCTTTTTGGTGGTACATTTCATGCGATCGACAATCATCACATTTGATATCATATCCGTCGAATTGATAATAATAAAAACACCCCACCCCCAACCCCTCCTCGCTTGCGGGGAGGGGAGACAAAGCGCAGCGTTGGCTCTTTGGGGTTCTGAGGGAATTATGGGTAATTTAGCAGACATGATATGAATCACTCAGAATTCCGAAAAATGATCAAGACAATAATTCATTAACTCCGAAAAACCATCTGTCTTCAGGGAGTTTCGTAAACTAAACGACTTTTTGTAAACTCATTGTGTCGATCAAAAAACGTGGAACCATGAGCGACAATAAGCAGACATCCCGCCTTTACCCCTCTCGTATTGATATTCCAGCTGAAGCACGTTCTCAAATCGTGGCCATTCTCAATCAAACATTGGCAGCTACCTTGGATTTGAAAACCCAAACCAAGCAGGCGCACTGGAACGTTAAAGGCACTGACTTCTATCAGTTGCATGAGTTGTTTGATGAGATTGCTGGTGAATTAGAAGAATATGTTGATATCGTCGCTGAACGTGTCACTGCTTTAGGTGGCTACGCTTTCGGAACAGCCAGACTTGCTGCTAGTAACTCCATCCTGCCAGAATATCCCCTCGACATTTTGGATGGCAAAGCTCATGTCACAGCATTAGCAGACCGTTTTGCACCTTACGCTAAACATATCCGAGATGCGATCGCCAAAACCAACGATTTAGGTGATTTAGATACCGCTGACCTTTACACCGAAATTTCTCGCACCATTGACAAGCGACTCTGGTTCTTAGAAGCTCATCTGCAAATAGATGAAATCAAAGCAGAGAACGGCACAACCGCTGCTAAAAAACCAGTCGGTGTGAGATAAATACAGCCAGCCGAATTCAGAATTCAGGAGAAGCCAGTGACGAGATTCTCGACTTATCGAAGGATGCTGTTGGCGAATGGTGGGTATAACCCCTCACCCCACGAAATTTTGCCATCACGCTAGATGTAGAGACGTTGCAATGCAACGTCTCTACAAGCCATTTCGTAGGTAAATGAGAGGTTTGACCGCCTATTCGCCAGCTGTATCCTCGAAGAAGTCGGGGATCTGAATATCTCGATTTTAACAAATCAAATGCTATAGTATCTTTTTGGTAAGTACGCCACTTTTTAGTGCGTACTTTTCATTTTATAGGTAGATATTCTAATATTTAAATAAGTCGAAAGCAAGCTAGATAAATCAAAACTATCTCTGAGATTAATGTTTTATGAAAGTTAAAATCTAGCGCATCAGCTTGATAGTTCAGTAATTTATTGACTGCGATCGCCAGCATATTTCTGCACACAAAAATATTAATTTTGGAAACTCTAAAAACCATCTCAACTGAGGTAAGTTTATGTCTCAAAATACAATTAACTATCTAATTCATGATAGAAATAATCGCGGTCGCAGCCAAACTGGCTGGCTCGATAGCTACCATACATTTTCCTTCAGTCATTTTTACGATCCCAATCGCATGGGATTTCGCTCTCTGCGAGTGATTAACGATGATCGCATCGCTCCTGGTGCGGGCTTTCCTACCCACGGTCATCGAGATATGGAAATCCTCACCTATGTACTGTCTGGGGCTGTAGAGCATAAAGACAGCTTAGGTACAGGCTCAGTCATTCGTCCTGGTGATGCCCAAATTATGAGTGCTGGTACAGGAATTATGCACAGCGAGTTTAATCCCTCGCCAACTGAACCACTGCATTTACTGCAAATCTGGATTTTACCTGATGAGCAAGGCTTGGCTCCGAGATATGAACAAAAAGCATTTCCCCTAGAAGAAAAGCGCGGTCAATTACGCTTAATCGCAGCCAAAGATGGACGCGATGGTGCGGTGACAATTCATCAAGATGTTGATTTATACGCCTCTGTTTTAGAAAGCGGTGATGTGGTTAATTATCACCTGCAACGCGATCGCTACGCTTGGTTACAAATAGCTCAAGGTGTAGCAACATTGAATGGTGAAGAACTCAGAGCAGGCGATGGCGTACAAATCAGCGGCGAAGAACAACTCGAAATTAGTACCGACATTGGCGCGGAAATTCTACTGTTCGATTTAGGTTAATCTTTTGTAGAGACGTTAAATGTAACGTCTCTATTTTTTTATCGATTATTAGCTCGACTTTATCCAAAATTAAGAACTTGGTTCTCCTTATACGGCAAAAACTCTAGCTTTTTGGCAAAAACTTTTTCCATACCACTGATTATCAGTGAAATCGAAAAAGTCAAACGATAGCCTCACAAAGGTTTTAGCGTATGCGATCGCGTTCCGCGAAAATGGATAAAGTCGAGCTTAGAAGATGTTTTAAAAATAGGGGAATGATCAGAAAGCTCACAAGGCTGATGTTGAGATTTTTAGAAAACAACACCTTGTGAGCGAATTTTTATTATTGGTGTTAGTGTTTGAATAAGGATTTAAGACTTACGCAGTGAGACGAAAATCAAGTCTTGATAATGTTGGGTTCCATTCCTCCAACACCACTTGCTACAATTTGGGGAACCCGCGCAACGCACTGGCTCCCCAACCTACGCCTCAACGTTCTGGCTTGCGGCCTTAATGATTCCGTTTTTTACCGGACAAGATATAAAAAATCCTCTTAAAAAAAAATTTTCTGGTAAGTCTTAAGATTTTCTTCATGAAGAAAATACGGAAAATATTGGTAGAATTTTTTTGCGCTTAATAAGCGTCTGAGTGCTGCTTTTTCAATACTTAATAGTGTTCTGTTAATAAAAACTAAGCATATACAACAATATTTCCGCAAACTCTGTTTGTGTGAACCATTGTGATTTACGTAAATGCTTATTCAAGGAGTTTAGAAGAAACTCTGAATAATTTAGTATGCAAATTAAGCTTGATAACTCAAACCCTATCCAGCAGAGTATTGCTTTTTAATTACTTAGTTACAAGTTCAGATTATTAAATATTTCTCAATAAGTAATTGTGCTGAAAATATTGCCAAAAATCGAGGTTAGGAAAACAATTTTGAAGGCAGCGATGACTACAGCGGGCTACACCTACGCGTCATAATCTACAAGCATTACTTACCCTTATCCTCAAATCTCAGTAACGAGCTAAATTTGACACTTAAATATTCCAGTCAATTTCCAACTTAATTACTGTTGATAACATAAAATTCACCTTAAATTGCCACAAAATAAACTAGAACCACTCTATTTGCCAGTATTTATGCAAATTTGAAGGTGTTCTAGAACTGTTGAATAATTTTTACCAAACGCCCAATTCATCATCTGAGTTTCAACCAGATTTAACAGCATATTCAGAAAACCTCTTGCTGATAATTAATTTAGGAGAAATTCATGATTCCGGTTCAAATCACTCGCCAAGCTAAACACTGGCTACGGATAATTTGCTTTATCACTGGTTTCACTGCTGTCGTACTTATAGGTGCATTTCTAAGTTACTCTGCCCAGGCATATCGGCCTTCTCAGACTAGTATTGTCTATGCAGAAAGCAACCTTCCCACAGAAAATGGTAACTCTATTCTTGGCTTTCTGCGTGATGACAATGGCAACCTAACACCATTACCAAATTCTCCCTTTCCCGCAGGAGGCGCAGGAATTGCTGCTGATCCCACATTTACAAATCTGCGAATCTTTAGCTCAGATCAGAATATTATCGTCAATCCTGAACAAACCCGCCTTTTTGCTGTCAACTCAGGATCGAACACCATCGCTGTATTTGACATTGAGCGTGATGGCAGTCTTGCTCCAGTGCCTGGTTCTCCATTCCCTTCCGGTGGAGTGAACCCAGTCAGCGTGGGTCTGGCAAAGAATTTTCTCTTTGTGGTCAATAAGAACAGAGATCCTCAGAACCCAGCTCAAGAAGCAAGCAATTCCCTGCCCAACTATACTGTCTTCCGTGTCACTCCCAGAGGCAGACTCATTCCAGTTCCAGAGTCTCATAAAGCTGCATTGTTCACTCAATATTGGCGATATGCTCGTGGAAGCAACCTCATTCGAGTTCCAGAGTCTACTGTCTCACTTCCAGCAGGCTCTGACCCAACTCAAGCGCTGGTCTCAATAGACAAAAAGCTGCTATTTGGTGCAGACCAATTTGCTGGTGTGCTTCGGTCTTTTAGAATTCTGCCAGAAGGTCGTCTGTTAGAAAGCCCAAATTCACCACTACTGCTCCCCGCATCAGAATTCGCTGGAACAGGCAGACCGCCTTTCCCGCTTGGACTCCAGGTTCATCCCAGACTGCCAATTTTGTATGTTGGCTTCGTGACCATCAATAGATTGGGAGTTTACACCTTCAATCCATCTACAGGCGCACTCAGCTTTTTCAAGACCGTACCAAATTCCGGTCAAGCACCCTGTTGGATTATTACCAACAGAGCCGGAACTCGTCTTTACACAACGAACAGTGTTGACAACAGTGTTACTGTCTACAATCTTGTAAACCCAATCACGCCAGTACAGATTCAAAGGGTGGTGCTTAAAGGAGTTGGTAGTGCAGTCCAACTAGCTCTAGACGAAACAGAATCGTTTCTACAGGTTGTTGACCGACGTAACTCGCCTAATAGAGTTGAAGGCAATGGGCTGCATATACTCAAGGTGAACCAAGACGGCACTTTAAATGAGGTAGATTCCTCGCCTATCCCACTCCCATCGGTGGAGAATAGCTTCTCACAAGGGATTGCTGTAGTGACAAGTAGAAAATAGATGGAGATCAGGAAACTTGTGAAATTTTGGTAGCAATGGTGACTACTAATGATGTAGTCGGAACGAGGTGCGAAAGCGATAATTCCACCTGGTTGTCTGAACGCAACTTAGTCAGGACTTAAGCAAGGGTTAAGTAAAATTTAACCAGAGAGGAATGAGAGTTTGAGAAGTTTTTGGCGTAAGTTCTCAGCTAAAACACACATTCATTGCATAACTATGTATGAAGGTCGTCCTTTGTAAATGCAAAAGACAAAGGACAGAGGACAAATGACCAATGACAGTCTCAACTAGAGAATGTGCAAACATTAGCTTATTAGTATTAGAACCGATAGTTTTATATTGAATTTGGTCTACTACTTATTCCTGATCTAAGACTCATATTTGATTTCAGAAAAAAATCAGTACACCCAGGCAATACTTCTTTTCCACTCCCTACCTACGTGAGTAAATTCGGAAATAAAACTGGATTCCTATAGTTCAAAAAACAACTTTTAACAGGATGTTAATTATGTTGAGTCAGATATTTTCTAATTCTGAGGAAATCGTTAAATTTTTAGTGGAAATATTTTTTATTGTTTTTATTATTTTTAGTGCTATTGTGATATATATTGTGACAGGTAAACAACAAGCAAAAACTACACTAAAAAAAATTGATGTACCGCTAGTAGTGGCTGCAAGATTCAAAATAAAACCTGATAAAAGAGAAGAATTCATAGAACTTTCGAGGTCTGTCTTAGAACAAACAATTGCAGAAGCAGGAGTAATTAGTTACAGCTTTTATGAGGATTTGAATCTGCAAAATCACTTCATATTTTTTGAAGAATGGCAGAGTCGAGAGGCACTTGAATTTCACTTAAACACTCCTTATCTAGAAAGACTGATGCAAAAATTTCCTGAGTTTATTAATGGAGAACCAAATATTAGGGTATATGAAATTAACAAGGTAGATTATGAACTTCCATCTACTACAAACTAAAAATCAAAAGCTGTAATATTTGGAGGATATTATGGGTCACAAAAATGCGGTTCTAGACGACATAAATCTGCAAAATGCTTTGAAAGACATCAACCCGAAATTTGGTGATTTTTGCACCCGTGTAGCAGGCGAAGCGTGGGGTCTGCCATTAATTGACCAAAAAACCAAAGCTTTGATCACGATCGCGGTTGATGTTGTGAATCAGGATCAGGTAGGGCCAGGTAGTCCTTTTGCTGCCCATGTCAATATGGCCATTCAGCAAGGGGCTACTCGTGAAGAAATCGAAGAACTCCTGCTATTCATGTGCGTTTATGCAGGATTCAATAAAGCTGCTGGTTGCTTTGGCACTCTCAATGAGATTCTTGGTTAACCCGCGCGGACTTTGTGATTGACCAAAATCAGCAGATTGTGTTGACTTATATATACTTTGGAGAATTGCAAACATGGTGACTTTAACTCAAACTCAACCCGCTTATTTCACCAAATACGAGAACTTGCACTTCCACCGTGATGAAAACGGGATTTTAGAAGTCAGAATGCACACCAATGATGGGCCGTTCATCTTCACCGGACAAACTCATAGAGAGTTTCCCGATGCTTTCTATGACATCAGCCGCGATCGCGACAATCGAATCGTCATTTTGACAGGTACAGGCGATTCCTGGATGGCTCAAATTGATTTCAACAGTCTAGGCGATGTCACCAATCCGCGTGAGTGGGACAAGACTTTATGGGAAGGTAAAAAAGTGCTGCAAAACCTACTCGATATTGAAGTGCCAATGATCTCAGCCGTCAATGGCCCCGCCCTCCTGCACACTGAATACATACTCACCACAGACATTATTCTCGCGTCAGAGAATGCCACTTTTCAGGATATGCCGCACCTGAATGCAGGGATCGTTCCAGGTGATGGAGTACATATCCTGTGGCCATTCGTATTAGGCCCCTCTCGTGGACGTTACTTCTTGCTGACTCAAGAGACCTTAACTGCCCAGCAAGCCTATGAATTAGGAGTTGTCAATGAAGTATTGCCGCCTTCTAGACTCATAGAGCGTGCGTGGGAGTTAGCAAGACAACTGGCAAAACAACCGACCCTGACTTTGCGCTACACCCGTGCGGCCCTGACCCAACGAATCAAGCGCATAGTCAACGAAGGCATAGGATATGGTCTGGCAATGGAAGGGATCACTGCCACTGACCTCCGCAACGCTCAACAATAAAGAGTGCTGAGTGCTGAGGAGTCACTGCGGTCTTGGGGTCTCCCCAAGTGGAGCAAGTGGCGTTGCTGAGTTAAAAGCTCACCCAGCACTCGGCACTGAATAAGATGAAACCCTAAAAGCCTGTCAAGAAACAACTTGTACAATTTGCTATTTAGAAAGCTGAGTAAGAAAACATTTCTCATGCAATCAAGCCAAGGTTGTTTTGTAACAAGGTCTAAACTGAATTTGTGATCAGACAACCATGAATAAATCTTTTGCACAGACATTAAGCGATCGCTGGACACTACAGGGAAAAAAAGCTTTGATTACCGGAGCAACTAAAGGGATTGGACTGGCGATCGCAGTTGAGTTTCTCGGACTTGGTGCAGAGGTGATGATTGTTGCCCGTAATTCCGAAGCAATTGAGCATCTGCTTAAATCCTGGCAATCTCAAGGGTGGCTGGCACATGGAATTGCCGCCGATGTGGCAACATCCGATGGTCGTCAGATGATTTTTGACAGCGTTGGCGAAAAGTTTTCTGGACTGGATATTCTCATCAATAATGTGGGGACAAATATCCGTAAGAAAGCAGTGGAATACACAGCTGATGAGTATGACCACATCTTCCAAACTAATTTGACCTCTGTGTTTGAAATGTGCCGACTAGTTCACCCATTGCTGAAAGCTGGAGAAAACAGCACTATTGTGAATGTGGGTTCCGTCGCTGGATTAACCTCAATTCGCACCGGAATACCTTATGGAATGACCAAAGCAGCACTTGTACAACTAACTAAATCCTTAGCTGTAGAATGGGCAGGCGATCGTATCCGAGTCAATTCTGTTGCACCCTGGTTTATTCGTACACCGCTGACTGAACCCCTGTTGAGCAACCCAGAGGTTTTGACTTCAGTTTTAGCTCGTACTCCCTTAAAGCGAGTTGGTGAACCAGAGGAAGTAGCAGGTTTAGTGGCATTTCTATGTATGCCCATCGCCACTTACATCACGGGACAGTGCATTCCAGTGGATGGAGGATTTTTAATATTTGGCTTCTAAATCAATATTGAACCATTTTGTTCGTTGATTTCTATCAGCAATTCTTTTGCAGGTAGGTTCTCTGCTGACAAAGCGTAGTAAAGTTCTTAACACTTCGGACTTTGGAGACTGAAGAAATTATAGAAATTTATTTACACCTTCCCAAAATCGTCAGGATAGATATCATGATCAATACTCTCACTTCGATATTTTACAAAGATGCTTTATTGCCACATTGGAAAAATTGCTTAGGTTGGGTAAGTTGCCTATCAACCGCGATTGTTCTGAATACATCACCAGCACATGCGGCTGTATTTCAGTCAGACTTGGTGGTTACTAGTGCAGCTAACAATGGGAATAATCAAGTACTGCGATTTGATGGGCAAACTGGCAGATTACTCGGACAATTTACAGTTGGCGGTGGGGTAACTGACCCTAGAGATATACTCTTAAGAGAACCAGGAGGAGATGTTGTTTATGTTAATAGCGGGGATAACAGAGTTCTGACCTACAACTCCACTACAGGAGCTTTCTTAGGAACATTCACTTCTTTCCCTAATCTCAATCCTGGTGGTTCAGTATTTGGCCCAGACGGTAATTATTACGTAGGTGCGCGTTCTCTCCGTACTATCATACGCTTCAATGGACAAACAGGGGAATTTATTGATAACTTTATCCCACCAAATCTGGTAGCATTTCCGAGAGGCTTCACATTTGGATTAAATGGGAACCTTTATTTAGGAAATGGAGCCGATCCCACTACCGGCTCTGGTGGAGGTACAATTTTACAATTCAACGGTCAAACTGGAGAGTTACTCAACGCTAGTTTTGTCAACGACCCTGAGCTTAGTCCACTAGATCTCATCACAGGCCCAAATGGCGACCTCTATGTCAGTAGTGAATTCCCATTTGGCAACACTAACTCTGTTGGTACTGTGCGTCGTTATAACAGCCAAACCGGAGAGTTGTTAGCTGTCCTCGACGCTGGTGTAGACGAACAAGGAATACCAAGGCTAAGTCGTCCCAGAGGTATAGGCTTTGGGCCAGACGGTAATCTTTATGTTAGTAGCACTGGAACAGGAAGTGTTGTCCGTTTCAACGGAACTACAGGAGCATTCACTGATGTCTTTGCAGAATATCCTAATCTGAATGGTCAGGCTCTAGCTTTCGTACCCAGTCAAGCTAGGACTACTGTTAATGAACCTAAGAATGTTGTAGGTTTGCTAGTTTTAGCCGCATTCGGTGTTCCAGCAGCATTGAAATATAAGCGTTCAATGAAATTAAGCTAAAAATTTGTCGCAATTCCTGGCTGCTCAAAACTGCCAACAAGCAAAAACCTTTGACGACTTTTACTGAAGCGAATAAAGCCTTGAGAACAGCCATATATTTGACTGTTCATAATGGCGTATTTGCGGCTCATAAAGTTAGGAATAATGGTTACATTTGAGCTTAATTTTTGTTTAAGTCCTGCTGGAAAAATAAATGCCAATTACTCTCAAGGAGAAAATGAATGATTAAACGGATTAACTACTATAAAGAACTAGCTGCTGACTATTCACGTCCTGGGTTAGTTGCTGATGATGTCAAGCAAAAACTGATTCAGCAAGGTGAGAAGTTTGTGCAGATGAAAGAAGCTGTCATACCGCAGATTGGTAATGATTATCCGCTAGAACAAATAGAACAAGAAAATAAGGAATGGTGGCCTACTCATTGTGAAGCACTACGACAAGGTAGAGGGGATATTTTGACAGGCGAATATCGTCACGACTTAGTATATTTCTGTCAAGATGGGCCATTTTACGGACTAGAAGAACAAAAAGAGCGAGAACAACATTGGTGGGCTTTAATCGCACAGCCTCATGTCACAATGTGTTGGCCAATAGTCCAGTTTTGGGGTGAATTTGTTCACTTTGAATGGAAATGTGAAGATGATGAAACTAATGAAACCCTTGCCAAAGGTATGGTTTGTTGGGTCAGACGTGGACATCGTGGTGGTTGTTATTTCAAGAGTGAACAATTAACTTTCTATCGGGATGTATTTGCTGCACCTGAGTTGGTGAAATTGATTACTTTATAGCCAGAAAATCAAGGTAATTGATATGACATCTCAAACTGTTCAAGCTGTAGTCAACAGTGAAATTGGGCAACCAATCAAAGGCAAAATTGCTGTTTTGATTGAGGAACACTTCGACCAAACTGAATTTTGTAAATTCAACGAATATTTTCCCCAAAAAGGCTATCAAGTAGAGTATGTTTCTCATCTTTGGGGTAATCCGCAATTAACTTTTGGCAGTAATCCTGATACAGGTATAGTCGAAGCTCACGTAATAGTCACAACAGAAATCAATGATATCCATCCTACAGATTACAAAGGCGTAATTTGTATTGGTGCTTATGCTATGGATCGCTTAAGATATCAAGTTTCTGTGAAAAAAGGGCAGAAAAATCAAGCACCTGCTGTCATTTTTTTGAGAAAAGCTATGGATACAGAAAATTTAAAAATAGGCACAATTTGTCATAGCTTATGGCTTTTATGTGCTGATCCTAGTTTGTTGAAAAATCGGCGAGTCACCTGTGCTCATAACATTATATGTGATGTTGAAAATGCAGGTGCTGAAGTTATCTATGAAGGTGATGCAACTGCGGAATTAATTATCGATGGCAATTTAATTACAGGCAAACATCCGGGAATGGTTGATCAGTTTATGGAAGTGTTTGTGGCAGAGATGGAAAAACAGACACCTATACAAGCAGTTGCTTCTAAAGCATAACTATACTCGCAGTAGAAACCACGATGAGTATGCAACGAATTGTTGGTTTCTACATTTTTATCCAATGATTTTGGGATAAATTATGGAGCGCATGAGTTTTTCATTTTCTGATGCGATCGCAGGCTATGTCACTCACTTTAATCGTAGTGAAAAAAGCTTTGGCATCAAAACATCAGATGGACGGGAGTTTAAAGCATATCTTACCCCTACCACTTGGGGTCGGATTACCCAAAATTTAGCAGAATCTTACATCGACGCTACCCAAAGACTGGCCGAAATTCTCACTTCTGGTCAGCATGTCTTTGCTTATGGCATTTTTTACCCAAAAGATGATAGTCATAAATTTGAAGTCAAATCCTTGGTTTTTCCAGGTGATGCCCCTGGTAAATATCGTCATGAAGAACCAGATTGGTGGATAAAGCAAGTCCGCTCAATCGCTGACAGTTACTTATATTGGCAGTTTAACTATCCTCAAGATGAAATCAATTATCGAGATTATCGCACCTTCTTGAGAGTCACAGGGGTGAAAAAGCGTGATGACGACTACTTACAAGAAACTGATACCATTTCCCGTTTAGTATATGGTTTTGCCTCTGCTTACCTGATGACCGGAGAAGACCGCTTTCTCGAAGGTGCGGAAAAAGGTACAGAATACCTGCGTGAACATATGCGGTTTTATGATCCCGATGAAGATTTAATTTACTGGTATCACGGCATCAAAGTCACAGGACATCGAGAGCAAAAACTCCTCACTTCAGAGTTTAGCGACGACTACGATGCTATTCCTGCCTACGAACAAATCTATGCCTTGGCTGGGCCAATTCAAACTTACCGAATCACAGGTGATCCGCGCATTCTCAAAGATGCGAACATGACCATAGATTTATTTGACAGATTCTTCTTAGATCCTAAATTTGGTGGCTACTTCTCTCACATCGACCCCATCACCCTAGATCCGCGAGCCGAATCTCTGGGTCATAATCGTGGCCGCAAGAACTGGAACTCCGTTGGTGATCATGCTCCCGCCTATTTAATTAACCTGTGGTTGGCAACTGGCAAACAAAAATATGCCGATATGCTGGAGTACTCCTTTGACACCATTGAAAAATACTTTCCAGATTATGACAATAGCCCCTTTGTTCAGGAAAAGTTTTATGAAGATTGGAGCCATGATACTACCTGGGG
Source organism: Nostoc sp. CHAB 5844 (assembly GCF_020829595.1). GTDB lineage: Bacteria > Cyanobacteriota > Cyanobacteriia > Cyanobacteriales > Nostocaceae > Nostoc_B. Next base: position 38,646 of record NZ_JAIVFW010000014.1, read on the forward strand.
TTGGCAGCAAAACCGAGCCGTAATTGGGCATAACTTGAAAATTGCCTGGAACTTGATACGGATACACAACCTCAAACCCAAAGAACAATACCTGAATTTAGCAGAAAAAATTGCTCAAATTATGCCAGCAGTCGGTAGTGATACTCAACGGGGTGGCTGGTATGATGTTGTTGAACGGCTTTTAGATGAAGGAGAAGAACAACATCGTTTAGTCTGGCACGATCGCAAAGCTTGGTGGCAGCAAGAACAAGCTATTTTGGCTTATCTCATCCTGCACGGCCTCACTAAAAATGCTGAATATCTGCGTCATGCTCATGAAGCAGCAGCATTTTACAATGCCCATTTCCTCGACCACGATGACGGTGGAATTTACTTTAATACCTTAGCTAGTGGTCTACCATTTTTGATGGGGACTGAAAGATTTAAAGGTAGCCACTCCATGAGCGGTTATCACTCAACCGAACTATGCTACCTATCGGCAGTTTACACGAACTTGTTAATTGCCAAACAGCCAATGGATTTTTACTTCCAGCCCTTACCAGGCGGATTTCGGGATCATATCTTACGAGTTTCGCCAGATATTTTACCCCCAAGAAGTATCAAGATCAGTACATGTGAAATCGATGGAGAACCTTACTTCAACTTCGATGCTGATGCTCTAACAGTAAAACTACCAGACACACAAACAAGAGTAAAAGTTAAAGTGCAAATTAGCCCTCAATAAGTCATGGATAATTTTAAATTGTGTCTAATTCCCCATGACTTATAACCAATAAACTTAAGTGATTAAGTAGGGATAAGTAATTCATGGATATCAATATCAATACACTTGTAGATGTGACAATTATCGATATAACGGGTGAAGTAGATGCGAACACAGCACCAACTATACAAGCAAAAATCATTCCGTTAGCTCAACCTGGAACTAAACTTCTCCTCAATATGACCAAGGTTCCTTATATGTCTAGTGCAGGTTTTAGATTGCTGTTGTGCCTGTATCGACAGGTAGCTGCTAAAGACGGACAGCTAGTACTGGTAGGACTTTCGGAAGATATTCAAGATACTATGGTTGTTACCGGATTTCTTAACTTTTTTGCAACCCGCGAAAATTTAGAGTCAGGGCTAGCAGCTCTAAGCTAACCGTGGCAATTTTTTTAGCAAAATATATTTCGATATCATTGGGTATTTTGCGAATTTAATTAGTAGCTGAGTGTATTACTACATCAGAGAGTCATTTCTTCTCTATGAAATTGATTGTTAATGTCAGACTTATAGAATTCACCTTTAACATAAATGATTCATAGCATCTGAGTTAGCAATTCAAAAATTCCTACCTGATGATTATCAATTTAAATGACTATGCAAGTTCAACATGAATCAACAGAAAACTTAATCAGCAAATTAGCACTGATGCAGCAAGAAATCAGCGAACTGAGAATCGCCAAGATAGCACTTGATGCCCAAACACAAATGCTAGAAAAGCTCATCGAAATGGCTGAAACTCCAGAACTAGAACATGTTCTCAAAGTAACTTTAGAGCAAGTTGTCGATATCTCTATTCAAGTGACAGGTGCTGAGAGCAGTTACCTTGTATTGCTCAATGAAAACGGTGTCATTAAGGATAAAATCTTCAAACACCTTTATTTAGATTTATTAGAGCAACAAAGTTTGATTCATCGTGTTCTTGAACAAGTCTACTTTAGCTGGGTCGCCAACAACCGTGTAGTAACAGCAATTCCAGATACCCTTGAAGATAAAAGCTTAAAAGTCCTTCCTGATTTTCCTCAGTTTGTTCGCTCAGTACTGAGTGTACCCATCTTCAAACGGGGACAATTACTCGGTGTACTGACCTTGATGCACTCCCAACCAGAGTTCTTCAACGCCGCATCAGTCAGTATGATGCAAATGATGGCTAAACAAATCGCCTTAGCCATAGAGTATGCTCGATTTTACGGTCAACTCGAAACTTATTCCCAGGCTCTTAAACTTGATCTAGAACAAGGTCGGCAGATACAGCAAAATTTTCTCCCCCAACCATTACCAGGTTTGACAGGATGGGAATTCGCTTCCTTTTTCCAACCTGCCCGTCAACTGGGTGGTGATTTCTACGATACTTTTCTACTGCCCAACGGCAGTATTGGGTTAGTAATTGGCGATGTCTGCGATAAAGGAGTAGGAGCCGCACTGTTTATGGGTTTGTTCCGCAGTTTACTGAGAATCTTTTCTGAGCAAACCTCTAGTAATGCTAACATCAGTCCTACTCAAGCTGTGATGTTAACGAACAATTACATAGCCCAAAATCACAGCGAATTATGTATGTTTGCCACCATCTTTTTTGGTGTACTTGACCCAACCACAGGTTTATTAACTTATGTTAATGCTGGGCATGAACCACCAATTATTCTGCGTTCTTCTGGTGTCAAAGAGCGACTCAACCCAACCGGGCCTTGTGTGGGGCCAGTATATAACGTCAATTTTCAAGAACAGCAAGTCCAACTCAAAGCAGGCGATATCATTCTTGGTTACTCAGACGGAGTTCCCGATGCTCGTTCTCCTCAAGGTGATTTCTTCACTGAGCGACGATTGTTATCTCTGTTGGAAGAACCCGCCTTGAGTCCTATGGATCTGATAGACAGGATCAAAAAGCAACTAGAGTTTCACGTATCGGAAGCAGATCCCTTTGATGACATTACGATTTTAGCAGTACAGCAACTAGCGCCTCTAAGTTAAGTGGAGAGATTAAGGTTATTCATCATTGGTGATTGGAAAACAACTTCACGCCTGCTTTCTATATTTCTGATCTTTCCTAGCCCCCAAATACACCATGTACTTCTATGGAACTGCGAATCGATACACATCCAACCCATACTTACAGCAATTTTAAGCTGCGGCGTGGGCGACCATTTCCTTTTGGTGCCACTTTCGTACCAGGAGGTGTTAATTTCTCGATTTTTTCTAGTCATGCTAAATCTTGTACTTTAGTACTGTTTAAAAAGCACGCACTTGAACCAATGATTGAAATTCCTTTTCCAGAAGAATTTCGCATAGGTTATGTCTACAGTATGGTGGTATTTGATTTGGATTATGAAAATATCGAATACGGTTACAGGATGGATGGTTTGTTCAATCCTCAAGAAGGACACTGGTTTGATAAAAATAAAATCCTAATTGATCCTTACGCCAAGGTCATCGGAGGGCGAGATATCTGGAGAAAAACACCAAATCGGGAAGATATTTACCAACATCGTGGCCATCTTGCTGTTGAAGATTTTGATTGGGAAGATGACCATCCGCTAGAAATTGCACCAGAGGATTTGATTATCTATGAAATGCATGTCCGCAGTTTTACTTGTCACGCTTCCGCTGGGGTCAAGCATCCGGGAACATTTGCAGGTATCCGCGAAAAAATTACTTACCTGAAACAGCTGGGTGTCAATGCGATTGAATTGATGCCTATTTATGAATTTGATGAGTTTGAAAACAGCCGTCTCAATCCCCAAACGGGAGAAATACTGTTAAATTATTGGGGTTACAGTACCGTTGGCTTTTTTGCACCCAAGGCTGGTTATGCAGCTACAGGTAAATTTGGGATGCAAGTGGATGAACTCAAAACCTTAATTAAAGAATTGCACAAAAATGGCATTGAAGTAATTCTAGATGTTGTTTTTAACCATACTGCGGAAGGCAACGAGCATGGCCCTTATATTTCGTTTCGCGGTATTGATAATAAGACTTATTATATGTTGACCCCAGAGGGGTATTATTTTAACTTTTCTGGTTGCGGTAATACTTTAAACTGTAATCACCCTATTGTTCGGAATATTGTTTTGGATTGCCTGCGCTATTGGGCAGCAGAATATCACATTGATGGCTTCCGCTTTGATTTGGCTTCGATTTTAGGGCGTGATTCCTCCGGTGCGCCGCTGAAAAACCCACCGTTGTTGGAAACTCTAGCATTTGACCCGATTTTAGGTAAGTGTAAACTGATTGCTGAAGCTTGGGATGCGGGTGGACTTTATCAGGTAGGTTCTTTCCCTGCTTTTGGTCGTTGGGCAGAGTGGAACGGCAAGTATCGTGACTGTATTCGCAAATTCCTCAAAGGTGATGCGGGACAAGTAGGGGAGATGGCGCAAAGACTACAAGGTTCGCCTGATCTCTATGCTTGGGAAGGTCGCGGGCCAGCAACATCTATTAACTTTATTACTTGCCATGATGGGTTTACCTTGATGGATTTGGTTTCTTATAACGACAAGCACAACGAAGCCAATGGTGAAAATAACAATGATGGTAGCAACGATAACTACAGTTGGAACTGTGGTTGGGAAGGCTCGACTGATGATCCAGATATTAATGCTTTGCGAAAGCGGCAAATTAAAAATGCTGTGGCGATGTTAATGGTCAGCCAAGGTGTGCCGATGATTTTGATGGGGGATGAAATGGGGCGCACCCAAAATGGTAACAACAATACTTATTGCCACGACAATGAATTAAATTGGCTGGATTGGAGATTATTAGAAATTAATAGCGATTTGTGGCGGTTTTTTCAAAATTGCATTGCTTTTCGTAAACTTAATCCTGTGCTGCGAAATCGTTACCACTTTCAAAACCAAGATGATGTCAATGGTGGCTATGCTGACATTACCTGGCATGGAACTCAAGCTTGGAATGCTGATTGGTCGGACGATAGTCGGGTTCTCGCATTTATGGTGTACAGCAAACACACTCAGCAAGGGGCGGTTGTTGATAACTACATTTATGTAGCTATGAATATGAGTTGGCAGACATACTGGTTTGAAATCCCTGGATTGCCGGCAGGAATGAATTGGTATGTCTTTGCTAATACTGGTGCTATACCACCAGCTGATAGTTGGGAAGCAGGTAAAGAGAGAATTTTGGCTAATCAGCAAGGATTTCTGATAGGCGATCGCTCTGTAGTTATTCTAGTGAGCAAGTGATTTAGAATCAAGAATTCAAATTTTCATTCTCAAAAAGTAGCAGAAGATAATGTCATTCAACACAACATTAAAAATCAATGAACCTACGGCTATAATCACTGTTTCTGGAGAATTGGATGCTAGTTCTGCACCACTTTTCAAGACGGAAGTGGAAAAAGCTGCGGCGACAAATCCCGAAAAACTGGTTCTGATGACGCAGAAGTTGGATTATATGTCCAGTGCTGGTTTACGAGTCCTGATTTTTGCGAAACAAAAAATGGGAGTCAATGTTGATATATATATGGTGGGACTGCAAGAGCCGATCATCGAAACTTTGAAGAAGACAGGATTCGATCAATCAGTGATTTTTGTGGATGAGTATGTTGACGATCAAGTATTCTTATCCTAAACAGGACTTAAGTACAAAGATTGTCTGTTGAAACTGGGTGTAAAGGTTTTGAACATCTATACGCCTATAAGACTTACGCAGAAAAATATGCTGTTGAGACTGGGTGTATGGGTTAGGCTGATTTATACTCTCACACCCCTATACCCTTACACCCTGACCAAACCCTTAATTTTTCGTATTACTGCATAAGTTCTGTAGATTTTGAATACCTATACACCTACACTCCTACACCCTTGCTAAAACCCTTGATTTTTCGTATTACTGCGTAAGTTCTGACAGTATCACTAGTCCCTAGTCATGATTTGGACTGTATTAAGGATTACACAGTCCAAAGTATTTTTTAGTATACTAAGCATACACTATGGAACCTCTAATTGTATCTGGGACATTAGAATCATTAAAAGCGATCGCTGAATATGTAATGACAGCAGCATCTATCGCGGGGTTGGATAAAAAAACCGCTTACAACTTACGCTTGGCAGTAGATGAAATTGCCACTAATGCTATTGTCTATGGTTATCAAAAAGCAACACTCCCAAGTTTCTTAACTGTGCAAGCGCATTTTGATGAGCAAGGTTTAAAAATTTTCTTGGAAGATACTGGTGAACTCTACGATCCCACTCAACAATCAGCCCCGGAAAATTTGCGTCAGCCTTTAGAACAAAGGTTAGAAGGTGGTTTAGGAATTTACTTGACTATGCAAAGCGTTGATAAATTTATCTATGAACGAGTTGGAGATCGCAATCGCAACATCTTTATCGTGCATCAAAATCATGCCAAATGTTAAACTTATCCGACTAATGAATCAATTCAAAATTCAAAATTCAAAATTCAAAATAAAATTCTGTTATATCATGTCCGGGTAATTAGTTATAATTCCCGAATCTATACAGAGAACCCAAAAACCCCTCCCCTCTGCTCCCCTGCTCCTCTGCTCCTCTGCACCTGAAGCTGCCTTAATGATAAGTCTTTCACCGGACACGATATTAATCCTAGCCGAAGGGTGTAACTGCTTGTTTTGCTGGCTGCTGAATATTGGCTGGTAAATTTGGTATTGATATAAGTTTTTACATACTCCTAACATCCTCTGCGTTTCACATGCCTGTTAGCAGAAATTGTTTAGCACTGCGGTATGAGATTTGTACAGGGATGGTAGCTAAAGTGGTTTTTAAGTGAAGAAAATCTGTGCAGATTGTTGGCGATCGCTTCTATCCAACCAAATTTCGTCAATAATAATTCATCTAAAATTTATCTGACTTTTCACGGGATCTGGAAAACCTCTCTCTAAATCTCTCTCCTACAAGGAGAGAGACTTTGAATCTTCCCCCTTCCCGCGTCGGGAAGGGGGCTAGGGGGTTAGGTTTTTCGTCGGCTTTTCCACATGACGTGAAAAGTCAGAAAATTTATATATTAATCAGTAATTTTACTAATCAAATTTTAGTACTGAAATAAGCTATGGATTTAGCTTTACACAAAAAATAGATAAAATTCTATAAGCTGAATAGATGGATTGGGAAACATAATAAAAGTTCCTAAATTACTTTGTTTTTTTGGATTCAGGATGGCAAATTCTTGAATTTGTTTGCCCAAAAAAAACTTAGTACCTAATTTGCTGACTATCTACCCTCAAACAGAATCTATGAAGCGGAATCACAAACTTTATCTATATTCATTTCTAGCTAAATTTCGATTGCTCAAGAATAGTTATACAGCCAAAATCATGTTGGTGGCATTTTTAGGGACTCATGTACCATTGCTCACTTTATTATTCTGTTTTGTTACGTCTAACTCTTATTCTTGGGAAATGGCAGTACGAGTGTTGCTAATTGCTTTGTTGGCGACACTTGCAGGGACAGCCGCAACACTTTATGCTCTGCGTTATCTGCTGTCTCCTGTGATTTTGACATCAGTTGCATTGCAAGATTATTTTCATACTAAAAAATTACCAGAATTGCCTACAGAATTTGCAGATGAGGCGGGTACATTAATGGCAGATACTTCACAAACTCTGCATAAATTAGATGAGTTGATTCATCAAATTACTAATTATGACAATCTTACAGGACTACCAAATCGAGATTTATTTCGCGATCGCCTTTATCAGAACATATCACAATCTCAAAACCATCAGCAGCTTATAGCCGTACTTTTGCTGGGCATTGATGACTTTACAGTTATAAGTCACGGGTTGGAGCATGAAAAATCAAATTTGCTCTTAAGAGCAGTTGCCCAACGTTTAACAAATTGTATGGCTCAAACAGATATCCTTGCTTATCTGAGCCAAGATGAATTTGCGATCGCTCACACTGATATACTTTCCTTTGAGAGTGTGATCAAACTGTCGCAGTTACTCCTAAGTACAGTATCCAAACCTTTCTTTATCGATGGACAGCAGATTCACATCACAGCCAGTATTGGGATCACAATTAATAATTTAGGCGATCGCAATCACGTAGATCAACTACTGCAACAAGCTCACATCGCACTGTACCAAGCAAAACAGCAAGGGCGTAGTCAACATCGCTTCTATTCCCCAGAAATTAACGCTCAATTGCAAGAGCGACTAGCACTAGAAAACGAGTTACGCGGCGCATTAGAGCGTGGAGAAATGGTAGTTTACTACCAACCCCTGATTGATTTACATAGCAGACAAATAACCGCCGTCGAAGCATTAGTACGTTGGCAGCATCCTACACGAGGTTTGGTTTCTCCAGCCAAGTTTATCCCAATTGCCGAAGACAATGGTTTAATCGTCTCCATTGGGGAATGGGTGTTACGCACCGCCTGCGCTCAAAATCGTGCTTGGCAGTTAGCAGGTATAGAGCCAATTCGGATGTCAGTCAACCTCTCAGCCCGACAGTTTGAAGAACCAAACTTAGTAGGGGTTGTCAAACAAGTTCTACAAGAGACTGAATTACCAGCATCTTACTTGGAATTAGAAGTCACTGAAAGCTTTTTGATGGGCGATATTCAGCGCTCTGTGAAAACCCTCAAACAATTACGTGAACTAGGGGTATGGATAGCGCTAGATGACTTCGGCACTGGCTATTCTTCGTTGAACTACTTGAACCGCTTCCCTGTAAATATGCTCAAAATTGACCGTTCATTTGTGCAAGATGTCACATCTAATCCTGATAGCGCCGCCGTCACAGATGCCATCATTGCTTTAGCTAAAAGCCTCCAATTGAAAATCACAGCAGAAGGTATAGAAACTCAAGAACAACTAGAGTATTTACAAAACCGTGGATGTCAAGAAGGTCAAGGATATTACTTTGGTATCCCTGCACCAGCCGAGAGAATTACTGAACTGCTCCAGCAAAATTCTCAGCAGCTAGAAGAGATAGCTGCATAGAACTAAAGTGATACCAATTCCATAAAAAAATGAAACAAATGCGTAAGTTGGGTTGAACGCAGTGAACCCCAACATTTACAAGCCTTTGAGGTGTTGGGTTTCGTTCCTCAAACGCCAGTTGCTACAACGCTTGGAACCCCCCTTCGGGTGACGCTCAAGAGCGTCGAAGATCGCTGCGCTAACGCAGTTCCGTGACTGTAGGCAAAGCCGACGACACTTGCTTCAACGCTCTTAACCCGCGCAACGCAGTGTCTCCCCAACGGACTGCTCACCGCAACGCACTGGCTAAAGAGAATGAGACTTACGTACAAAAATTAGTTGTTGAGATGGGGTGTAAGGGTTTTGTTTACTTACACCCTACACCCTGTCTCATACCAGCTTTCTGGGTAATCCTAACCAAATTTAATATGCACACTCCGCAGAATTTGACCACTATAAATACTGGTGTTAAAAATGATGAATTATTTTGGTGCATTTTGCGATTATGACTAAGGTTCAAAGATTAGCACACAAGATGTTGCAGTGCCAGGAAGAGTCTGTCAGGTTTTCTGTAACACTCGTACCCACTGACAACTCGCGCTTAGAAAAACTGGCTCAACTGATGGGGTACACTAAAAGCGCTTTCTGTAGTGAACTCATTGCGGCTGCCTTGGATGACATGGAGGAGGTAATTGATACTCCTGACTCTCACATCGATAAATTTCTCCCTTCAGCCGAGGAATATGCCGAAGCTTTTACTGCTATTGAAGCCAACCTCACAGCAGGACACCGAGCTATGTTAGTAGCTCATTATCATTTTCCTAATCGGACTACCACAACCTCAGAATTAGCTAAAGCGGCTAGTTATGATCATTACGGCGCAGTTAACTTGCAATATGCCAGACTTGGCTGCTTGCTGACAAAATACTTAAATTGCTCTTTGCCAACTCACGCTGATGGTTCGCCATTTCCGACTGCACTCTTGGTTGAGTGGAGTTTTGCGGATGTCTGGTACTGCACGTTGCATCCACAAGTGGCCGAAGCATTGGAAATGGTGGGATTAGTAGGTTGGCAAAGATAAGCCTATTTGATTTGTGAGAATTTTTGTGTTGACTGTTATTTCTCACAAATGATTTAGGAATGATATCACAAACCAACTGTGCCTTCATATCTGCACCTTGCGAATCAGCTGCAATGATGTTTGCAATCAACAAAAAAATCCCCCAGTGGTGGCAGCCGCCGGGGGAATTAGTTATCAGGGTGCATCTACCAATTATTTGTTCTATGTTTAATTGCTGATTCCCGGATAAAATTCTTGCCATAACTCCAAAAAAAATCCCCCAACCGGTGTTAGCCAGCTAGGGGAGTTAGTTATCAGGGTGCATCTACCAATTATTTGTTCTATTTGCGATCGCCCTTAACCGGATAAAATAAGCTAATAATCACAAAAGTTTGCTTGTTGAGACCGCAAGGGGAGCGCTGGCTCCCCTTGCGGGTTTCCCGACAGCCGCGCGCTGGCGTGGCTCTTGAGCAGAGGAGCCAGTGCGTTGCGGTGAATCAGTGCGGAGGGAGGGTTTCCCTCCGGAGCCACTTGCTCCACTTGGGGTCTCCCCAAGTGGAGCAAGTGGCATCAGGCAACTGTGTTAGCGCAGCGATCTTCGACGCTCTTGAGCGTCACCCGAAGGGAGGTTCCAAGAGTTGTAGCAACTGGCGTGAGCAGGGGAGAGGGTTTGAAGTTTTTCCCCAAAATTTCAATTGTGCAACTTGTAAGCACAAAAGCTTACTCACAAGAATAAATGTTCAGCATAAAAAATCCCCCAGCCAGTGTTAGCCAGCTAGGGGAGTTGAAGATCAAGGTGCATCTACCAATTATTTGTTCTTGGTGGATGCTAATCAATCCGGATAAAGTCATAACTCTTAGTGCAGAAATATTATTAGCGTAATATTAGGACTCATATTTGATTTTGGTAAAAACTTAGATATCTGTATGAGCATTCACCACTATATTCTATCTTAATTAAGAGTTAGACTGAGAATACCTACCCTACCTGCTAATTAATATTAAATTTTCGGTTGTTACTATTATTTTAATAATATTTTATACACAAACAAAAATAATTAAATTTACATATAAATCCAAAGTTTGAAATAAAATATATTCAATTATTCTAAAATATATAAGTAGCTAGATAGAATGAGATGTAAAGTGCTAATTAGAGAAAAATGCTGATAATCTTTTGCTTTTTAGCTTGTAAGTAAAAATTTCTGAAACGGTTGGATCTCCTCGAAGTTTAAAACTGGATAAACGCGATTATGATAGTAGATTGGTTGGCTGTTTGGGGCGTAACTCAAGCTGTCGGGTTTGCTTTTAAACCGATTTTTGAGGAATTAGCAAAAGACGTAACAAAAGATTGGGCTAAAGATTTATTAAAATGTATCCCAAAAAACATTTTACAGCAACTCAAAAAGGAAGATGTTGAAATTGCTGCTGGCAAAGCATTAAAGGAATTTTTAGAATTGATGCAGCAGGAATTAGAAGATGCAGACATAGAAGAACTAGAACTAAAGCAGTATACTAAAACTTTAAAAAATTTTATTAGCAATCAATTTTTCCAAGAGATTCTAGGTTATCCTTTCCAAGCAGATTGTCAATCTTTAGATGCTCAAGTACTTTTCCATACTTGGTATGAGATGAATTTACCTACTTTACCTCCAAAATTCGAGTGGGAAAGACTGACTAAAAGATATGTAAAAAAAGTTAAAGCAATTATTAGAGAGTCAGATAAGTTACGCTCTCTTTTAGACAGTCAACATTTAGAGGAAGTTAACAAAAGTCTGCAAGAAATGGCTGGCATTCCAACATATTTTGACTTACAAAGATATCAAGAAGGATTATATGAGCGCTACGGAAACCTAAAATTAGATAGTTTAGATACAACTGGCTATGCTTATAATGAATTAAAATTATGGCGAATGTTTATTGCCCAGAATGTACGGGAAGTTCATCAAGTTTTACCACAAGTGCATGAACTACCCAAAGAACATCTCAAAAAACTCAGAGACACCAATCAAATAGAAGCAGAAATTTTACTAGAAGAGTTAGAGGGCTACCGCAGAGTTTATTTTGAACAACCTATAGTTTCTGTTTTAGATATTATCAATAATCCAGTTTATAAATATATAGTTATTTTAGGTGATCCAGGTTCAGGAAAATCAACCTTATTGCAATTTTTAGCGTTGAATTGGGCTGCAACGCCACTGAATAACATCATTTTTCAACCTATTCCTTTATTAATCGAGTTACGCACTTATATCAGAAGAAGAGAGAATAACGAATGCAGTAATTTTTTAGAGTTTTTTCATAAATGTAGTGGGATAGTTCATCATCTTAATCAACATCAACTTCACGAACATTTAAAAACTGGGAATGCTTTAGTGATGTTTGATGGTTTAGATGAAGTTTTTGAACTAGGAAAGCGAGAGGATGTAATTACAGATATTCATCGTTTTACTAATGTATATCCCAATGTGCGGGTAATTGTAACTTCTCGCGTGATTGGCTATAAACCACAACGGTTGCGAGATGCTGAGTTTCGCCATTTCATGCTACAAGATTTAGAACCAGAACAAATTCAAGATTTTATCAATCGCTGGCATGAGTTAACTTTTAATGATACAGAAGATAAATTACGTAAACGTGAGCGCTTGCAAAGAGCAATTGATACTTCAAAATCGATTGCTGAATTAGCAGGAAATCCACTTTTATTAACGATGATGGCAATTCTCAATCGTAACCAAGAATTGCCACGAGATAGAGCAACACTTTATGAACAAGCATCACGGGTGCTGCTGCATCAATGGGATGTAGAACGTGCTTTAGTAGAAGATTCGCGCCTCGATCCAAAAACTATTGATTATAAAGATAAGCAAGCTATGTTGCGTCAAGTTGCTTATCATATGCAAACTAGCGCTAAAGGTTTAACCGGCAATTTAATTAATGTTCATGATTTAGAAAAGATTTTGATTCGTTATTTAAAAAATATCGAATTTGAGAATCCGATAAAAGTTGCGAGAGTGATGATTAATCAATTACGAACTCGCAATTTTATGTTGTGTTTTTTAGGTGCAGATTACTATGCTTTTGTACATCGTACTTTTTTAGAATATTTCTGTGCATGGGAGTTTGTTTGGCAGTTTAAAGAAACCCAAACACTTTCTATTAAAGAATTGAATAATGAAGTGTTTGGTAAGCATTGGCAGTATGAAACTTGGCATGAAGTGTTGCGCCTGATTACTGGGATGATTGAGCCGAGGTTTGTTTGCGAAATTCTGGAATATTTAATGGCACAAAATGGAGAAGCAGAAAAATTTATCAATCTTTTTCTAGCTGCTAAGTGCCTTGCAGAAGTAAGAAATAGGTTGTTAGTGACAACCACAGCAACTAAATTACTGAATCGGCTGAAAGATTTAACTAAATATGACCTTGGTTATTATTACCAACCTTATCGAGACGAGGAAGAAACTAAATTAGTTCAAGAAATCCGGACTAAAGCAGTGACATCTGTAGCTACGACTTGGAAAGATGATGCTGATACTTTAGTTTGGCTAAAACAACTTGCGAATGCTGATGAACATGAAGATGTGCGGCGGACATCAGTGCAAGAATTAGCGAGAAGTTTTAAAGATCATGTTGATACTCTGGTATGGCTGAAACAACGGGCGATTGCAGATAATGATTGGACTGTGCGACAAGTAGCATTGCAAGAATTAGCGAGAAATTTCAAAGATGATCTGGAAATTCTCCCCATGCTAAAACAACGCGCCACCACAGATGAGAATGAATATGTGCGCCAAGCCGCTGTCCAAGAATTAGCACGAGGTTTTAAAAACAAACCCGGTATTTTACACTGGCTGAAACAGCGTGTCACTGCTGATAATTCTGGCACAGTGCGACAAGTAGCAGTCCAAGAATTAGCCAGAGGGTTTAAAGATAACTTAGACACTCTTTCTTGGCTAAAACAACGCACCACCGATGATGACTGGACTGTGCGCCAAGTCGCCGTCCAAGAATTAGCCAGAAGTTTCAAAAATGATTCTGAAACTTTCTCTATCCTTAAACAACGCGCCATCACCGATGAGAATGAATATGTGCGTCAAGCCGCCGTCCAAGAATTAGCCAGAAGTTTTAAAGATGATTCTGAAACTCTCTCCATCCTCAAACAATGCACCATAGCTGACAAATATTCTGGTGTGCGACAAACAGCAGTCGAGGAATTAGCTAGGGTGTTCAAAGAAGCACCGGAAATTTTGCATTGGTTAAAACAGCGTACCAGTGCTGATAACGATCAGTATGTGCGACGTGCCGCCGTGCAGGAATTGGCTAGGGGATTTCCAGATGATCCTGATACTTTGTCTATTTTGCAACAACGCGCGATCGCCGATCAATATTCCGATGTGCGCCGCGCCGCCGTCCAAGAATTAGCTAGGGGGTTCAAAAATCACCCCGATACCTTACTAATTCTCAAACAACGCGCCACAACTGATGATAATGAATACGTCCGCCGCACTGCATTGCAAGAACTTGCCAAGAATTTCACTGATGACCCCGATATTCTCCCCATCCTGAAAAAACATGCTACATCTGATAAATATGCAGATGTGCGCCAAGTCGCTGTTCAAGAATTAGCCAGAAGATTCAAAAACGATCCTGATACTTTCGTCATCCTGAAGAAACGCGCCACAGTTGATAAATCATCCAATGTCCGACAAGTTGCGGTGCAAGAGTTAGCCAGGGGTTTTAAAAACAAACTTGACTTATTTGAGGTGTTTTACGTCTGTGCTGTTAATGACCCCTTTACGCGGGAATATAGTTTTCAAGATAATCCTCGCCAAGTCGCATTAGAAGCAATTATCGAACAATATCCCCATCATCCGCAAACTTTACCATTGTTGCGCGATCGCGCCGCCAATGACCCAGATGAGCAGGTGCGGGAGTTGGCTAAGAAAAAGTTGGCTGAATTAGGCTAAAAATTTTGCGAAATCAGACCATATAGTAGGTTCTACCATTTCACTAAAAATTTGATGGTTAGATTACCTTATCGATTGTAACTGACGAATCAGCCAAAAAAAAGGAGTCTAAATTAGACTCTCAAAATTAAAAAACTTAAGGGCGGACAGTCGCCCACCCTTATTAAAATCAGGTAATCCCAAAAACGATCGCCAAGCCTAAAACTGCGCCAAACACAATCAAGGCATAGAATTGTACGCGACCGTTTTCTAAATATTTCAGCCCTTCGCCGCTGACAAGGGTGAAAAAGCCTGTCAGGTTGACAGCACCATCCACAACGCGGAAGTCAACTTCCATGACTTGTCTAGCTACGCGACGCAAGCCAAGAACAAAGACGCGATGGTAAATATCATCAAAGTACCACTTGTTGAGGGATAGCTCGTACAGAGGTTTAATTTTAGCAGCGATCGCAGCTGGGTCAATTTTCCTTTGCAAGTACATCAAGGAAGCCAAGGTAATCCCAATCAAGGAAATCCCCACAGAAGCGCCCGCCATAATATAAAATTCCGTCGGTTCAAACTCGGCGGCTTTTTCTAACACTTCGGTGAGGGTTTCGTTAGGTGAGTAAATAAATTCCTCGAAGTAATTGGCAAAGGGAGTTCCCAATAAACCAATCAAAATCGAAGGCACTGCCAGCACTGCTAAGGGCAAGGTCATTGTCCACGGTGACTCATGGGGTGAATCGCTGTGATGACTATGAGAACCGTGATGGTCTCCTGTCGCAGCTAGTTCACCGTGTTTCATGGCCCCAGGGCCAAAAGTCGGGGCTGGTTCTTCAGCTTCTAATTCGAGAATGATAGTTGCTGCTTTCTTGAGCTTATCTTTGATTTTCTCGTCAGTACCCCGGAATTTGCCTTCAAATGTCATGAAATACATTCTGAACATATAGAAAGCCGTGATCCCAGCAGTTAGCCAGCCAACTATCCACAGAAATGGATTTGCTGCAAAGGCTTTGCCGAGAATTTCATCTTTTGACCAAAAACCAGCAAAAGGCGGAATACCGGAAATAGCCAAGCAGCCAATCAAAAAGGTAATGGCTGTAATCGGCATATATTTCCGTAGTTTGCCCATCAAGCGCATATCTTGGGCTAAAGCAGGGTCATGACCGACGACTCCTTCCATCCCGTGAATCACAGAACCGGAACCCAAGAACAGCATCGCCTTGAAATAAGCGTGAGTCATCAGGTGGAACAAACCAGCACTGTAAGCGCCTACTCCCATTGCCATGACCATGTAACCCAACTGGGAGATGGTGGAGTATGCCAAGCCTTTTTTGATGTCGTTTTGCGTAATCGCAATCGATGCCCCTAAAAACGCCGTAAATGCCCCTGTAAAGGCAATGACGTTCATAGCCGCTGGAACGTGTTCAAAAACAGGGTACATCCGGGCAACCAGGAACACACCCGCTGCCACCATTGTTGCGGCGTGGATTAAGGCAGAAATGGGTGTCGGGCCTTCCATCGCGTCTGGTAGCCAGACGTGTAGGGGAAATTGCGCCGATTTCGCCACTGGGCCTAGGAAGACTAATATCGCAAACAGAACGGCGAGGAAATTGCTCACAGTCCCTGATTGTACGAGTTGAGCGAGGCGATCGCCCATCACATGAAAGTCAAAGCTGCCTGTTGCCCAGAATAGCCCCAAAATGCCCAGTAACAAGCCAAAGTCGCCGACGCGGTTGGTCACAAATGCTTTTTGGGCTGCATCTGCTGCTGACTTGCGATCGTACCAGAAGCCGACCAGCAAGTAGGAACACATCCCTACCAGTTCCCAGAATATATAAATTTGCACTAAGTTGGGGCTAACCACCAGACCCAACATCGAAGAGCCAAATAAGCTCAGATAAGCGTAAAACCTTACATATCCTGGATCATGTGCCATGTAGCCATCAGTGTAAACCATGACTAGAAAGGCTACGGTTGTCACAATTACCAGCATGAGGGCTGTCAGATGGTCAATAGTGTAGCCCATGCTCAGGTGGAAATTCCCTGCTGCTGCCCATTCCAAGGTACGGAGATAAGTCGGGTGTCCTTGAATTTGACTCCACAGCAAGGCAAACGACAAGCCCATCGCTGCTCCCATCAAGGAGATAATCAACACAGCGTTGAGTTTTCGCAGGCGATTAGTCACCTGATTTATCGAAATTAATCCCAAACCGACCAGCATTGCCCCTAAAAGAGGTAACACCGGAATCAGCCAGGCATATTCATAGATTGCTTCCATCACTGACGCGTAATTTTAGAATTCTTGACTAGCTTAGGACAGTTTTGCGGTGGCTGTCCTCCGCAGGCAACTGTCCAGGTCGGAACTGTTAATAATTGTGACACACACCCCTGATGATAAAATACCCCACCCAAGGTTGATTGGGTGGGGTAATTAAGCATGGTTTTAGATTTGCACTTAGTCAATAGTCCATAGCCAAAAGTCAATAGCATCTTGAACTAATGACTATTGACTGTTGACTATTGACAAATAACTGTTATTATGCTGTACGACATTCTAAATCTGCCGTTTGGGGATGATTGTATGTTTTAGAACGGTTGGTATAGGTGAGCTTGATTTCTTCTAACGCTAGACGTAAATCGTCTCTGCCACGAAAACCTTCTAGGCGATGTCGGATGCTCCCGTTTTCTACTAAAAGTAAAGTGGGTAGTGACTTTAGACGATAAGTGTTAGATAGCTTGAAGTTTTCATCAGCATTAACTCCAACCAATTTAATTTGCTCTCCGCATTGAGATTTAAATTGCAACAATAAAGGGTGAATGATGCGGCATAAGCCGCACCAAGGTGCTTCAAAATTCACTAAAACAGGTACTGGTGATTCTAAAACTTCTTGAGTAAATGTCCGCTCACTAACCAACAACACCATGACGCCTCGAAAATTATAGGGTTTTAATATCAAACTAGCTATCAGCAGGGAGAATTGGCAACCCAGTCAGCACCTATCTATAGAAGCATTCAGGATTAACGATGATTACACAACTACTTCCGCTTTGATTTTAACTCTGATAAAAAAGCCAGCGCGACTGTCACGAAGGCTTTTTGATTTTTTAATTCCTGATTGCCGCTACTATAGAGAGTGTTGAGAATACTGTGCCATTAAATTCTCCACCAAGGCAAACGACTTATCACTATATAAAAATTAAACTGGCTAAGCTTACCCCCACTGACAACTATTTGAATTGATCGTACATTGATTTGGCAGCAATTGATAAGCAGAAATTTTTACTTCCTCGGATTTTTTGTTGATAGTAGGGATCAGCAAAAATCACCAGCCGATCTTACTAGTTGCTACTATTAACAGGGGATGTGACCACCATAGCAGAGCCACAAAAAGAGCTACTCCTAAATAGGCGGGACGGATAAATTCCTGCCATTTGATAGATTGACGGCCATCAAGAATTGCTTTAAAGGGAATGATGGAAGTTCTTTGTTTTACAAGTTCAAAAGCTTCTCCGTAGCGTTGAGACAGGCGGCGATCACCATGCCAAACTCCAAATAAGTGATGTAATATCAATCCTACAGATGTTACCAGGGTAAAACTAGTCCCCAACCACAAAGTATGAGCCACACACCAAATAATTTGTCCTACCATCTGAGGATGACGGGTAATCCGAATTATTCCTGTTTCGTACAGATGGACTTGGGGCTTTTGAAGAGCAGCAATTTCTAGTAGATTGAAGGTGGCAGGATACAAAAATAAAAACGAAATTGCTGACAACACCCAAACTACAGCCTGTATCCCTGGTACACCTTGTACCTGCCAAATTGGCCAGCCATCATAGCGGTGGTTAAAAAAGTAAATAATTAAGATGACAGCCAAAGGTAAACTAACTAATGCAAACAAAATGCGATAAAGCCTTGCTCCTATGTGCTTCTCAGCCAATGGACGTAAAGCAGCCCCGCCACTGTGGGCGATCGCAAAAGCAAATTGTAACCCCAACATGACAAAATGACTGGGAGTAAACCAAGGATTGGGCATCGTAGACATGGGTGAAGTTATTTAAACAAAAGTTAATACAGTACAACCAATAACACAAAGTATTCAAAGGGGACTTGAGTCAAGATGCAGTAGTACTGTTTTTTTCGAGTCAAGTCTTCAAGTTTTAAGAGGCAATAAATCATCACTCACTATACAGTGATCAAACCCGATTTATTGCCAAAGCCGCTCCTTTCAAAGTTTGTGGGTTGAGCCTTATGTCTGACCTTCCTTTCACTTTAGATCAGTTACGTATCCTAAAAGCGATCGCTGTAGAAGGGAGCTTCAAGCGCGCCGCTGATAGTCTTTACGTCTCCCAACCTGCCGTCAGTTTGCAAGTGCAGAACCTCGAACGGCAGCTGGATGTTCCCCTATTCGACCGTGGTGGCCGTCGCGCACAATTAACCGAAGCAGGGCATCTACTTTTAAGTTACGGTGAAAAAATCCTGAGTCTGTGTCAAGAAACCTGTCGAGCTATTGAGGATTTGCAAAATCTCCAAGGCGGTACATTAATTGTCGGTGCTTCTCAAACCACCGGGACTTATCTATTGCCCAGAATGATTGGGATGTTCCGGCAAAAATATTCAGATGTCGCAGTCCAATTGCACGTTCATTCGACTCGCCGGACTGCTTGGAGTGTAGCTAACGGACAAGTGGATTTGGCAATCATCGGTGGTGAAATTCCGGGTGAATTAGCAGAATCTTTGGAAATTATTCCTTATGCAGAGGATGAACTAGCGCTGATTTTACCTGTCTTTCATCCCTTTGCTAAACTTGAAACAATTCAAAAAGAAGACCTATATAAATTACAATTTATTGCGTTAGATTCGCAATCAACTATTCGCAAAGTCATCGATCAAGTACTAGCACGCTGCGAGATTGATACCAGGCGTTTTAAGATAGAAATGGAACTAAACTCCATAGAAGCAATCAAAAATGCCGTGCAATCAGGCTTAGGGGCTGCCTTCGTTTCGACATCGGCGATCGCCAAAGAACTACAAATGGGTGTGCTACACTGTTCCCCAATTGAAGGCGTAATCGTCAAACGCACACTCTGGCTGATTTTTAATCCCAATCGCTATAGATCCAAAGCAGCAGAGGCCTTTAGTCAAGAAATATTACCGCAGTTTGCTACTCCAGGATGGAACCAAGACCTGATAAAATTGTCCCAAAAAAAGCTAGTAGTAAATACATTAGATGTAGCAACACCCAGTTCCGCTGACGAAGGCTAATACTTGTCAATAGTCAATAGTCATTAGTTAAAGGCTACAGGCTATTGACTATTAACTGTGGACTATTGACGAAAAACTAATATGGAAGCTTACTGCACCCGTCCACGCTGCCCCCGCCCGAAAAACTATTTTGCCGACTTGGATGATGTGACGACGCTAAAAACAGCGCAGCAAAAATACTGTGCTACTTGCGGTATGCCACTCATCTTAGATGGTAGGTATATGTCTACCAAATTACTGGGTCGGGGAGGATTTGCCTCCGCCTTTCTCGCACGCGATCGCCGCATTCCCGGAATCCGTGCATGTGTGGTCAAACAGTTCCAACCTGCGGGAGACATCAGTTCAAATCAATTGCGTATAGCACAACAACTGTTTGAAAGAGAAGCAGATGTCTTAGCAGAAATAGGCAGAGAACACGAACAAATACCGGAATTATACGCTTTTTTTCAAGTTACAGTTCCTAGCTTCACCCAGCCAAATCACGAAGAACAGTTTTTTTATTTAGTACAAGAATATATTGATGGGCTAAATCTTGAGGAAGAATTAACTCAAAAGGGAAAATTTTCGGAAGCTGAAATTTTATACCTGTTGCAGGAAATCCTCAAAATCCTCAAGTTTGTACATGACAAAAGCATTCTTCATCGAGACATTAAGCCTTCTAATATTATGCGCCGTCAGGATGGGAAATTATTTCTCCTCGATTTTGGTGCAGTTAAGCAAGTAACAAATGTAGCATCAGGTACAGTTGCTTCTTCATCAACTGGCATTTATTCGGCAGGATTTGCACCTCCAGAACAGATGACTGGGAATCAAGTATTTCCCTGCACAGATTTATATGCTTTAGCCGTCACGGCTGTTACTTTGCTCACAGGTGAATCAGCAACCCAGCTATTCGATCCTCTGATCAACCAGTGGACATGGCGATCGCTTGTGAATATTAACCCACACCTAGCTGATGTTTTAGATAAAATGCTTCTGCCTGCGGTTAGTCAACGCTTTCAATCAGCCGAGGAAGTGCTAGCAGAACTTTTTACCCAAGTAATACCCCCAACCACTCTAGGAAACACGCCACCCCAACCGCAGGTAATACAGCCACATTCCACTTTTTCAACTTGGGAGTTATTAGCAGGAGCAGCCTTTAGCGGATTTGAAAGTGCATTGATTGCGATCGCTCTATCTAGTCTATTGCCATCAGCTATCATCACTTTGATGATTACATCTGTGATTTTAGCCTTAATTATTTTTGCTCAAACTAGACGCTGGATTGAAAAAACAGATTTATTAATTATTGCAGGAATTACATTCGCTATTGTCTTTTTTGTTCCTTTCTTGCAGGCAGGACTGGATATTCAACAACTAGTGATATTAGCAGTTGCAAGCAGCTTAATAGCTATTGCTTTTACAACACTATTTCGTCTTATATATAAATTATTATCTATGATGTTTTAACTAAGGCTAAATAGGTTGGTGGGAATCAACAGAACTAAGTTATGAAACGTAGATATAAGCTTTTGTGCTTACAAGTTGCACAATTGAAATTTTGGGGAAAAACTTCAAACCCTCTCCCCTGCTCACGCCAGTTGCTACAACGGAGGGAACCTCCGCAACGCACTGGCTCCCCTGCCACGCCAGTCGCGCGGCTGTCGGGAAACCCGCAAGGGGCGCGCTGGCTCCCCTTGCGGTCTCAACAAGCAAACTTTTGTGATTATTAGCTTATTTGTAAACCAGACTCCTAATTTAAGTTTTGCGAAGCCAGGTATACCTCTACCTACACCCCTAAGTAATTTCAGGAATCAAATCAGATTGCTATGTATCATACAAAGTATAATTTTCGTCTACCAACAGAATCGAAACTGGTGAATTAGAGTTTAACGAAACTTTAACCTAGAGTTACCCATAAAATGAGAAATTACTTTCAGGGTAAAAAAATTACAAAACCAATTATGACACAACAAAATAGAACTAATGAAACTACAGTTTTGGTTCTAACACTAGCAATCACCTTAGGACTAGTGGGTGGTTTGTTGTGGTGGTTTTCTAACAGTTATGGCATAAAAGGTAGTTCTTTTAGTAGGACACGAGTAGAAACGCCAAATACTGACACTTTTTCCCAAATATCTAATGTTCCGGTAGGATTATTTAGTTATGGAGGTAGTACTACTTGGGCTCCCATCCGCCAACAAGTAGATTCAGCAGTGGCAATTGTCTGGCCTAGATTTCAACTACGTTACACAGAGCCGATTGAAGCTGCGCCCGGTTCTGGTACTGGCATTAAAATGCTGCTGGGTAATCAGTTAGCTTTTTCGCAGTCGTCACGCGCCCTGAAACCAGAAGAAAACGAACAAGCAAAACAACTGGGATTTACACTCAAAGCAATTCCAGTAGCAATTGATGGAATTGCGATCGCTGTTCACCCTAGTCTCAATCTTGCTGGGTTAACCCTTGCCCAACTGAAAGATGTGTATACAGGCAAAATAACTAATTGGCAACAATTAGGCGGCCCAAATTTACCTATAACACCATATTCTCGCCGTCCAGAAGATAGTGGAACTATCGAGTTTTTTGAAGAGAACGTGTTAGGAGGAGAAAAATTTAGTAGCAATGTACAATTTATCGATACTACAACTAACGCCTTAAAAGAAATAGCCAAAAATCCTAGCGCAATTTACTATGCCTCTGCACCGGAGGTAATTGGACAGTGTAGCATCAAACCCTTACCGATAGGACGACAATCAGACAAACTTGTTGAACCTTACAAAAAACCTTATATTCCCTCAGAAAAATGTCCGCAACAGCGTAATCAACTTAATACAGAGGCATTTCAAACTGGTGAATATCCCATTACCCGACGTTTATTTGTCATTGTTAAACAAAATGGACAAAGTGATCAGGAAGCAGGAGAAGCTTACGCCAACTTGTTACTTACAGATCAAGGTCAAGAATTAATTGCTAAAGCAGGATTTGTTAGACTTCGCTAATCAACACTTATTATTTACACAGCCAAAAATGGCAATTGGAGCCTAGGGTTAGGCTCCAATTTTTTGAGTAAAATGTATTTTCACTGCACCACTGATAATAACAAGACAGACAATTTCATTGAAGAAGTCTTGGGCAATCAATACTTTCGACTCTAATTTTGAGTGTGTTTTCAAGACCACCCAAACTTTATAAAAGTTGGCTGATATTTTTACTAGGATCTACTACGCTTTTGCCAGAGAAAGGCATCATCTTCAATGTTCAACTTAGTTCCTGCCGTTGAGAGACAAGCAAAACCATCAATAAATTCCCTACCAAGAACTATTGTTTTTCCCTTGTGAATATCTTGTAAAAGAAACAAACTTCACACAAAGGCTTTTTTATCCAGACAATGCCCGATTACGCACAATCTGTTTGTGGTGGTCAAACAGATTGGTCAAACCCAACAGTAAGGAGGTGTTGCTGCGCCAACTTACTGGTGACTGATCGGGGTCAAGTTCTGATATATGCCATTACAGGAACTTTGGTGGATGCGTCTTAGCTGGCTCTATTAATCGATTCAGCTGGCAGACAAATGAGATTATCGCCTTGAGTGAGGATTAAACCTCGTTGACGCAATTTGCCCATTAAGCGAGTAACTGTAACGCGAGTAGAGCCGATCGCGCTACCAATTTGGGCATGAGTTAGGGGGAAAGGCAGACAATAGCCACGAATTACGTCGGGATCAGTTTCGCTCATTGCCGGTTCGCCATATTCCTCAATTAACAATGTGAGGAATCCTAAGAGTCGGTCAATTGTGCGTCGCTGACCTAAGGCACTCAGCCACAACAATTTACGTTGATGCTGATACCTAAAGGCATCCATAACTTCGCGCCGGAAGTGAGGCCAGTTGTCTAAATCATGCCAGTACATCCACAGCACCGCTGTTTGATCAACATGAGCGTATGCCTGAAGCGTGAATGGTGACTGAGCCACAATTTCAAATGGTTGTCCCGCTCCCACAAAACCCAAGAAGGCTTCTTCTGGAGTTCTGTTGATGCGTCGAGATGTTAGCTGACTGGCAGTAGCACTAACTTGAGCAGTGCCTACCATGCGGATCGCACCTCTTTGCACCAAATACAGCAATCCAGGTCTAGCTGGAATGCGCTCATCTTTGCTAAAGGTGCGGCAACGGTAGTGTTCTTGAGCCCAATCAAGAATACGTTGCCAAGTCAAAAAAGGGCGTGATGCCTCAGAAAAGGAGGATGGAGATTGCATAGGTAACAAAGAGCGTTCGGCTGAAGACAAAGACGTCATAAAACAAGGTGCAAGGAGTGTCTTTGTGTTGACGGAGTAGGCTTAACGCCTAACAGCGCCAGCCATCCAAAGAGTAGAAAGCAATTCTGCCCCTACTCTTTTGTTATACTTCTTACTGTACAATGATGGTAGTAAAGTTTACTTACTATTCATACAATTTTTATTAAATTTTATGCTCTTCTCATTTTTCTTTATATAGATAAAACTTATATCTAAAGAAAGATGACGAGCGACTGCTAAAGAAAAAGTAAAAAGCTATTCTTATCATATTAAGTGCATAGTTGGTTAATAATAAGCGATTACATATCAATTAAACAGTTATTATACAGCAAGTTATTTAATGTACTCAGTGATTTTACGCTGATTCAAAAAATACAATGCATAGAAGAAAAAAAAATTCCTCTATACAAAGATAGAAATAATAGCAGAATATTATATATCTCAGGAGTGGCACAGCAGTTATCAAAATCTCATAATTGCACCACTATGGAGATAGCCGATAGTATCAGCTCTAAATTATCGGCGACCAGTGGCGACGTTTTTGTTGTCAAAATTGTTCCACCTGGTTGGATTTATTTAGAATTAACTCAATCTTGTTTGGCAGTTTGGTTACAAAACCTAGCAGTTGGGCGCTTGGGACAAGAAGAAAAGATTGGACAAGGAAAAATTACTCCAAAATTTAAAAATCAAAACCCTGCAAATATCTTTGCTGTTCAATCCGCTCATGCACGCTGCTGTTCGTTAGTATTACAGGGTCATCGAGAGGGATTAATCAAACTTAAGGAACCTTTACCAGATACTAGTCCAGCTTTTGGGCAGCTAGTATTCCCAGAGCCAATACCTTGGTTGAGTCTTGAGAGCCAACTTTGTCTGCATCACCCAACTGAGAGATATTTAATTGCTCAGTTAGTGCAAGTAGTGGACGACTTGGTATGTTCTAATGTTGATGATGCAATTAACTGGCAAAAAGTCAGCATAAAGTTGAGTCAAGCTTTGGAAAACTTCTGGTGTCAGTGTCGCATTTGGGGTGAGGTAAAAATTTCTTCACAAGAACTAGCTCAAGCTAGGCTGGGTTTAGTGATGGTTACTCAGAGGTTGCTAAGATTTTTACTAGTAGAAAAACTAGGAGTTTCTGCTCCTTTAGAGTTATGAAGTTGGATTTTCAAAACACTGCTACGCAATTTTGTTAGGAATAAGTGTGCTATTCATCAGTAGTGTTTCTGACGGAAAATATAACAATTTTTATTACAGCTATTGACGCACAAAAGTAGTTCGACTATACTTTCTGTTGTGTGAGGAGCGAACCAGCAAGAACACCGAGACGAAACACGGCCAGTCGTCGGTGTTCTTTCTGATTTCATGATGTACAACAGTTTAAACAGCGTCTTTTAAAATAGTAAAAATTTTTTGATAGCGATCGCGGCTCCGTCCTTCTCTACATTAGGAGCTATCCATTGTGCGATCGCCTGCACAGCTTTTGGTGCATTACCCATTGCTACACCAATACCCGCATATTCTAGCATTTCTACATCATTAAAATTATCGCCAATAGCCATAACATTATCTCTTTGTAAACCTAATAGTTCTTCAGCAAAATAACGTACAGCAACACCTTTATTAACAGAAGGATTTGTGGCTTCAAAGAAAGTAGCTACAGAAGTTGTCAGGTAAAGTTCTGCGGGTGTGTACTGGCGGCGCAAATTCCCTAGTAACTGGTCAATTGCATCTGTATCATCGCACAAAGCTAAAATTTTTGTTGGTTCATACTCATTTAAAACATGACGTAAATCACCCACAGCAATTGGGGTAATTCCAGACCTTTGGGCATAAATTTTGGTTTCTCTAGTTAACTCCCGGATATAAAGTTGATCATTGATGTAAAAGTGGATAGAGAGAAGCGCTCGCCATTGAGGTTGTTCAAAATAGTCTAGTAATTGGTATGCCATTTCTCTAGCCACAGGTAAATGACGGTGTATTGTCTGGTTAGCTGGGTCTTGAATCCAGGCTCCTTGATAAGCTGCTAATGGTAGGTTAGAGCCAATTTCTTGGTGAAAGCGTAAGGCGGAACGATACATACGACCAGTGGCAATTGCAACATGAATGCCTCGTGCTTGCGCTGCGGCGATCGCTTGCTTGACAGGTATACTTAAGGTATTAGATTTTCCAGAAATCGTGCCATCTATATCTAAAACTAACAACTTTATGTGTTGTGTAGATATAGCCTGATCATCAGGCGATGCCATATACATATATTTCTCATCTGTGAACTCCCAGTTAGAGGGTAACAGGCATTGGCACAATATGGTTCAGTAAAAGCGTTGCAGTTGTCAAGCAAAATAAAAACCCAGACTTTTATAGTCTGGGTTTTTCACAGTTAAATAAAAGATGATTCTGACAGTAATGATCGGCATGAACAGCAATCTAACAGATGCACATTTCTGTAACTATTAAATGTGCTTTTTGGTGCTTAATTGGTAGTAGTAGATTTAAGAAGGAGAGAAAACCCACCTCTTTAGAAAAACCAATTAGTTAGATGCTTTCAGCCAGCTTTTTTTGCGTTGTGATAACAAACCAATTCCTGCGAATAAACCGATACCAATTGCAGCAGAAGGTTCTGGTACAGCTTTGGGATCGTATTCGTAGGTGACAGTCAAATTTGCGGCGGCATAGGTGTTAATTTGAGAGTCGAAGTTGCCTGAACCAACAACTCTAGAGTCAGCGAATGCCTTGAAAGTAAAGTCTGCTGTTCCTTTACCGAGGAAATATTGGAAAAATTCCTCGCTACTGGTGACTGTTTTTGTTTGTGCTAGAGTAGCACTCAGCCCATCAACTGTCCTGCCGGAAGCACCACCGAAATCTGTGATTCCATCAAATGCAGCTACTCTGTAATTATAAGACTGGGTTGGAGTGATGTTGAATCGTTCTACACCTTCTGGTAGTTCTAATTTCAACTCACCTGCAAGATCTACTAAAACATTAGTACTTCTGCTGCTTCTATTTTCAAAGCGTGCATCTCCCTTCAAGCCACCAACAAAATCTATGGTTACACTCTTGAGAGTACCTAGTTTCGAGTTGAACTTTTGGACGCTGATGATATCTTCGATATCTGTCTTATAGAAACCATCAGGTGATACTGTGCCATTTGTAGGCTTGTATTGATATTGAGTAGTGTAAGAAAGTGAAGCTGCGTTGGCAGCACCAGCTGTGGTAACAATACCTGCTAAAGTTGTAGCTGCTGCTAGAGTTTGAAATAGTTTTGTTGTCATGGGAAATTATCTTCTCAAACTGGATGAACGCAAGATTGCTAACCTATTTCTAACTCTTAGTTTTTGCTTCTCGGCTTGCTAAATCTACCTAAATTTATGTGAAGCTTTGATTATGAAAAAACTCTAATAAATCTAGCTTTGAAAAGAATATATAAAGTTTTGTTAAGCTCTACAACTTAGATTTAGATATTGATAACGCCTCGCAGGGACGAAAAACCCCATCAAAAGTTTTTCTCTACAACAAATGCACCAGACTCAGCAAATGCCCAGATGTATAGTAAATTCTCTATACATCAGGTTATTTATTTTAGAATAGATGCACTGTGAGTATGATGAGCGTAGCTACCTGCTATTAGTGTATTTTCAAGATGTAAAATTTCTACTTGGGTAGTTGGCGATCGCTATTTATAGCAGTTCTCGTTTGCATGAAATAGATTTTTTCACCTCACCCCCAACCCCCTCTCCTTGGTAAGGAGAGGGGAGTGTTTGCGTTAGCAAATACGGGGTGAGGTGACGACTGTATTGCATTGAAGTGAGAACCGCTATATAAACTAGAAAGGAAGAGGTTTATTAACTATCGCCACAATTGTAGATAGAGGCACTTCAGCAAAATACTGTTGCTGAAATTGTTCTTCGCTGACAGCTGCTAAAAATTGAGTGACGGCTGCATCAGCTAGGTTGGCTGAAGTTGTTTGGGAATCATAGCTGATTTCTAAATAATTGTCTTGGGTTTTGACTGTAAATCCCCAGTATTTTAAGGCTTTGATTCCTAAAAATAAGCTTTGGTTGCTTATGCCCAATTTATCTAATAGTTGTACGCGGGTGACTGTTTGGTGTGTGCGACTGAGATATTTCGCAATGCCAACCAGGGTAAGCCAAATTTCTTGTGGTAGTTGTAGGTGAGGTTGAGACCAAGCAAGGACTAATTGTTGATTATTGTAAAGTGCGCGTCGCCACCAAGCGCGTAAATTATCCCAGCTAGTGGGGCATTCTTCGAGGATGAGTGGGGAGTACTGAGTGCTGAGTGCTGAGTATTCTTGGTTGCGCCAGTCTAGGATTTGTGTTGAGTGTTGTTGATTGAGTTCGGAGTTGGCACTGGGGCGGACGGCAATTAATCTAATTTCATAGCGTTTTTTATAACTGTTGTAGTCTAATTCCGCGATGCAATCAGATTTGCCTATAGGTAATTCATCTTTGTAGTGTCCCCACCACACGCCAGGAAAAGGATTTTTAGTTGATTCATCTCGAATATCAAAATCAGTTTTAATATACTGTACTTTTTTTCCTTGCCAATCTTGCTGATTGCGATGCCAAGCGTTTTCAAACCAGCAGTTTTGTATCAGTATTTTTGGGACTGGGTTCCCCATACCGCAAGGTTCTAGCAGTTTCAGTTCTAAGAATAATTCTTTGCCCAAGTCTGCTACGGTGACTTTCAAATCTACTTGTACCGTAGGCATCAAATCTGTACTACCCAAAGATTGGCGTAACTGCTGATTAATTGCTTGTGTGAATAAAGGAATATTCTCTACTGGCAAACTCAAACCCGCAGCGTAGGGATGTCCACCAAAACGATGCAATAAATGTGCTTGGTCTTTTACTAGTTGATATAAATCTACAGAGTTGATAGAACGGGCAGAACCTCTTGCTAATAAAAGTGCTGAGGAGCCACTGCGTTGCTTTGGTTCCCAAAGTTGTAGCAAGTGGCGTTGCTGAGTGCTGAGTGCTGAGTTATGAGATAGAGAAAGTAATTCTTCCCCTGCGCCTCTGCACCTCTGTGCCTCTGCGCCTCTGCTCGACTGCTCCTCTGCCAATTCTGTGCTTAATAAAATTGTGGGACGACCTGTTTCTTGGGCTACTTGTCCGGCGACTAAGCCTAACACGCCTGCTGGCCATTGGGGATCTTCGAGAACGATGACGCTGGTGGTTGATAAATCTAATTGAGTGAGTTTTTGTGCTACTTGCGCTTGCACATCTTTTTGTAATGACTTGCGGCGGGTGTTAGCCAGTTCTGTAACTTCAGCCAATTGATTGCAGCGTTTGGCATCCCGACTGGTCAGTAATTCTACACAAAAACTCGCATCACCTTGAATGCGACTGACTGCGTTGATGCGCGGCCCCAAACCGAAAGAAATATCTGTGGGGCGATCGCCACTTTTTTGACACAATTCTAATAATCGCCCTACGCCTGGTCGTCGTCGCGCTGTTGGTGATTGTTTAAAGTCTGCTTGTAAACGTTGAATTCCCAACTGTGCTAAATACCGACAATCTCCCTTTAGTTGTACCAAGTCGGCAATTAACCCCACCGCTACTAAGTCTAATAAATTCTCTAGTGGATCTTGAGGGACATTTGGCAGAGTTTGATAAAGGGCTTCTATTAACTTGTAAGCTACTGCTACCCCAGAAAGATGAAATAACGGATGAACGCTTGGTAAATAACGAGGATTAATAATTGCTGTAACTGGTGGACGTTCTGCTGGTAAGGTGTGATGGTCTGTAACGATTACATCTATACCTAACTGTCTAGCATAGATAATTTCATTAATATTTGTGCTGCCTGTATCACAAGTAACTATTAATTTAAAACCTTGTTTTGCTAAATTCTCAATTCCTGGATTATTCAGTCCGTGGGATTCTCTTAAGCGATTGGGAATGTAATAAGTTAACTGAGAATGTTGCTCAAAAAATTGCCCCAAACCATCCCACAAAACAGCAGTGGAAGTTATACCATCAGCATCAAAATCTCCCCAAATTGCCACTTTTTCGCCAGCATTACGTGTTTTTTGTAATCTTGCAACTGCTAGACGCATTTCTTCCCCAAATTCAAAAGGACTAGCAGGTTGATAAGTGTGATAGTTAACAAAAGCTGCTAGTTGTTGATTATCTTGGATTCCTCTTTGCCACAATAATTGTGCTGCATACAATCCACTCGATGCAGGCGTGTACTGCTTTACTGCTTGAATAAACCAATCTGGTGGTTGTTCAGTTGGTGCTAAAATCCACTGTGTTTGGTCATTTGTCATTTGTTATTTTCTATATCTTCTATTTTTGTTCTTCAATTATTTGAGATTCCTTTACTAAAGGATTGAGAACTAATTCATTAGCAACTCCATCAGATTTACGAGGGCGAATTGTAGGACGCGATCGCCTATAACCTGCTCTTTCTGCTTTTTGATGTTCGTAATCAATTAGTCTGCCATAATGTGGGTGTTTACTTAAATTCATCGATAAGAAAATATGTTGCCTGACGTTACCAAAACCTTTGCGATTAAAAAATTTTACTGCTGCTATATTGGTAGGATCAGTGTCTACCAACATGAATCTTGCACCATCTTCAATCATTCGAGCAACAACTTTATCAACTAATTTGTCTGCTACTCCCTGACGCTGAAATTTAGGGTTAACTCCTAACCACAAAATATAACCATAAGTCCAAGATGCTTTAGTAATGATGGTTCCCAAAATAAATCCGGCTAGTTCTCCATTAGTTTCGGCAACTAAACAATATTCTGGATCTGTATTGTAAAGTCCAATTACTTCCCATTCATCCCAAGTCCGGTATAAATATGGATATAAATCACTGGTAAATAGTTCTTCTCCCAAATGGTAAACGGGGGCGATATCATCAATTCCTAATTCGCGGACATAAATTGCATCGCTTTCGTCAAAATTAGTCATAAGTAAATCAATAGTTAACAGTCAAAAATATCAATCGCGTTTGCTCATATTCCCGACTTCTTTGAGAAGTCTGGTTTCTTGTTCACGAATAATTGATCACTGCTATAGACACAGATAATGAATTTGTGTTTATTTGTAGTTGTATATTCATAATATTTGGCTTCAAGCTCAGAATTGGCTTTTAAATTGAGACTTCTTGAACACTATCAAGATTTTGTAATGGATATTTTATCGTGTCTTCAGTTGCTTGTGTACGTTGACAGCGAGTAGCAAATTGACAGTAATTACAAGCTTTGCTGCTCTCGACTACTTGCGGAAATGGCTGACCTTTTTGGTAAAGTTTTAGCCAAGTAGTCAGATGGTTTAATAGTTGATTCAGTTCTTTTTCTGTTTGCTGATGTTGCCTATTATTATAAGCAAATTTTATATTCTGTGGTCTACCTTCGGATTGAACAAACCAGTAAGTCATCGAAATCTTTTCTGGTAAGTATTCGCTAGTCTCGGCTAATACGTACATATAAAGACGTGTTTGCCAGTTTTGTGCTAATTTGCGTTTATCTGGTGGTTTGGGATAGGTTTTCCAATCTAAAATTTGCGCTTGTTGGTTATCGGCAATTAATAAATCATATATAACCGTCAGTAAATAATCTTGAACTTGTAGGGTGCGGTAGTGTTCGCTTTCGCGGAAGGTTTGATTATCTGTTGCAGGTGTGACAATGTCAGGTGCGGCATTGGCAAAAGCAGACATCCAGCTTTGCAGTTGAGCATCTGCTTGCAAGAAACTATCAATTGGTAAACCCATTTCTCGCTGTTGCATCAGCAAGTGAAAACGGCTACCCAAAGTTTGTCTCTCCTCGTGTTCAGGATCTGAGGGAGAATTGAGTTGCTGTAGATATGTATGCTGAAACTGACGAGGACAACGTTCTAGTAAGTTAAGTTGTCCTTGAGATAATCGTAATAAGTTAGTAGAATTTGATAACATTATTCTATTTTAGATTTAGAAGCGATCACACTGGTTAATCCTATTTGATTTGTAATAATTTTTATATTGAGCTTTATTTAATAAATAAACCGACTGTTTTGTGGCTCAAAGATGCGACACTTTATGCGATCGCATAGACTTTCAATCATTTTTAAATCACACTGACCAACATGAGGAGCAACAATAATACATCTTACAGGGTTATCATCTCCTAAAAAAAGTTTCCAGCAAGAATTAGTCTGGTTTTCTCCATAGCATCCTGGAAAGCAATAATAAGCGTCATCAAATGAAACTTCTGGGTAAATCTCATAAATTACATCGATTATTTTAGCTCTACTATCAATAAATATAAGTAATTAATGAGATTATTCGTTACAGCTAAATCTCCATTAAAATTATTTAAAATGCTATTCAACAATAAATCTTGCATATATATGTTTTGGGCTAATTGGACAATAAATGCCAGGCTTTAATTGATGTTGTGTTATCAATTCTTTATCTTCATAAGCAATTATGATTAATTCAGAACCGCATACTGCACATAAAATACGACATCCATGTGTATAAATATCAAGAGCTTCCTGTAAATTTTCAGTCTTGCCCTCATAAATAAAATTTTTTCTATTCATCCTTACCCAAAACTTTAACTTAAGGCTTCATTCAACAATTCGCGGTGCATTAAGGCTCTATCTACTAAAGATTGAATCTGCTCTGACAAAAGTGGATCACCATTGGCATAATGTTCAAGCCAAGTTTTACTAATAACATTTGCGTCGTCTGGTAAATTCTCTAAATCCCAGCCAGGTATCGCTAAATCTTCCATTAAACGATTGACTTTGGGATCATAACTAAGTGCAAAACAGCGACACCCTTCAGCAGCAGCCATAATTAAACTGTGTAACCGCATTCCAATGGCCATTTCGACACCACGATATACACCTTTTAAAAGTTGTGGATCTTCCAAACACAATATTTTGCTGACATCTGCAAGATGGGGTTGGATTGTTTGGGCAATTTCTAAGTCTTCACTTTTTTGAAATGGTAGCAGTAAAATAAATGCTTGCGTAGCTTTTTGAAAATCTACTAATGCTTTAGTTAGGTTAGCTAGACGTGTTTGAGTGAGTTGAGGATGCGATCGCAATGTTACAGCAACTCTCGGCGCAGGTAAATCCCAAAGTCCGGGGACTCGTTTACTTTCCAACGCCCACACCGGATCAGGTGCAAGCATATAAGGAATTTGCCAATCCGATAATAAAGCCGCACTGGCGCGATCTCGGACACTAATTTTGGTACATTTAGCAAAATTGCGTCTTGCTAAAGCGCGAGTTTGTGGACGCAATAAAGGGCCAATACCTTGCGCCCAAGCAATGGTTTTCAAATTCATTGTTTGTGCCAATGTCATCAATCCCCCATAATATAGAGGGCTAATGATACTGGTAACATCTTGAATTAAACTGCCACCGCCCCAAATCAAAGCATCGCAGGAACGCAACGCTTGCAGTACAGGTAGCATAGCCATACGATTATAAGTTTCTACATTGTAGCGATCGCGTGTTTCTTCTGGATTGCCAGAAAGCACCACAGGCGTTACATGAGATGGCAACATTTGTAGAAGCGTCGCCAGTAAAGCTTCGTCACCACCGTTACCTTTGCCGTAATAACCAGACAATAACGCCCGCATAGTTCCCATCTTGAGATTTTGGATTTTAGATGATCAACTTTTTCACTCTAGCCTGAGAACTAGTAATTTTTAACTTTCCAATCAGGGGAAAGATAAGACTAGTTTATAGCTTGTTTCAATTCCTGAAGCAGCAGTTTGACCAATTATTAAATGGCAACGCAGATATTACGAGTTTCATGCCAGTGGAAAATTGCTCAAGTCTTAAAACTACTATGCGGATGTTCCTTTCTGCATGACTTCTATAGAATTACCAAAGTTGGATTAGTCACTAGAGATTCTATTAAGATTAATTTTAGCTGTATTTTCAAATCTTAAAAAATGAGTTTTAGAGACTGGGCAACCAGGGTGCTATTAATTTCTCTGATATTTACTGTTTTGAGTGTAGCACTCTTGATTGGCAAAATAAACCAATTACAAACTAATACAATAACACCATCAAATCAAGAAATTACTACAGCTTGGAGTGAATATCCTCAAGCACAATTGCAATCAACAAAAAATCAACCACCAAAATCTCAAGGTTCGCCCAAATTCTTAATCAAACCGAAACAAAATGCTGGACGATACAGAACTACAGAAGCTTTTGCTAGATATCAGCCTAGATATGAAATTGCGGCGGTAGATCCAAGTAATTATGGCGATCGCTATATTAAAGACATTAATGGTGTGCCAGTTACCAATCAACCAATCATCGTATTACATGAAACTGGTTATTCTGCCGCTAGTGCAATTAATTTCTTTGAGACACCTCATGAAGATGAAAGTGTGCAAGCAAGTTATCATACATTAATTAAATTAGATGGAACTGTTGTTTATTTAGTACCTCCAGAAAAACGAGCTTTTGGGGCTGCTAACTCAGTATTTGAAAGCTTAAATGGCTCTGAAACTGTGCAGACTAACCCTGATTTGCCGCCATCTGTAAATAATTTTGCTTATCATGTTTCTTTAGAAACACCACTTGATGGACGTGGTGATAATTATATCCAATTTCATAGCGGCTATACGCAAGAACAATATCATTCTCTAGCTTGGTTAATTGCTCAAAGTCAAATTCCAGAAGATCGCATAACTACCCATAAAGAAGTTGACCGTTCTGGTCAAAAAGTTGACCCAGTAAGTTTTGATTTTGAGCAATTCTTGAATTTACTAAATATGTATCGTCAAATTAGTCCAGTGTATCGAGCGCTTGGGTAATACTAAGAGGAGGTAGAAGGCAGGAAGCAGAACACAAATTAATTCTGAATTCTGACTTCTGACTTCTTCAAATTCCTAATCGCGCCACAAAGCAATTCCACCTAACAAACCCGTCACATTAGGTATGAGTTTGACATTCAAAGGTAGTTGTAAATTTACCTTAACAGCTTCACCACCACCGATATAGAGATAATCATAATTAAACAAATGCTGCAAAGAGGCGATCGCTTTTTCTAAACGCCTGTTCCATCTTTTTTGACCATACTTTTCTAAGGCTGCACGTCCTAGTTGTTCTTCGTAAGTCTGCCCTTTACGAAACTGATGGTGTCCCATTTCCATATTCGGCACGAGTTTACCATCCACAAATAAAGCCGAACCAAACCCAGTTCCCAAGGTAATTACTAACTCTACACCTTTACCTGCGATCGCGCCTAAGCCTTGCATATCTGCATCATTAATTACCCGTACTGGCTTATTTAAACGTTGCGATAATACTGTTGCGAAGTCAAAGCCAATCCAATCAGAATGCAAGTTTACGGCTGTTTCTGTGACTCCGCACCGCACCACACCCGGAAACCCCACAGAAACGCGATGAAAATCACCTTGGGCAGCTGCTAAAACTGCGATCGCATTAATTACTACTTCTGGTTTAGCTGGAGATGGTGTATCTACCCGCGCCCTTTCTGTCAGGGGAGTTCCGGTAATATCCAAAACCATCGCTTTGACACCACTACCACCAATATCAACCGATAAAGTGCGGATTGAGCCATTTTCATCAACCATTGAGTTATGCCTTGTTACTACTTGTTATTTGGCTATTATGCGTCCCTGCTTCTGGTAATATCCTGGTGTGTTGAGAGTCTTCACAACACCTAAAATTAAAATGGCGCGATCGCAGTGATATGCACAGCTTTATTCCCCCAGAACGCTTTTTCCCTTACCTCACTTGGACTGATATCCAAGCCATGCCTCATAAGGAAAATGTGGTGATCATCCAACCAGTCGGGGCAATTGAACAACATGGCCCGCATTTGCCTTTGATTGTAGATGCCGCAATTGGTGTTGGTGTCCTAGGAAAAGCCTTGACGAAGCTAGATGCATACATTCCTGCTTATGCTTTGCCCACACTCTATTATGGTAAATCCAACGAACATTGGCATTTTCCAGGCACAATTACCCTCAGTTCGGAAACCCTGACAGCCACGATTATGGAAGTGGGAGAAAGTATCTATAGGGCGGGGTTTAGAAAATTTGTGTTGATGAACTCCCACGGCGGACAACCGCAAATTATGCAAATGGCAGCGCGAGATTTACATGTCAAGTATGATGACTTTTTAGTATTTCCTTTGTTTACTTGGCGTGCGCCGAATATTACCAAAGAATTGCTTACTCCTAAAGAAGCCAAATTCGGTATGCATGCTGGAGACGCAGAAACTAGTATTATGCTGGCAATCTTACCGGAACAAGTGAAATTTGAAAAAGCCATTGCCGAATATCCGCCAGAACGACCCGAAAGTACTTTAATCAGTTGGGAAGGTCAATTACCTGTAGCTTGGACAACAAAAGATATTAGTAAAAGTGGTGTGATTGGTGATGCGACAACGGCAACCAAAGAAAAAGGCGATCGCATCCTCGAATCTGTCTCAGACGGTTGGGTACAAGTAATCAAAGATATTTATGCGTTTAGAATGGCTGGGAAGGAGAATAACTGATACTAATTACAAATTGATACTTCCACTTCCACCAGTCTCTAGATTTGTTAATCTAGGGGTAGTGCTTGTTAGTAAAACGGGCGATTTATTTTTATCAATAGTAAATTAGAGATAGAAACTATGGCGGCATTTGAACCTAATAATAATCGTTCTTATAGCCAAGAAGACGTACAACGCATTCTTCAGTTAGCGATCGCCCGTCAAGCTGACGACCAAGAGAAGGAATTTTCCTACGAATTGCTGTTAGAAATTGCTGGTGAGTTAGACATAGCACCTGAGTCTTTACAATTAGCAGAACGAGATTGGCGATCGCAACAAAGTGAAATTCAACAGCGCCAAGCTTTTGATACCTACCGTCTCTCAAAATTTAAAAAACGTTTAGGTAATTTTGTCATTATCAATAGTTTTTTAATATTAATTAATTTTTTTGTGGTTTTTCCTAACATTCATTGGTCACTGGGTATTTTACTGTTCTGGGGCTTGACAGTTGGGCTAGATTTTTGGAATAACTTTTATGCCAAAGGTGAAGCCTATGAAATCGCTTTTCAGAAATGGTATCGCAAGCATCAGCTAAAGCAAAATTTCAATACAGCGATGCAAACTGCTAATACACTTGTCAATAAGTGGCTGAAGTCATTGCAGATTTAGGCGTAGACGCTTTGCGGTGAAGGGGTCAGAGTCTTGGCGGTTCCCGTCGAGTCTGAACCCCTGTTAGCGCAGCGTTAGCGACGTAGGAGCGTCACCCGGAGGGCTTGTCGCTAGACATCGCTCCACTCCCAACTAGAAATTAAAATAAACAAACTGCCTTCCTTTGCCAGAATTCTGGAGACTTTCATGACAGCAGCAGCAATAGCCACACTTCCAAAAGAATCACCCCTTTTGTTTGATGGAGTGACTTGGAGAGAATTCAAAGCAGTTGAGCAGTTATTAGACCGTCCGGGGTATCGACTGTCTTTTCTGGATGGAGTTTTGGAGATTCGCAGAATGCCAGGAGAACCCCACGAAACTGTTAAAGAAAGACTAGGTGCATTGTTAGAACTATACCTGCTCATGGCAGGGTTTGACTTTACTCCCACTGGTTCCATGACTTTGGAGAATGAATCGGGTGGTGTAAAACGAGAAGCAGATAAATCCTATAAACTGGCTCCTGGTCGAGTACGTCCCGATTTAGCAATTGAAGTGGTGTTTACTAGTGGCGGAATCAACAAAATAGAAGCTTACAAGCGACTTTTAATTCCAGAGGTGTGGTTCTGGGAAGATGGTGTTTTAGAAGTTTATCATCTACGAAAAGAGGACGACACGCTTCACTATGAAAGAATATCTAGTAGTGAGGAAGTCAAAGGGATAGATCTGGATTTGTTGTTACGCTGCATTAATATAGCGAATCATGTTGAATCCATCAAAACTTTTCAGCAGGCGCTTCAGATTTGACTAGTTTTTAGCGCGAATTTGACAGACCTCTGCCTTTCTCAAAAACTACGGTGTACCCACAAGTTTCTTAATAAGTAAAGTAATGCTAATGCATTGTCAAATACATGAAAAAGGACTAATGCCACTAATCGCGTCAGTCCTTTTTCACAAAAAGTATGATTGCTACTTTTATTAACCTAGTTGTTCTGCTTTCTTCTTCGAGTATCTTCTCTTCATGATTGCTCCAATTCCTAAAGCTACACCTGAGCCAAGAATAGTGACTGGTTCAGGTACTAGTAGTTGAGCGACTGGTTGAACTTCAACGTTTTGTCGTCTCGGAACAAATGCATTGAATACATTTACATTATTAACATCAACTGCTCTCGTCAAATTAATAGAAAAATCTTCTGTTCCGTTGTTAACTAAAAATTGTGTTGTTGTGAAATTTATTCTGTCAATAAAAAAATTTCTATTGATGGGTACATTTCCTAAATCATGGGTAACCTGAATTACGCCTAGAATTGCTGCTGGTGAGCGATTGATTCGAAAATTATTTTGTCCACCAATTATAAAATTAACTAATTGAAGTTCGTTAGGATCATATAATATATCATAGGTTAAAGTTCTTAAATTAGCTGCCAATCCATTTGTATTAAAAAATATACTAAAACTAGTAGCTTGATTGCGAACTCTTGGAATATCAAAGATTGGATCATTATCTATTTGAGCGCCTGCGGGGACGAAGTTAATCCCTGCACTATACGCTGGACTAGCATTTAGAAGTAAACTCACTATGCCAACTATTAAAAACTTGCTCTGACGTAATTTTAGTATATTTGATAACATAATTTTTTTGATGAATTTATAAGTTTTTTCAAAATTTAATATACAATAGTCATAAATATTAATTTTAAAATATTATATTTATTTAATAATTAAAATTACAATTAAATTTGTATTTTGGTTAATACTATTGACTTCCACCTTGTACTCAAAGTATCTACAATAAAACTCTTTCAGCCAGTAGGTTAGATGGAGGAACAGAACCCAACATCATTGTCAAAGCAAATGACCCAAACAACAAAAACCAAAAAATTATTAACTTTTGAGGAGTATCTTGCTTATGACGATGGTACAGATACGCGCTATGAGTTGGTGGATGGAGAACTAGTCGAGATGCCCCCAGAAAGTCAGGAAAATAGTAATCTGGCAAGATTTCTATTCATTGAACTACTAAAACATTTCCCTTTTTACTTAGTTGCTCATAAGGACACAGAAATTGAGGTAGCGGGGCGACGAGCGAGATGTCGTTTACCTGACTTAATGGTTCACACAGAAGAATCTTATGCTGCTCTTGTTGGTGCTACTCGTGCCACTCTCACCCGTGATATGCCACCGCCTGCTTTAGTGATTGAAATTGTTTCTCCAGGAACAGCAAACCGGATTCGTGATTATCGCTACAAGCGGACGGAGTATGCTGCTAGGGAAATATTAGAGTATTGGATTGTTGACCCAGAAATGCAACAAATTACGATTTGCCAATGGGTGGAGGGTC
Source organism: Nostoc sp. CHAB 5844 (assembly GCF_020829595.1). Lineage (GTDB taxonomy): Bacteria > Cyanobacteriota > Cyanobacteriia > Cyanobacteriales > Nostocaceae > Nostoc_B. The sequence continues at coordinate 78,342 of NZ_JAIVFW010000014.1, forward strand.
AGTATGAGGATAGGGTATTTACAGGTGCAACTTGTATAGAATCAGTAGTAATTGCAGATTGGCAGCTAACAGTAGAGCAGGTGTTTAACAGTGTAAACCGACCAAAATTAGCAGATAAATAGAAAGTAACCAGTAGTATTGTAGGTTGGGTTTCCTTGTATAGAATTCATACTGAATTCTGAATTCTGAATTTTATTTAGAATAACAACAGATTTTCCACAATATTTCTGATGACAAGTAAATAGTCGCCTTCAGATATTGGTCAGATACCTTCAAGAAGTCGATTATGAATTACAAATTATTATTTTTGCCTTTATTGCTGAATTCACTGCTGCTACCAAATGCAGTCAGCGCAACATCAAAAACTCAAGACTTGCAGATAGCACAACAAACCCAACCGGACGCAACCCGCGCCGCAGCAGAACAGGCATACAGTGAAGGATTTAAACTATACAAGCAAGGCACAGCCGAAAGCTTACAACAGGCAATTGCAAAATGGCAAATTGCCTTACCTCTGTGGCAGAAACTAGGCGATAAATCTAACGAAGCTTTAACTCTACTTTGGCTTGGCTTTGTCTATAACGCATTAGGAGAAAAGCACAAAGCACTCTCATTTTACAATCAAGCTCTGCCGCTATATCGGGTAGTGAGCGATCGCTCCGGCGTTGCCACTACTCTCAATAACATTGGTCTAGTCTACTCAGATTTAGGAGAAAAGCACAAAGCACTCTCATTTTACAACCAAGCACTGCCCTTATATCGGGCAGTAGGCGATCGCTTTGGGGAAGCCACTGCTGTCAATAACATTGGTCTAGTTTACTCAGATTTAGGAGAAAAGCAAAAAGCACTGTCATTTTATAATCAAGCTCTGCTTTTATATCGTGCAGTGGGCAACCGCTCTGGAGAAGCTACTACTCTCAATAACATCGGTGCAATCTACGACGCATTAGGAGAAAAGCAAAAAGCACTGTCATTTTACAATCAAGCTCTGCCCTTATATCGTACTATGGGCGATCGCTCCGGCGTTGCCAGAACTCTCAATAACATTGGTGGAGTTTACTCAGATTTAGGAGAACAGCAGCAAGCACTCTCATTTTACAGCCAAGCTCTGCCCCTCAGACGTGCTGTGGGCGATCGCTCTGGGGAAGCCACTACTCTCAATAACATTGGTGGAGTTTACTCAGATTTAGGAGAAAAGCAGCAAGCACTCTCATTTTACAACCAAGCTCTGCCCCTATATCGTGCAGTGGGCAATCGCTCCGGCGTTGCCAGAACTCTTAATAACCTTGGTAGAGTCTACTCAGATTTAGGAGAAAAGCACAAAGCACTCTCATTTTACAGCCAAGCGCTGCCTCTCAGACGTGCTGTGGGCGATCGCTCTGGGGAAGCCACTACTCTCAACAACCTTGGTGAAGTCTACTCAGATTTAGGAGAAAAGCACAAAGCACTCTCATTTTACAACCAAGCTCTGCCTCTCAGACGTGCTGTGGGCAACCGCGCAGGCGTTGCCACTACTCTCAATAACCTTGGTGGAGTCTACTCAGATTTAGGAGAAAAGCACAAAGCACTCTCATTTTACAGCCAAGCTCTGCCTCTCAGACGTGCTGTGGGCGATCGCTCTGGAGAAGCTACTACTCTCAATAACATCGGTGCAATCTACGACGCATTAGGAGAAAAGCACAAAGCACTTTCATTTTACAACCAAGCGCTGCCTCTCAGACGTGCTGTGGGCGATCGCTCTGGGGAAGCTGTTACTCTCTTCAACATCGCTTACTTAGAACGAAACAAAGGCAACTTGCAAACCGCACTCACCCAAATTGAAGCAGCTATCAAAATTGTGGAAGAATTACGCACCAAAATCGACAGCCAAGAACTGCGTACTTCCTACTTCGCCACGGTACAAGACTATTACCAATTCTACATCGACTTGCTGATGCAGTTGCACAAAAAAGAACCATCCAAGGGTTACGCTGCACAAGCACTACACATTAGCGAACGCTCCCGCGCTAGGAGTTTATTAGAACTATTAACCGAAGCCAATGCCAAAATCCGCAAAGGCGTTGACCCCCAACTACTAGCACAAGAACAAAATCTGCAACAGCAAATTGATGTTAGAGCTAAACTACGTCAAGATTTAATCAACGAATCAGCACCCGCCACCGCAGTCCAAAAACTTGAACAAGAAATTGCCAATCTCCTGGGCCAATACCAACAACTGCAAACCAACATTCGGACAACTAGCCCCAAATATGCCGCACTAAAATATCCTGAGCCTTTAAAATTACCGCAAATTCAGCAGCAACTGAATTCAGATACTGTACTGTTGCAATATTCCTTGGGTCAAGAACACAGTTATCTTTGGGCTGTGACTCCCAATTCCTTTGATAGTTATGAACTCCCGTCACAAGAACAGATAGAAAAAGCCACCAACGATTTTCGCCAAAGTTTACTAACAGTATCAGCCTCTGGTAAACAACAGGCAGCAGCAGCAAAACAACTTAGTCAAATTATCCTGGCTCCAGTTGCAAACAAATTAGGAAACAAACGTTTGGTAATTGTCGCGGATGGTGCTTTACAAAATATTCCCTTTGCGGCGTTAGCTGACCTAACTACTCAAAAATCTGATCAACCCCTGATAGTCAACCACGAAATCGTTAATCTTCCTTCAGCTTCAACTATCGCTATCCTCAGACAAGAAACGCAAAAACGCCCAAAAGCACCAAAAGCTATAGCTATTCTTGCAGATCCCGTATTTAGTGCTGATGACTCACGGGTGACTGACAAACCACAGCCAATTTCCATCACTCCGGAATTAGACCTCCAGCGTTCTGCACTCTCCCGGTCAGCCCGAAATCTTAACCGTGACGGTTGGGATAGATTAAATGGTACTCGTCAAGAAGCTCAAGCAATTCTCAAACTCGGCTCACCAAAAGATAGCTTATTAGCATTTGATTTTGATGCTAACTATAACTGGGTAACAAATCCACAACTGAGCCAATACAGTGTGATTCACCTGGCAACTCATGGTTTTGCTGATGATGTTAACCCAGAGTTATCAGGTATTGTACTTTCATTGGTAGATAAGCAAGGTAAACCACAAAGAGGATATCTGCGGTTAAACGATATCTTCAACCTGGATTTTCCGGTTGATTTAATTGTGTTGAGTGCTTGTGAAACTGGAGTTGGTAAAAAAATTCAAGGAGAAGGGCTGGTAGGATTGACAAGAGGATTGATGTATGCAGGTTCACCCAGAATTGTGGTGTCTTTGTGGAGTGTGGATGACGAGGGAACCAAGGAATTGATGACCCAATTTTATCGCCAAATGTGGCAGGAAGGGAAATCTCCGAGCGCTGCACTTCGAGCCGCGCAACTGAGTTTATGGCAAAATCCTACTTGGCGTAAACCTTTGTATTGGGCTGCTTTTACTCTCCAAGGTGAGTGGCGTTATTAATTTGCTCAGAAGCGATCGCATTGCATCGACCTGCATTATTAATGTATTGCCTTGCATTATTAATGCGTTGCCTTGCATTATTAATGTATTGCCTTGCATTATTAATGTATCAACCTGCATTGTTAATGCGTTGCCTTGCATTGTTAATGTATTGCTTTGCACTCTTAATACATCACCAATCTCAGTGTTGGGTTTGGCGATCGCTCCACCCAACCTACGCCTCAGCAATGTTTTCATGTCACCATGTACTATTGACCATTGACTATTGACTTATGACAAATCAAACTCCGATTCCGGTGATTATTAACGGTGCCGCTGGCAAAATGGGTCGTGAAGTAGTGAAAGCCATAGCACAAGCACCTGATTTAACTCTTATGGGTGCAATTGACCGCAACCTTGAACATCAAGGTAAGGATGCTGGGGAACTAGCAGGTTTAAGTGAACCTTTGGAAGTGCCGATCACTGACCAATTGGAACCAATGTTAGGGTACGTGGCTGGTGAAAGACAACTACCGCCTGGGGTATTAGTAGACTTTACCCATCCTGATGCAGTATATGAAAACGTACGGAGTGCGATCGCCTACGGTATTCGTCCGGTTGTTGGCACTACAGGCTTAAGTCCCGAACAAATTCAAGATTTGGCAGACTTTGCCGAAAAAGCCAGCACTGGTTGCTTAATTATTCCTAATTTCTCGATTGGGATGGTATTGTTACAGCAAGCCGCAGTCACCGCATCGCAATACTTTGACCATGTAGAAATTATCGAACTGCATCACAATCAAAAAGCTGATGCGCCCAGCGGTACGGCAATTCAAACCGCGCAGTTACTAGCAGAAATGGGTAAAACTTTTAACCCAGCAGTTGTACATGAAACCGAGAAAATACCAGGAGCTAGAGGTAGCCTAGCCGATGAAGGCATTAGAATTCATAGTGTACGTTTGCCAGGATTGATAGCGCATCAAGAAGTGATTTTTGGTGCGGCTGGTCAAATTTATACATTACGACATGATACAAGCGATCGGGCCTGCTATATGCCTGGCGTACTACTAGCAATTCGCAAAGTCGTACAGTTAAAGTCGTTAGTGTATGGTTTAGAAAAGATACTCTAAACATTAGCACTTAACACCCAGCACCCATGCTTGTCCCACTGACTCGCCAGAAATTTGAACAAGTCATCCCCCTCATTGCTACTGGTCAGCAGTACAAGTACTACTGGGGGAAATTTTCTAATTTTTTACAGCGGCTACTGGTTTCTGTAGTTTCTGTAGTTGTGATTTTACTAGTGAAAGCCCTGTTTGGTCTGGAGTTTGGCCCCATCCTATTTTTTCTTGGTGTAATTGGGGCGCTGTTTTGGCTGTGGTTTCCTGTGTTTCAGGCCAGTGTCCGGAATGCAAAATGCCGCCGTTATAAGTACAGCGGCTTTTTCCGGGGTCGAATTTTAGATTGGTGGATTACAGACCAATTGATTGGTAAACAAGAAACTGTTAACAGCAAAGGGGAATTGGTAATTGTTGAAAATCGTGAAAAACGGATAAATTTAGAAGTTGGTGATGACACTGGATTTAGTTTAGAGTTAGACGCACCATTACGTCCTTTTCATAAAGCGATCGCTCGTGGTCAAATAGCTGAAATGATCGTGATGTCAAATCGCCCAGATTTAAGCACCATCGAAGATTTTAGCGATGTTTACATTCCCAGCCGTGACCTGTGGGTAAACGATTATCCCTATCTCCGCAGAGACTTCTTTGCTGAAGTCAGCTACCGCCTACGCAAAGACCAACAAGACAGACCACACCGCCGTCGCCGGAAATATGAGGAATAGAGTGAAGTAAGCTAATAATCACAAAAGTTTGCTTGTTGAGACCGCAAGGGGAGCCAGCGCGCCCCTTGCGGGTTTCCCGACAGCCGTGCGACTGGCGTGGCTCTTGAGCAGAGGGGAGGGGTTTTTGGGTTCTCTGCATAGATTCGGGAATTATAACTAATTACCCGGACATGATATGACTCTTCTAGTGCATCTGACTTTTCACGGGATCTGGAAAACCTCTCTCTAAATCTCTCTCCTTGTAGGAGAGAGACTTTGAATCTTCCCCCTTCCCGCGTCGGGAAGGGGGCTAGGGGGTTAGGTTTTTCGTCGGCTTTTCCACATGACGTGAAAAGTCAGTCTAGTGCATCCGGTGCGGACAAGATAAGATGTCCACACCACAGAAGTTATATTGATGTGCTGAAATGTTTGCTAACTATCAAACAAGTCTAAATCAGTCACCGCACCAAGACTACTAGAAGACACCAACTTGGCATATTTCGCCAATACGCCTTTAGTGTAACGGGGTGGACGGGGTTGCCAATTGGCACGCCGACGGGTTAATTCTTCCTCAGAAACATTCAACTGTAACAGACGAGATGGCGCATCAATGGTGATACTATCACCTTCTTCTATTAGGGCGATCGCTCCCCCAACAGCTGCTTCTGGTGCAACGTGACCAACTACCATCCCGTAAGTACCGCCAGAGAAACGTCCATCGGTAATTAATCCCACAGAATCACCTAAACCTGCACCAATAATTGCGGAGGTGGGAGCAAGCATTTCTCGCATTCCAGGGCCACCTTTGGGGCCTTCGTAACGAATGACGAGGACATCACCTGCTTGAATTTTGCCAGCCAGAATTGCATCTAAACAAGCTTCTTCTGATTCATATACTCTTGCGGGGCCTGTAATTTTTGGTTTTTTCACCCCGGTAATTTTGGCAACCGCACCTTCTGTAGCTAGATTACCTTTGAGAATTGCCAAGTGACCTTGAGCATACATCGGCTTATGCCACGGACGAATCACATCTTGGTCAGATCTGGGTTCATTCGGCACATCGGTAAGAACTTCGGCAACCGTTTGACCAGTGATCGTAATACAGTCGCCATGCAGTAAATCATGCACCAACAACATCTTCATGACTTGAGGAATGCCCCCAGCTTTGTGCAGATCTGTTGCTACGTATCTACCGCTAGGTTTTAAATCGCACAATACTGGAATACGTCCACGGATAGTTTCAAAGTCGTCGATTGTCAATTCCACACCAGCCGCACGCGCGATCGCCAGAAAATGTAATACAGCATTCGTGGAACCACCGACTGCCATAATCACAGAAATAGCATTTTCTATAGATTTGCGGGTGATAATTTGTCGCGGTAATAATTGCTTACGAATGGCTTGTACTAAAACAAAGGCTGATTTTTCTGTACTGTCGGCTTTTTCTGCATCTTCAGCTGCCATTGTGGAAGAATAAGGTAAACTCATCCCCATCGCTTCAAAAGCTGAGGACATGGTGTTAGCTGTAAACATCCCGCCACACGAACCCGCACCAGGACAAGCATTTTGTTCAACTGCTGCTAATTCATTCTCGTCAATTTTGCCAGCACTGTATTGACCGACTGCTTCAAAGGAACTGACGACAGTTAAATCACGGCCGTTGTGGTGTCCGGGTTTGATTGTACCACCATACACAAAAATAGCAGGAATGTTCATGCGGGCGATCGCCAGCATTGCCCCTGGCATATTTTTATCACAACCACCAATCGCCAACACGCCATCCATGCTTTGCCCTGTACAGGCGGTTTCAATCGAGTCGGCAATTACTTCTCGTGACACCAGGGAATATTTCATCCCTTCAGTTCCCATCGAAATTCCGTCACTAATCGTAATTGTACCGAATATTTGCGGCATCGCTCCGGCACTTTTGATACTAGCTTCTGCCCTTTGTGCCAGTTGATTTATCCCCATGTTACAAGGAGTAATGGTGCTGTAGCCATTGGCAACACCGACAATAGCCTTGTTAAAATCTGCATCTTGAAAACCAACTGCCCGCAGCATAGCTCGATTCGGCGATCGCTGCACACCTTGTGTTACAACTCGGCTTCTCAAATTATCCGACATCTTTCTTCCTCTGGCTTTATCGCTTGTATTGCGATCGTATTATCTAATTTTCTCATGCCTACGCAGCACACAAGCGCATCTAATCTGTTAAGACTTACGCACATAGGCGAGTTGTGGAGATTGGATGCCAGGGTTTTGCTCACTTACACCCTCACACCCTTTCACCCATCTTTAACAGACAACCTTTGTGCGTCAGTCCTAACCCTTATACCCTTAATTTTTCGTTGCTGATATTATTTCACCAAATAAATGATACAAATAATTTCTCCTCTGCCCCTCTGCTCCCCTGCTCCTCTGCCTGCCTAAATGTATCAATTTTCAAGTGAAATGGTATGAGTTTTAGTCCCAAGTGTTTTGTCAGGGTTTTATTACCAAAAATATTGGTAATAATTACCAACCCTGGTAGGATTACGCATAGCTACATTACCAAATTGGTTGGTATTAATCCATCAGGGTTGGTAATATTACGCCTGCGTCAACCTTACTCAAACAACTGATTCAGTATGTTTTTGACTCGAAGAAGAAATTTTATCACATGGATAGCTGCGGCAATTATCAGCTTGGGGTTGGTAATTGGCTTACCACTTCTCAATTCAACAATCAAACCAGCGCAGGCGGCAGTTACTCTGCGAGTCTTTGCCGCTGTTAGCTTAACAGAAGTGATACCAGAAATTGAGAGTGACTTCATTGCAGCTAACCCTAGCTTAGGGGCCAGCTTTGTCAATACTTTTGATTCTTCTGGTGCGTTGCTCAATCAAATCAACCAGCCAGCAAACCAGTCAGCAGGTATCCCAGATATTTTTATATCAGCTGCTACAACTCAAATGACTAGCTTGCAAAATGCCGGACAATTGGCTTCAGGTTGGCCAAGGACAATTGCAACCAACCGTCTAGTCTTGATTAGACCGACTACGCCGACTTCTCCGGCTCCGAATCCAACTATCGCTGGTGTTAACAGATTGACAAACTGTAGCACATGTAGCCCCCCTAGAAGTGGCATTAGAGGCATTGTTATCGGCGACCCCGCAACCGTCCCCGCCGGAGACTATGCTCGACAAACTCTCCAAAGCACCCTCAGTGGTTGTGGTGCAGGTAGCTACAACACACTCCTAAATAGCACGACTGCCAACAGGCTAGTATTTGCTAGTAATGTCCGTAACGTCTTAGCCGCAGTTCAAAATAGAGTGCTTGGCACTAACACAATTGATGCAGGCTTTGTTTACACAACTGACCAAAGAATTTCTAACAGTACTACCCTCGTAACAACTGTGCCACAAAACTGCCACAGCGCAATTGTATATCCGGCGGCTGTACTCAACAGAACTAACAATCTATCAGCAGCAACTAGTTTTGCCAACTACTTATCAAGTTCTACAGCCAGAGGTAGGTTTACTGCTCGTGGATTTGGTGTTCCCTAACCTCAGAATATCTGCGATCGCTTGTTTTATAAATCTTGATTCTTGTAACTTTTGAACTAATTGGAGTTAAATTTAATGAAATTAGGACTTGTTGTTGTTGGTATGACTAGTGCCATTGCTATGACTGGTGCTTATATTCCCCAGGCGCAAGCGGCAAAGGTAAATCTAGTGCGGAATGGAAATTTTGAAGCAGATCCACTTGTAAATCCTGATTATGACCCCACTCTACCTAATCCTTTTATTACCGGCTGGAATAATAACAGTCTGATTGGTGAAGATATTTATGCTAATCGCCTGTCAAATTATGCCAACCCAGCGACCAATGGTACACGCAGCCTCGAACTTGGCTACACTCCGCCGGGAACATTAGCTTACCTTTCCCAAACTCTAGCTACAAAGAAGAATAGGGAGTATCAACTCAGCTTTTACCTAGCTTCTGTAGAAGAAGCACCCCGTCTCGATAACATATTTCAAGTATTTGTCGGTGGACAAAAGCAGTTAGAACTAACAAACCTCACCTTAAATCCTGATCCCCTACTGAATTTCCAAAAATACACCGTTAATTTTGTTGCTACATCGAGAGTTACAGATTTAACGTTTGCCAGTCGTACTGGATATGACTGGTTAAACTTAGATGATGTCAGTGTCTATCGTGTAAGAGATAGGGATTCCCAAGGTGAGCCTGTACCTGAACCAACAGCTATCGGCGGTATCGTAGTTGCTGGGTTGCTAGGCAGATGGCTGAAGCGCAAGAAAGCCGCAAGTTGTTAGTTTTAAGCCAAATTATCGAAAGAATCTTGGCCCATTAGTGAACTCGGAGGGGGGTTCCTCCCTTTGAGCAAACTTCGGTAGGCGCAGAGAACACGGAGGAATGAGAGTTTCAGATAGTAGTTGCGTAAGTCCTAGAGGTATAAAGTATGGTGTGTAAGGGTTTTGCTCACTTACACACCCTTACCCCCTTGCATCCAATATGAACAAATAAACTTTTTGCGTAAATCCTCATGGTGTTATGCTGTCAAACTATTGCCTGCGGTTGCTGTAACAATCTTACGTATTTGAGCCTCAGTTAGTCCTTTATTCGCACTGAGCATCAAAGCTACTACCCCAGCAACATGAGGCGTTGCCATAGATGTTCCGTTCCAAGAACCATACTTACTACCAGGAAGTGTGGAATAAACAGCAACACCAGGGGCTGTAACATAGCTAAGTAGTTCAGAGCCAGCTAGATTAGAGAAGTCAGCCATCTCTCCATATTTATCAACCGCTCCCACAGCCAACCCCCAGTCTTTGGCATAGCTGGCAGGATAGTATGGTGTTAAACCACTGTCATTTCCAGCCGCCATCACTACAATTGCGCCTTTACGACTAGCATATTGAACGGCTGATTGTATATCAGTATTCTGCTGATCGTTACCAATACTGACGTTAATCACATTTGCGCCATTGTCAGCAGCATAACGAATGCCATTAGCGATCGCACTATCAGAGCCTGAACCATTATCACTTAAAACTTTCACTGGCATAATCTTGGCATTATAGGCAATCCCAGTCACACCAAAGCTATTTTTTACTCCTGCAATAGTACCTGCAACATGAGTACCATGACCGTTTTTGTCTAGAGTATTGTTGTTGTTGCTAACAAAGTTCCAACCGTAAACATCATCAATATAACCATTACCGTCATCATCCTTACCGTTGCCCGCAATTTCCTGAGAATTTTTCCAGATATTAGTGCTTAAATCTCGATGGTTGCGGTCAACTCCGCTATCTACAACAGCTACAGTAATTCCTTCACCTGTATATCCTTTAGCCCAGACTTCTGGCGCTTTGATGAGATCTGCGCCCCAATTACGACCCCCCAAGTTAGGAACATCTGCAAAGGTAGTCTGACCTAAAGCTTGAGCCACTGCTGCGGCTGCATTAATCAAGCCGTAACCATTAGTCAAACTAAAACTATTCTTGACAATGATAGATTTAGCAACAATATTATTATTTTCATTAGTTTCACTCACATTGCTGTAACCATCAGCTTTGTACAGCAGATAATAGCTACCTGCGGCAATGTTATTCACAATGCTGAGTGAGAATGTTTTTGCACTGTAAGCACCTGCTGCCAGACTACCAACTTCGTTAGAGCCTAAATATAAATCATCATCGCTTACCGTTTTATCCTGAGATAGATAAAACATTGTAGAGCTAGGAAAAGCTGTACCAACACCTTGATTCTTGACCTGATAACTAATTTTAAAGCTATCTCCGACAGATACTGAACTGGGAGCTACAGCATTTTGAACTATCAGATCTGCCTTCGTCAGAGTAATATTGATAGCCTTGGCAAAAGTATTATTGTTTTCATTGCTTTCAATAAAGTCTCCATTGCCATCAGCTTGCAATAGTAAATAATAGCTACCTGCGGCGATGTTATTGGCGATTCTTAATGTGGCTGATTCTGAACTGTAAGCACCTGCGGCAATATTATCAACGTAGTCTGAGCCTAAGTACACATCATCATCACTTACAGTTTTATCTTTAGATAGATAAAAAAGAGTGTAGCTAGAAAAAGTATTTTCCGAGCCTTGGTTTTTGACCTGATAGTTTAGGTTAATAGTACTACCAACGACTATAGAATTTGGAGCAACAGCATTTTGTACTATCAGGTCTGGTTGAGCCGCAGTAATAGCAAGAGCTTGAGTAGTAATTTGATGATTTAAGGTAGTGATATTAGAGCTATTATTACTAGATTTTAAAGTAGATATTGTTTCAGATGTAGAACTACTATAATTTATCGATTTCAGTATATTGCTACCAGTAAAGCTCAGGCTTAATTGATTAGTATGTTTTTCAAAGATATTAGTTTTGACAGTCAAACTAGGAGTAATATTTACATTTTTTTGTTCAGAAAGCATATTGAAATATATTCTTGTAAATATGACTTTAAATTCAGTAAATATTTAACTAAATTGGACTTGTTTCAGCACACCACAGGTTTTAGTAGCAACCAGCAACGCAAATTTATTAGTTAAATATGTATTTTTCTGCCTACAATAGCCAAAGCTTGATTAAGTTAATATTTTCTAGACAATACCACAAAAATTGGTATTTAAACTACAAAGTTGGTATAGCGATCCTATGGAAGACGATGTATCGCTTCACATCTTCAACCCAACAAATTGAGTAATAATTTGATTTTAGGCTTTATTTATGGCAAATATTCTACACATTGATTCTAGTCCCCGTGGTGAACGTTCTATTTCACGATCGCTCACTTATGAGTTCATCACATCTTGGAAAGATACTCATCCAGGCGATACAGTTACCTACCGAGACTTAGGTCATCATCCTGTTCCCCATGTAGACGAATTATGGATAGCTGCTGCTTTTACGCCGCCAGATGCACACACACCAGAACTAGCTGAAGCGATTAAGCTTTCTGATAGTTTAATTGATGAGTTTCTGGCTGCTGATCGCTATGTATTTGGTATACCGATGTATAACTTGAATGTACCTTCTACCTTTAAAGCTTACATTGACCAAATTGTGCGTGTTGGTCGTACTTTCGCTCTTGACGGGAACGGCTACAAAGGTTTAGTTAATAGCAGCAAAAAAGTATTAATTATCACATCCCGTGGTGGTTCTTTTGCTCCAGGAACACCCTTTGCTGCTTATGACTATCAAGAACCATTTCTCCGGGCTATTTTAGGTTTTATCGGTTTGATCGATGTGACATTTATCCATGCTGACAGCCTCAATTCAGGTGATGATGCTCGTCAGCAATCATTAGCATATGCGAAAGAAGCGATCGCTCAAGTTGTAACTAATTGGTAAACTCTCATATAGATAGATTTTCGCTCAAGGCACACATCTGTGTGCCTTTATTAGTTTTTAACACTCTTGGCGATCGCTTTTCATTTGTCAAGCCGTGTTGCAGTAAAGAATTTATCCAATTGTTAAATCTGGTTCTTGACAAAAGTTAAATAAAGCTGACTCAGTTTCTGATTCATCTTCAAATACAGCAGATATGTACCATTCACAGGGCGAATCATTTGTATATTCAGCCCAGGCGATTGTGGCTGTTTCACCTGATGGAATCCCTGAATCGTTCAAGGTGAATGGAAGCCATTCTTCATCATCAAGAGATACCCACAACTCTGTAATTGCTAGGTCGGTTTGATTGGTAACGGTAAATGTGAATTGGTCTGACATAGATAGCCTTTTAGCGATAACTACATTGTCAATTTTCAGTCACCGATTATACTCGCTCTTTTTCAAGCTGTTGCAAGCTTAACTGCCAAAATCAATGTTCAGAGCAACTTTGAAGTTTTTTTTGCCTAATTTCAATTGAAAAAGGAGTATTAAAAATTTTACCTAAATTTGCTACAGACCTTAGAGTAGGACGCAAACCTGAACTGAAATATATTGCGACATATAAACTACACCTATCCCAAAGTGGACATTGATGAGAATTTTAAGCTAAAGTTGTAATGAGTTTGTTTTAGAGAGAAATATGATGAATCAACCCTCAACAAGCTATAAATACCGTTGTTTTAGACTGTGAGTTGTGCAGCGATCGCGCTTTTTCAACACAGTTAGAGGGAAAAAGCAGCATATAATATTTTTTTATATCAAAAAGCACCAATAAACATGGAAATAAAAAATTTCCTGAATAGTTAACGAAATCTAATATGCAAAAACCAACCATAGCTAAAAAACCAATTCGTTCCTTAGAAGATGCGCTAGATCGGTGTCAAATGCTGGGTATGCGCGTCAGCCGCCAGCGCCGCTTTATCTTGGAACTGCTGTGGCAAGCCAATGAGCATCTATCTGCCAGAGAAATTTACGATCGCCTCAACCAAGAAGGCAAAGACATTGGTCATACTTCTGTATATCAAAACCTCGAAGCTTTATCCAGTCAAGGCATTATTGAATGTATCGAACACTGCGACGGACGTTTATACGGCAACATCAGTGATGCTCACAGCCATGTCAACTGTCTCGATACCAATCAAATTCTTGATGTACATATAGAATTACCAGAAGAATTGTTGCGTCAAGTTGAACAACAAACAGGCGTACAAATTACTGAATACAGCATTAACTTCTATGGTTATCGCAATCCATCAGAGGACGTGTAAGAAAGCAGGGGTGTAAGAGTGTAAGGGTGCGGGGGTGTAGAGAAGAATAACTTTTGACTACGGACTATTGACAAATGACCACTTGCCCTGAGCTTGTTATGAACTTTGGTTACTGAGCGCAGTCGAAGTAAGCCGAAGGGTTGACTATTAATCATAATCATCCGGATTAACGCTGAATACCGTTTCATCTTCGACATCATCATCGTATAAATCCATTGAGGAAATTGGCTCTCCTTCCAAACTTTCAATTCCTTGGATATTGGGATTATTGTTAAACCAAGCTTCCGTTTTGTCGCCGCTATCAGTGATGTTCATCAAAGATGGCTGTGATAGCAATTTTTTCAGGGTGTAAAACTGCTCCAGAGAGAATACAGCACCATTAACTGTGGCAATTTCTCTGTCAGCATCAGCCAGAATAGCATCAAATAAACAGGCATTGGTGAGATTGACAGTCTCAAGATTGACTTTGCTGAGATTAGCAGCAGTCAAATTTGCACCAGTTAAATTTGCATAACTTAAGTTTGCACCAGTCAAATTTGCATAACTTAGGTTTGCACCAGTTAAATTTGCATGACTCAAGTTTGCATTAGCTAAATTTGCTTCTATCAAGATTGCACCCGATAAATTTGTCTGCTGAAGATTTGCTTTAGCTAACATTACTTGCAACAAAGATGCACCTGAGAGATTGATTCCAGCTAGGGATTGAGGAAGAATTCGCTTGAATAACACATAATTAGACAAAATTGCGACTTTACCAATCAGCATCGTCAAAGCTTCTGGGTAAAATTCAGTCAGATTCTGATGATTACCACAAGGGGAAAAAGCAACTTTTGTAACTCGATAGCCAGCACAAAACAATAAAAATATATTAATGCCAACGTTGGCATTAATTTGCTCAACATTTATAGGATTATTCAGTGTTTGGAAATAATTCCAAGCTTGATGCACTATCCCTTCATTCAACCAACGACTTTGACAGTAACCATGCCAAAATAATTCTAGACGTTGCAGTAATAAATCAAAAGAAAAATTGCTTTTGGGCTGGTGTAGTAAAGTTTCAATAACTAGTTCTTCAATTTCCTGAGTCAGGACACCATAGCCAAGTAAATTATATAGATGTTGGGCAACACTAGTTGGTGAATCTAGACAAAAAATTAGCGTTCCGTAGGCATCTTTTTGCTGCTGAGTGAGGATTTGTAGTTGATTAGCAATAGCTTCAGCGCAGAGATATTCGCCTAATTTGGGGTGGGAAAATTCTATTAAAAGTTCTGAGTGGGGAGTACAGACGCGATTAATCGCGTCTGTACAAGTTTTGAAGTAGAAGGCGGGTGGAATGTTGGTTGAGGAATTTTCAGGCAAGTTAATTTGATAGTGATCGCTGTGTAAAATTTGGAGAGCGATCGCCTGCATTTGGTCTAATAAATCTTGAGGATGGCGATTTGAGAGTAAATTTGCGATCGCTTCTTGTGTACGATGAATGTGAGCCGAACCCGAACGTAGTAGCATTGTCTTAATTCCGCCAGTGACAGGATAGCCCAATAACCAACGACTCAGGCGATGATAAATTTCCCAAACTACAGTTGCGATGCTCTTTTGTTGAGCTAATTGCCATATCTCATCATCTATAAGTGCATCACGGTGTAGAACTCCCAGTAAATACAGCATCAGGGGTTGGCGAACCAAAGCAGCAAGTTCTGGAAACTTAGAGTTACTGATAAATAACCCAGATTGCTTTAAGAATGTAAAGAAATTTTGAGCGATTGGTAACGATTGTAAAATTGCCCACTGTTGAAACCATTGTTTTAGCTGCTCTTGTTCCAGTGGCTGAATAACTATCTGTTGCAATTGTAATAATATATCTGAGTCAATTTCTTCTAAAGTATTTTTGCGACTGGTCAACACAATTTTATGTCTACCCTCAGCTTGAAATGCAATCAGCTGCTGGATAAAAATTGTCTTTGCTTTTGTACCTAAACTAGAAGCAGGTAATTCGTCCAAACCATCTAGTAGTAACAAACATCGGGGATTTTCTTGCTCCAGCCAATCACTTAAATTAGCCTGAGCATTCAAAAGAAAACCAGAATTAAGAGTTTCTGCTAAAGTTTTGCCATATTTAATATCACGCAGTCGAATGATAACTGACACCCAATTAGGATAAAGTTCTCGTGCTACTTGTGCTGCCCAAATTTGGCAGAAACTGGTTTTACCATAACCTGGTTCTGATGTAATAACAGCAATTGTTTCGCTATCTGCTAATTGTGCTTGCGCCCATTTTTTCAAATCAACTGACGGGGAATTACTTGTGTCTGCTACCAAACCTTTGAGAGGAACATAAATATCCTTAAGTGCAAAAGATTCCATGAATAAAGGTTTACTGAGGTTTTGGAGCAAACTTGCACGGTAATTTTCTCGGTATAAGTCTATTTTGTCGCCTACGGTCGAATTGACAGATGTTCCTGCTTCTGAAGGATAAATATTAGTAGTAGAACCTAATTGGAAAAATTTTTGTAATTGTGCTAGTTGTGGTGCATTCTCAGCAACAACTTCGAGTAAATATCCACTCAGGGAATGAGTTAAACGCTGCGTCAATAATTTAGCTTCTAAATCTTCAGCACCATTGGCGATAAACCAAGCTACAGTAGCATTATTCATTTGTTGTACTAATAATGAATCTGTCACTATAGACAGTGCTTGTTCAGCTTGAGTATCAGTTAATTTACCTGGGGTAAGAGTTTTCAACAGCCCTTGGAGTTGCACATCTTGCAGATTGAGTTTGCTAACTATCCCTTTTAATATTTCAGTTTGAGTGGAAATCATGGCTCGATTCAGCCAAGGTTTTTGCAGGCTGATTTCTTGCTCAATTACCTGTTGTAAAGCTTGAAGATAAGCAATTTGAAACGCCAGCCATGTACCTTCGTTACGTTTTAAGGCTTTTTTTTCACTGAGACTACGTAATAAGCTTTCAGTTAATCTGGCAATTACATTGAGATCTTCCCAAACAGAACCCAAGGGCAGTTCTAAAACTTCTGCTAAAGTACAAATATCGAGTGGAGCAAGGCTTTTGACTTCCATATCCTGGACAATACGGTAGGCAACCCCCGCCAATTGACCAAGTGAAAATTCTTTAATTTGATTGATTTCAATCTGGCGTTCTGCCAACCATTGCCGGATACTGAGGTTCATTTAATTACACAATTAAGACTCCGCCTATGTAATTATGATTCATTTATTGGTTGACGAAAACAGGTAACAATGGGTAGGAATACGCTTAGTATCTAAGCCAATTATGAGCGATCGCCCTCTAAAATTATTACTAATTGACCAAGACCCTATTTTCCGCTTGGGACTGCGAGTAGCTTTGGAGGAAATGCCTAATTTGCAAGTCGTAGCAGAAGTAGAAACAGATACTGCCGCTTTGCAAATACTAGCAGAGGCCAATCAAGACCCCAACCTAATAAATCTAGTGGTTTTGGAATTGGGAGGTCGTTCTATTGACAGTCAGTTGCAAGGTTTACAACTCTGTCGCCTGCTAAAAACTTCATACCCCAACTTGCCAATTTTACTTGTGAGTTCTGTCCAAAACCCAGAAATACTTGCCGCTGCTAGGGTGGCTGGTGTAAATGGCTATATCCCTAAAGGTACTCCCGTTTCGCAACTAATTGCTGTAATAGCAGAAGTAGCAACAGGTGGTTTCCATTGGATAGTAAATACCAATCCTCCTCAAGTTCCCATCTCTCCGCCTCCCCAGATGCCATTATTTCGGCTATGGCATAATCTGCGTTTATCTGGAATTAATTACATTAACGATTCTCTAACAAAAGTTACAGTTCAACTACAAACTCCAGGCTTACCAATACTAGACAAGGCTGTTTTGGCTGGACAACGACGAGAACTATTAGCGGCGCGGTGGTTACTCAATAATTTGTTAAGTTCACCCCAACAAAGACAACAACAGCAATTTACTTCTGTTGAACAATTGCCAGTTATTTCCGCACCTAGTAACGCTATTGTGCCAATAGATGCTGAACAACAGCTAACTTTGTTACCTGAAATTAACCCAAGCGTCTTACAATTGGACTTATTTTCATCTTGTATAAATAAATTACAGTTTCCTTTAGAAAATGTTACGGATGTTCCTCTAGAAATTGATATTTTACGTGAAGTTAAAAAACGTGATTTACTTTATTTAATATTACAAAAATTAGCGAAACAACTAGATGATTTACGAGCTTCTGAAATGACAATTGAGCAGTTAGAAGGATTTAAAAACACGATATTATTTGATTTATGGCAATCCACAGTTACAGACTTTTTTGGTAAATTTTCACAAGTACAGATTGGCAGACAAAATATCGAAATTGTCAATGTATTGTTGCAAAATCCTAGAGTTATTCAAACTGAGATATTAAATAAAATTCCTTTTGTGTTGGAATTACTTTCTTATTTGCTATTTCAAACAGATTTGGATATTGATAATAATGCTTATTTAGCTAATAGTTATGATGCTAAATCTCAGGCATTAATGATTTTAGAAAATTTGATGATTCAGGTTGGTAATGGAGTATTACAACCATTGTTGAATTATTTAGCAGACGTAGAAAAAATTAAAAAAAATTTCTATACACGTAAGTTAATTTCCACACGAGAAATTGAACGTTTTAGAAATAATTTGTCATGGAAATACCGGTTAAATAATTATGTTAATGAAGCCAAAGCAATTTTTGAAAGCCGCTATGAATTATTTGTTTTAGCACCGCGCGGGATTGCGAAAATTTCGATTTACGCTCCACGCAACGAAGAATTAGCCAAGCTTTCAGGAGTGCCTTTATTTGTCACGTTGGTACTAGAATTTTGGGATGCGATCGCTCCCCGCCTACAATCGCTATTATCTTTTTTAGGCAGTGGTATTGTCTTCGTTTTAACCCAAGTCATTGGTCGCGGTTTAGGTTTAATTGGTCGTGGTATTCTGCAAGGTATCGGTAGTGTATCGTTCCAAGATAAAAATTTTAAACGCAACAGTGAAAGACCGAAGTGAATAAATGAGTAGGTCGGTATAAATCAAGTTAACTAGTTAAGGTTGTCATTTGTCATTAGTCATTGGTTGTCAACTGAAAAGTTCACAAAAATAAACAACCCCAGCATCTGCGTTTTCTGGTGGCAGAAAGCGAAAAGTTTGTGGGGAAGGTTTCCTTCCACAAAACTTTTCAAGACAACGCCATCGATTTCAAATTTTAGTTCTTTGACTGCAACCGAATCAAATTTATATTCAACTGCATTAACTGGAGGATTTTTCAATAGTTCAAATAGTAAAGTTGGCGATTGTTGAAATAGTTTGTAAAATATCGAGTCTCGGCCTGACTTTTCACGTCATGTGGAAAAGCCGACGAAAAACCTAACCCCCTAGCCCCCTTCCCGACGCGGAAGGGGGAAGATTCAAAGTCTCTCTCCTACAAGGAGAGAGATTTAGAGAGAGGTTTTCCAGATCCCGTGAAAAGTCAGAGTCTCGGCGCATCCAAGTTTAATCATGAATAACAGTGATTTTATTCGGTTTAGTTATTCCCAAAAAAAAATTTCCAGCGCAACAGTTAAAGACACAAGTGAGCAGACAATCAGTTATGTCCACCAATTTACCAGAAGTGCAGTTAGTGTTGAGTTGCGCTCATACTCAGCGATCGCCAGCTTTAAACGAGTCAATTAGAAAACTCTGCACGAACCAAATTAATTGGATGTTAGTGCAAGATTTATCGAGTCGCAATGGCATTGATGGGTTACTTTGGGAAAGTTTGCAAAGTGTGGGTTCAGCAATTGTACCAATCAGTGTGCTGAATACGCTCCAACAAAATTATCAAGCTTACATACTCAAAGGGATGATTTGCAGCCGTGAATTATTGAGACTGCTGCAAGATTTTGAAACACATCAAATTCCGATGTTACCGTATAAAGGCCCTACCTTGGCGATCGCAATCTACGGCAGTTATGCACTCCGCTATTTCAGCGACCTGGATATTTTAATACATCCCGATGATTTAGTTGTAGCTAAAGCATTGCTGGTCAACAATGGTTATGAAACGCTCTCGGTAGATGATGCCCAAGAAAAGTTGAATACTTGGTCAGATAGTGAGCGAGATTTTCTCCGCCCAAATAATCATGTGTCAGTGGATTTACACTGGCGGGTAACACCGCAATTCTTTTCCTTAGAGATGCCTTTTGAAGTGTTGTGGCAGCGTCGTCAGTCTGTGACTTTGCTGGATACTTCTGTTACCACCTTCTCACCCGAAGACTTGCTTTTGGTGTTGTGTGTTCACGGTTCAAAGGAATGCTGGTCACAATTAAAGTGGATTTGTGACCTTGCCGAATTGTTGCAAACTTACCCGCATCTTGATTGGCAAGTAGTTGAAGAGCGATCGCAGATGTTACACTGCCGTCGAATGTTGCTTTTAGGGCTGAAGCTGGCTCAAGAGTTATTACAAGCGCAGATTCCCCAATCGTTACAAGCGGCGATCGCCCAAGATTCTCGTTTACCTTGGCTGAGTCAACAGGTTATCTGGAGGTTATTTTCCGATCAGATTGCCCGATCTGCAAGTTGGCAAACAACATTGTTTCGCTTGAGTGTCCGCGATCGCCCAGGGGATTGGGTACAGTATTTTATCTGGCGGCTGTTGATTCCGAATGTGCGCGATCGCCGTGTTTTAAAGCTTGCTGATTCACTATCGTTCCTTTATTACCTGATCAGACCGATACGGTTAGTTGTAGAGCAAGTATGTAGTATGGCGAAGTAATAGTTTTTAGGTCAATACGGTTCAGTTAAGGATATTCGTGATGTTTCCGAATCTGTAGAGACGTTGCAATGCAACGTCTCTACAAAATTTGTCGGTAGGCTAATTATCTTATCTGAACTGTATTGGTTTTTAGGTAACAATTTGTTACTAACAATTTGCTTAATGGGAAAAGGCAGATTAGAATCGCCAGCGAATGCAATACATTGATTTAGTCTAGCAAAGTAACGCCTTCCGGCTTGAAAGTGCTGAGACGCGATTAATCACGTCTGTACAAGAGAGTGCTGAGTAAAAATACTAACCTCTAGTCCCTAGCCCCTAATCTCTAGTACAACTTGGCGAAAATAAGCAGACCATCGCAAATGCTTAAAAAGCTTGCAATATCAGTATTATTACTTTTTATTTTTGCCTTATTGTACTAGTCCTTCTTTCTTGCTGAAGTTCATCGGATCTGCCTTCTTCAATATTCATTTTCAGGGTATATGACTACCATCTTAGGATGATTTTTACAACCTCAATAGGCGAGCAAAATACCAGCTTAGAAAATCTGGAATGGAGCGATCGCATTTTTTTCAGCAGTTACGGGATTGGTGTTGGTATCAGACTGAACAATCCAGCTTTGTTAGAACCGCTGCAATCGTATTTGCCTCCAGTGCGATCGCCATTGTCTACATTGCCTGTTCAGAAACTCTATTCGTTGTTGGTTGATAGTGAGCGCGTTTATCGACTTTATGAAGGACAGACAGAACTGCTGTGTTCTCCCTGTCTGGATGAAGTATTAGGACTGCTGGAAAATGATTTATGTTTATCAATCGGTATGGCAACTCAAGACTGGCTATTTGTCCATGCTGGTGTGGTGGGTTGGGGCGATCGCGCCATTGTTATTCCAGGACGCAGTTTCAGCGGTAAGACAACCCTAGTGATAGCACTCATCCAAGCTGGAGCTACCTATTACTCCGATGAATACGCCGTTTTGGATTGGCAGGGATTGGTTCATCCTTATCCAAGAGCGCTATCAGTACGTATTTCTACTGAAAAACAACAGCGAACTCCCGCAGAAATTTTCGGTGCTACAGTCGGTAGTCATCCTCTAAAAATCGGAGCGATCGTCCAAACACAATATCAACGCCAAGCTCAATGGCAACCAGAGATGATATCCACTGGGCAAGCCATTCTCGGCCTTTTGGACAACACCTTGACAGCTCGATTGTATCCTGACGTAGCCTTGTCTATTCTGACTCGTTCGACAGTCGGTGTGTCGTGCTTCGCCGGACAACGCGGTGAAGCTTCGGAGGTAGTTCATCAACTACTAGCAGCATTAGCATTGACTGAATAATTCGTAATTACGAATTAGTTTGAGCATTGATGTTCCAGGCTGAAACAAACACAAAGGAGAACAAATCCATGATTCCAGTTGCCCGTACCGAAAATCTGTTGATTCAAGAAGTGGGAAATGAGCTAATTGTTTATGACGAGACGCGAGATACCGCTCATTGTCTGAGTGCGATCGCAGCGCGTGTTTGGTATCTCTGTAATGGTCAAAACACTGTTGACAATATTGCCCGCTTGCTGCAAGAAGAATTAGATGTTCCGCCAGATCAAACATTAGATTGGCGGGGTTTAGTTCAGCTGACATTAGCAGAATTAGAGCAGTTTCACCTGTTGGATGCAGCAGTTACCGAACCACTGATGAATCCGAGAACTTCCCGTCGTCAGGTACTCAAAAAGGTGAGTTTAGTTGGTGGCTTTGCGATCGGTTCTTTGTTCCCAGCGATTGCATCCATCATTGTTCCTACCCCTGCGATGGCGACTCCGAGAGGTTCGCGGTTGTTTCCAGATCTGAACCTGGACACAAGAACCACACCAACAACAACTGCAACCACATCCACTACAACCACATCCACCCCACCACCCACATACACCCCATACACCCCACCAACTTGAAAATGTAACCAGTCAAACCCTGTTGCAGCAGACTTAGTAGCGTTAGCAGTGTCCAAATATTTTTACTCTTGGCAAAATCATGAAGTCAATATTGCTAAATTCGCACTCAACTGCTGATCAACTTCAGGTTTCGACAGCAGTTGAAAAACTACAAATTAAGCAAATGGTGGTTACACCAATTTATGTGCAGGTTTTGAACTTCCTCTCTTGTGAGGAATGGCAAACATTACTCGATTACACCTTGGCGCAAGAAGCTCAGTTTGTTCCAAGTACTACCGCAACCAATCAACTAAACTATCGAATTTCCTATGTCTTGCATTCATTTCCCGAAGTTGAAACACTGATTGTTGACAAAGTGCAATCTATACTGCCGGAAGTCTGCCAAAAGTTAAACATTCAACCGTTTGTAGCATCCTTAATTGAAGCGCAAATTACGGCACACAACGATGGAAACTATTACAAACAGCATAATGATAACGGTAGCTACGATACTTTCAACCGAGAAATTTCTTATGTTTACTACTTTTATCGAGAACCAAAAGCATTTTTTGGTGGTGAGTTACGTTTTTGTGCTGAAGACAGTGACAAACAAGTAAAAAACCCATTGATAGAACAATTGGTAACACCTCAGCAAAACAGCATGATTTTGTTTCCGAGTTTCTA
This sequence comes from Nostoc sp. CHAB 5844, assembly GCF_020829595.1. Classification (GTDB taxonomy): domain Bacteria; phylum Cyanobacteriota; class Cyanobacteriia; order Cyanobacteriales; family Nostocaceae; genus Nostoc_B. Next base: position 101,651 of record NZ_JAIVFW010000014.1, read on the forward strand.
CTTGCATGAAGTGTTACCTGTTCATTGTCCATCGCAGATGTTTGCGGACAGCCGATTTACTTTTAACGGTTGGATTCGGAAATCAGTTTTTGTTGGTTAGTTGTCATTTGTCATTTGTTCTTCTCCCCTATACTCTTACACCCTTCATTAGTGTCAAGTTAAGACGAAACAACTTTAGTCAACTAGTAATTATACTGAAAATTGCCTCCAAGATAGAGTATGAAATTCACTTTTGTACTGAAGTTGCAGAGAAACAATCAATGATGGCTTTCAATCTAAAGCGATCGCTAGTCTCAAAATTGTGTTTTCTACTCCGATTTGGGCAAACTTTTGAGTAAGATTACTTATTGACAATTGCTCCTTAACTTTAAGTTGACACCAATGTACACCCTTACACCCCTGCTCCCTAGCCCCCAATCCCAATTATGAGCGATCGCATTTTTGTCCAGATTGCTGCTTACCGTGACTATGAACTGATACCTACAGTCAAAGATGCCCTAGCACAGGCGTTACGTCCTGACAGCATCAGTTTTGGCATTTGCTGGCAATATGCTACTGACGAAGAATTACATTTAATTGATACTTTAAAAGATATTCCTAATTGCCGGATTTCTATCATTCCGGCGGCAGAATCTTGCGGTTTAGGTTGGGCTAGATCCCAAACCGAAAAACTCTGGCAAGGAGAACGCTACGCCCTGCAAACAGATGCTCACATTCGCTTTGCCACGGGCTGGGATGTTCTTTTAATTGAAATGCTGGCGATGTGTCCTAGTGAAAAACCAGTGCTATCGGCATTTCCTCCTGCCTATCAACCCCCCAGAAAAATTTTGTCTAACCATCCTACTGGTACCGCCGCAGGTAGCTTTCCCGACAATGGAATTATGACTCCACGCGCCGTTGAAGATTTGAGTCACTACCATGCTCCTAAATCGGGGGCTTTTATGGCAGGGGGATTTATGTTTGCTGACTCACGCTTGATGCAGGAAGTCCCCCACGATCCACAGCTTTATTTTTCAGCAACTGAAGTAGCTTATTCTGTCCGTGCTTGGACGCATGGCTGGGATATTTACCATCCCCATCGTGTCACATGCTGGCATTATTACTATGACACTAAAGAAAAACCGCGCCCACTGCACTGGAGCGATCATGACGATTGGTATCAACGGCATATCATCTCAGAACAGCGGTTTCGCCAGATTTTACAAATGGAACCAGCCACCGAAGACTTTGGCATCTATGGGCTGGGAACAACGCGATCGCTCAGCGATTACGAAGCAGTTGCAGGTGTAAGTTTTCGCAACTGGCAACAATATATAGAAGCAGAAAAACAACGGGCGATGCAGTTAATGCATGAGTGCATACAAGTGTATTTTGACGAGACAGCAAGCGATCGCCTCCAGTCGCTGTTAAAAGATGACAAAGATTATTCGCGCTTGGTGCAAATTAACTGGGAGCATCTGTTGCGCGTTGCTTCCGAGTTTGGTGTGTTGCCACTCGTCTATCGAGGTTTAAACAAGACTGATCCTTCACTAGTACCACAGCCAACGCTGCGGGAATTACAGCAATATTTCTACGCTAACGCCCTACGTAACCGTTCTACCACCCAAACTTTACTACACCTATTAAATCAACTAGCAAGCGCCCAAGTAACAGCAATTCCATTCAAGGGGCCAGCACTGGCAGAATTAGCATATGGAGATATCACCCTCTGCCAATTTCAAAATCTAGATCTTTGGATAGCAGAAACCGATCGCATAGCAGCCACAGAAGTACTAATAGCCGCAGGATACTTGCCTAGTGAGATTTGGCAAATTGGGCAACAATGCTTCACTCATCCTCAGCGTACAGTGCAAATCAATCTGCACTGGCAGCTTTTAGGCTGGCAATGGCATGAACGCCTGTTCTCGGTTGAGTTGGAAAATCAAACAGTACAGACGCTACAACCGAGCGATTACCTACTGTTGCTCTGTATTAGTGCTGCGAAAACTGGTTGGGAGCGATCGCTTCATAAAGTTTGCCAAATCGCTGCGTTGATCTATCGCCACCCCTCACTGCCCTGGTATGAATTGTTACAACAGGCAGAACAAATGACCAGTCAAGAAGCACTGTTGACAGGGGTTTGGTTAGCACATCAGTTTTTAAGTAGTTCCCTGCCCGAAGCGGTGACACAATCCCTGAACACCATGCCTGCAATCCGCGACATCACCATGCCGTGGTTAGGAGCAAAAAAATCATGAATCCCAAGGTAGTATTAGTTACGGGTGGATGCGGTTTTATCGGTTCTCATTTGGTGGAAGAACTAGTTACTAGAGGGTATTACGTTCGCATTCTGGATAATTTTTCCACTGGTAAGTTAGAAAATCTGCTGGGTGTACCTCCACGGTGGGAATGGATAAAGGGTGATGTCACCAATTTTGCACAGGTGAAGGCCGCAACCCAAGGCTGTGATTATGTGTTTCATCAAGCAGCGATCGCTAATATCTCCGAATCGCTCAGAGATTGGGTAGGGACACATCGCGTGAACTATGGCGGCACAGTCAATGTACTAAAAGCTGCCCATTGCTGTGGAGTGCAACGAGTGGTGTTTGCCAGTAGCGCTGCTGTCTATGGTAATGATCCCGCCTTGCCTAAACGAGAATCGATGCCAACTCATCCGATTAGTCCCTATGGAGCAGATAAACTAGCTTCCGAGCAGCTAGGACATCTCTACCATCAAAGAGGGTTGGTGAAGTTTGTCTCATTGCGGTATTTCAACGTGTTTGGTCTTCGCCAGAATACTGCTAGTCAATATACAGGCGTGATTTCGCAATTTTGCGATCGCATCCGTCAGGGCCTTGCGCCTGTGATTTATGGCAATGGCTTGCAAAGCCGTGATTTTATCGATGTTTCCGATGTAGTACAGGCTAACTTGATTGCAATGGAGCATCCTCAAGCCGCAGGCAAAACGTTCAATGTAGGACGAGGGCAAGCTACCAGCCTATTAGAGCTAATCACCCTACTGAATCAGATAACCAGGCAAAACCTACGTCCTATCTTTCGAGCGGTTCGTCCTGGCGATATTCATCAAAGCCTAGCCGATAATACAGCAATCCGGTCTTTGAAATGGTCTCCACAAGTGAATATTCTTCAGGGCTTGACTAACTTACTGATTACACCAGAGAAACATAAGCAACTCTGCTGGCAACCAAGACTTTTCTCAAAAGAAATGAATAATCTTGTTAAATTTTAGTGAGCATTGCCAATTTAGTACAGAAGCAAGGTACATGAATACATAGGAGAAAATAACTAATGACAAATGACTTACGCTGAAATTATCGGACTAGCAGCATCTTACACTTACGCAGTCAGTTTATTAGCCCTTGGTGAAGGACTGCGGAGGTTGTTTGGTATTAAGCCAGATTTAACTCGCAAGCTCATCCATATTGGTGCGGGGATGTGGGTTTTTGGCGTGCTGCTGCTGTTTAAACAATGGGAAATTGGTATCATCCCCTTCGCAACCTTTATTGGGATTAATTATTTGCTTTACCGTTATCGAGTCATCGGTGCAATGGATACTGAGGATAGTTCCCCTGGTACAGTTTATTTTGCCATTTCGGTGACACTACTTTTTGGTTTATTCTGGCGACCAGATGGCCCAGTTGATCATATTCCCATTGCTGTAGCTGGAGTCATGGCTATGACTTGGGGAGATGCTTTAGCTGCATTAATTGGCAAACGTTTCGGACAACATCAATACCAAGTAGGGTCATCTGTGCGTTCTTGGGAAGGTTCGCTGGCGATGTTTTTAGCCAGTGCAACGGCAATATTTCTGGTACTTTTATTTTTACCTGGTTCTTTTCTGAGCAATCTAGCTGTGTCTGTTAGTGTTGAAAAGGCTTTGTTAACAGCGTTAATTGGTGCTGGTTTTGCAACTGGAGTTGAAGCAATATCGCCCCACGGTACAGATAACCTTACAGTCCCACTAGTCACAGCAGGGGTAATTTGGCTGTTGATGCAGGTTTAATTTATAGCCTGTTTTCTGTCAAACGATGGGTGTCATATCCTATTCAGCCCTAGTAATTTAAAAGATGCCGCTACACAGATAAAAATATGATGCGGAGGAAATCAGCATGAGTACAAACCAAAAATTTGCAGTCGTCACTGGTGGAAATCGTGGGTTAGGATTTGAAGCCTCTCGTCAATTGGCTAAACAAGGATATAAAGTAATTCTTACTAGTAGAGATGAAGATAAAGGTAAAGCAGCTGCAAATAAGTTACAGGCTGAAGGATTAGATGTAATTTCTTATCCTTTGGATGTTAGCAGTGATGAAAGCAACCAGAATTTAGCTGAGTTTATTCGTCAGCAGTTTGGCAAACTTGATGCACTGGTGAATAATGCAGGTATCTATATTGATGCTCAAGCAGGAAGCAACAGCATTGTTAATACAAAAATTAGTACGTTGCAGACAACAATTGATACAAATGTTTATGGTGTTGTGCGTGTTACTCAAGCTTTAATTCCATTAATGAAGGAACAAAATTATGGACGAATAGTTAATGTTTCTTCTGGCATGGGACAGTTAACAGATATGGAGGGAGGTTCTCCAGGATATCGCATTTCTAAAACAGCTTTAAATGCCGTCACCCGAATTTTTGCTAGTGAATTAAAAGACACAAATATTCTAGTTAATTCTGTATGTCCAGGTTGGGTAAAAACTGATATGGGTGGCGCAAATGCACCACGTACTCCAGAACAAGGAGTCGATACAATCGTATGGCTGGCAACCCTTCCAAATGATGGTGCCACTGGGGGATTTTTCCGCGATCGCCAACCAATAGACTGGTAAAATTTTGTATTTAGTTATTTGTCAATACAGAGAATTAATAACAATTAATTATGCCAAGTTTGACATGGTGATTGCTTGGCATAATTTAGTTGATAATCTGGACAAACTGTGTGGGCTGATACAGTAATTTATAAATAGCTATTATATGCTTTAGAAGCCCTTTACTTTTACCCTTATGGCGGAAATATCCGCTAAAAAAGCACCAAAGCGAGAGATAATTACTCCTAATAAAGTAGGTTGACAAACTTCAGCCGCAATACTTCTGTAACAATATAGGAAAATTTCTCCGCTTTGGTGTTTTACTTAATTTTGGTCAAGAGTCAAGAGTCAAGAGTTATCCCCTACACCCTGCCTCTTCAGCGATCGCCCGCACTAAATCACCTCATTCGCTATTACAATCGATTTGCTGGGATACTCAGCAGGATTGCAATTTTTTAAGTTTCGGCCTGTGCTTACTTCCGTGTTACCAATTATCAACGTCCTCAAGCAACCCACATCCAATGCTTGGGTAGAGCAAGCGATCGCAAATTTAGATATTATTTTGCTTGACCATTCCCATTGCGAACGCAAAGCTGCGGGGGTGGCGTTAAATTTTATGTTTCGCTATCCTTCCAATACCAAAATGGTAAGGGAATTAACTGCGATCGCTCGTGAAGAATTAGAACACTTTGAACTCGTCAACCAGTGGCTAGAACGCCGCAATATCCCTCTTGCACCTTTATCGCCGCCCCCCTACGGTGCAGGTTTGAAAGCTGCTGTCCGTCCCAACGAACCCGACCGCTTTTTAGATTCCTTACTCGTCACCGGGTTAATTGAAGCCCGCAGCCACGAAAGGTTGGGACTTTTAGCTACACACTGTCCTGAGCCAGAATTAGCTAAATTTTATAAAAGCTTAATGGCATCCGAAGCACGACACTTTGGTACATACTGGGTTTTAGCAGATACTTATTTTGACCGTGAAATAGTCCAGCAAAGGCTTGATGAGTTAGCAATTGTTGAAAGCGAACTGCTGGTAAACTTACATCCAGAGCCGAGAATTCACAGTTAGTATATTCACTAATAGACGCAATATTCATCATGCTTCAGTTAACACATATCAGGCTGCTAGTAAACAACTACACAGATTGTTTTCTGTTCTACCGCGACGTGCTGGGCTTTTGGATTGACTGGGGTGATGAAAATACTGGGTACGCCGAGTTACACACCGGAAATAATCTCAAGCTGGCATTATTTAGAAAAGATTTAATGGCTGAAGCAATTCCTAGTGCTTATCTACCTTCGGCTTTGGATTGTCAAAATAAAATGGCCTTGATTTTCGCCGTTGATAACGTAGATGAAGTCTACGAAAAACTCAAAGAACGCAACGTTATAGTTGTAACCCAACCTTTAGACCGTCCAGCCTGGGGACTCCGCACGGCTCATTTTCGTGACCCCGATGGTAATCTAATTGAAATCTTCAGCAATTTGGGAACAGTAAATTAACATTGTCATTGGTCATTGGTCATTTGTCTTTTCTAATACCAATTTGAAAAATGGACATCTTGCAAAAGTTGTTATTTACGTGCCTTTCTTTGCGCCTTTGCGCGGCAGTTGCGTGACTGTCGGCAAAGCCGCCCAACGCACTGCCTTGCCTTTGCGCGAAATAAACAATATTTATGCAAGAAAGTCTAATCTCAAATCCAAAATTGTATTAGCCGACTGCAAACTCGGTAAATTGTCGTTTAAAGGGAGAATGAAAAGCCAAAACAATATCTTGTTTAGGTACACCTCGGCTAGTCAGTCTTTCTCTAACGCCCGTCTCACTGCATCATGAAAAATGTCCTTTGCTGCCATGATATTAGCCTCATCACCAACAACTACCCAATATCTAAACCATTGCCAATGCAGATTACGACAATAGATGTTTTCCATATCAGAAAAATAAAAATATTTGGTAAGTCGGGATTGTAGATTTTTAGTAAGAATTCAGCACTCAGGAGTCAGAAGTCAGAATTGATAAGGAATTTAGTCTGATTTATATCTTTAATCATCAAAGATTATTCAGATTCTTAAACTATTCTGGCTCCTGTATTCTGACTCCTGAATCCTTACGATTTTTATTTCACAAAAATTATTAAAAATTGTTAATAAAAACAGATTTTGCAGCAAGAATTAAATGCTAAGTTTAAGAGACTAAAATACGCGGACGAATAGTTTCTTGAATTTCTTTACCTACTGTTTGTTCAGCTAACCTCAATTCATAGTTTTTCTGAAGATTTAACCAGATTTCTGCACCAGTTCCCAAATATTGTCCTAATCGCAAAGCTGTATCAGCTGTTATGCCTCTTTTCCCATTAATAATTTCGGTAATCCGGTTTTTAGGAACATGAAGAACGCGAGCTAAATCACTTGCTGTCATACCGAGTTCTGTAATTTCATCCCCAAGAATTTCTCCTGGGTGGATGGGTGGACGTGCCATTTATTTCTCCTTCAGTGATAATCTGTATTTTCTATGTTGAAGGGTGTAGGAAAATCATCAGGCCAGTTAAAGCAAATTCTCCATTGGTCATTAATTCGGATACTATACTGACCTTTCCTATCCCCTCCTAAAGACTCAAAACGATTACTTGGTAGTTGCATCAAAGCTTCTTTGTTTGGGGCTGCTTCTAAAATGTCTAGCCGTTTTTGTGCCTGTCTTTCAAAAGATTGAAATTCTTTAACCCTTTCCCCTAAAGTAAATCTCTCCGTCCTTTTATCTTTGTATTTAGGGTATTCATCTGACGGAGACATATTGAAAGGTCATAAACATTAAGCGTTATGAGTTACGTAACACATAACTATTCAAAAAAATCATAGCATAAATAACTTGTGCGATCGCATTTATCAGGGGTTCCTGCCATAGAAACCCCCAAAACATTTATTTTTTACAGTTATCTTAAACCACCCAATTCCTTATGGCTTGGGAGTGCTTGTTGGTGCAGGTGCAGCAGTTGCAGCAGGTGTAGGAGTTAAGGGAGTGGTTGCGGCTTTATTAATTTCGTCTCTATATTGAGCAGGCGCTAAATTTGCAGCGTTATCAAACAAGGGTTTAGCTTGAGTTGTTTTGCCTTGTTCCTTCAACAGCATGGCTTTAGCTAAGACAGGGCGAAAATCCTTTGGATCTTTCTTAATGGCTTGGTCATAGACAGCAACAGCCTGGGGATAGCGTTTTTGGTCAGCATAAACATTGCCTAGTAGTACCTGCACAGCAACCACATTCACACTTCCCGGCTGAATTGTATTAGCTTGATTAGCATTATTTAAAGTCTCTTGCAGTAGCCCAATAGCTGCTTCTGGGCGTTGTTGGTCTAATAGCAGTGCTACCATACCCTGTAAAGCCTTCAAATCGCCGGGTTTAGTATCAAGAATTGTGCGATATGCTTGTGCAGCTCCTTCTTTATCACCAATTTGCTGCTTGGCTTGGGCTAGAAGTACTCCATATTCGGACTTTTCGGGGTTGAGTTTAACTAGTTTTTCTAAAGGGGCAATTACGCTTTGAACATCACCTTGATTTAGGCTTAAAAGTTGTAGCCGCGCTTGTAATAAACCTTTAAGGGCGGTTTGATTTTCAGGTTCCCGTTGTAAAACCAGTTCATAACCTCGTACTTCGTCTTGCAATTTTGATTTTTGGTCAGAGGAAGCTAAGTTACCTTTGGAACTTGCAGTATTCTGGTTGGTCGATGTCGGGCTATTGAATGCACCAATAATAGGAACTATAGATACACCCACAAACATTAGCACTGCTAATGCCAAAATGACCCGAACTATCCAACGATTACGCGGTTGAGACACAGTTGTGTAATTCTCCAGAACTCTCATGACATTATCATTAACACAAGTTAGAAAGTAAAAATTTCCAAAACTTTGCGGAATACCGTCAATTGTCTGTGAACTTTATAACAAATAACTATTTCCGCTGCTAAAGTAAGTGATGACTTTAGGGGGAGCCGTCAGAGTTGTACCTATGATATGCTTCCGAAACTGGTGTCTAGACGCTAAATTAAACATTTAGAGTATAAATGTAAATTTAGCGTTTTTAGAATTGTATTGGGCGTTGTCGTGTGACTTGCTGGAAAATAAATATACTTTCATCAGTCGCACAAACGCTCTTTCCAGTTGCTTTAGTAAAATCCCACAATGGGATGTGTCTCCGCCGCAAGGAGTTTTTATGAATTCCGACCTGATGCCTTTGCCTGAATCTTCAAATTTGCCTGAGTCCAATCAACCTGAAACCGAAATAGAGACGGCCGCTAATGTACCAACAGTAGCAGCAGCTGTTTCTGAATCGGAAAATCCAACTATTGACCCTAGTGAGACCGCCAACGATGCTCACTTAGCAAATCGTCAGCAACCGATTCCACCACCAAGCGAACCAATGCAGTACAGAGCGATCGGCTTAGTCCGAGGTCGCTACATTGCAAGCAGTGAACAGTTTACGCAAGGTACGCTCCTGACTGCGGATGGTGTGGAAATCCAAGCCGTTCTCCTCGGTCGAATTATGAGCTTAGTTAAGAATCACCTTGATTTAGAAAAAAATCACCTGTGGGTAGTTTATCCGCGAACTAAGCAAGAAAACGATGCCTTACATCTGCAAATTGTGGGTGTGTGGGAACCAGAAAATCTAGCTAAACAGCAAGCACAAGATTCGGCAGATGATGAATTGCCTACAGCCGATGATGCTGAAACTGATAAAAGCGACATCAAACCCTCCTCAGATATTCCCGATGGTGGTTTTTCTGTACGTGGCGAAGTAGTTTACCAATCTTTTGATGACAAGAACTTGGTTGTCAAAATTAAGCAGGCTGCTCGCAAACAAGATGAAAAACCTAAATATTTTAAGCTAAAACTTAAAGGTGTCCTAGCGACCAAAGCTGTGGGCAAATTCTGGGATTTCCAAGTGAAACGAGATGGTGATTTATTGGCCATAGAAACGGCTGAAGCGATCGCAGATTTGCCCAAAAAACGCAGACCACCCCAAAGAGGTGGCCCTGGTGGATTCCGTGGTGGTGGTGGCGGTGGTCGCCGACCATTCCCCCCCAGACGTAATACAGGAGACAGCCCCAGCCCACGCCCAATCAAAAAAGTAGGCGGCGGCGAAGCCTCGGCGGTGTCCAAACCTCTGCCAAAAACTTCTACTCCTACTCCTAAGCCGATTAAGAAACAAAAGCCAACGCAAGAGTAAGGAAAAAGTAAAAAGTTAAAAGTAAAAAGTTAAAAGGTAAAAGATAAGAATTGCCTCTTTCTTTTGCCTTTTGCCTTCTTCAAAAATCTGTCCAACGGTCTTGGGGTAAAAACGATCGCTCCATTGGAATTGGGGCGACTGGTTCTGTTAGGGTAAAAGTGCCTGCTGTAATCCATTGTTTTAACTCTGCGGCGACTTGCCGAGATAAGGACATACTGGCTAAAGGTGCAGCTCGCACTGTTTTATTTTCGATGGTAAGTCGCCCGGATTTAAGTTGGGCGTAACTCACTAAACCAAAGGTAGGACGCACGCGCCGGGGAATGGAAAAATCGACAATTGGCGCGACTAAATCTTGGTCGGAAACTGCACAGTGTTCGACGACAACTTCGTTTAACACCGGGAATGGTACACCCACACCCAACATCAACGAAGGACCATAACTTTTGAAGTAACAACCACGCACCCAACGCGCTGACATTTGTTTAGCATCACCAATTAAGGCTAAGGTGGCAGCTGGGCCAATGGGTGTGCGATTAGCTAACCGCTTTTGTAAGGGGAAGTGTTGCGTACCTTCCCAAGCGACGTAGCCGATACCACCGCCTAAGAAAATCCGCGTCCCAATCCCAACTAGTTGCAAATCGGGGTCGTTGAATAGGGGAGAAATTGCCCCAGGGTTAGAGTAGACGGCGTTACCGAGATGGGGTTGTAAGGGGCCGAGATAAGTGAAAAGTGGGCGATCGCCACCATTCACACCCACGATAAAATTTTGATAAAGGTTGCGGGGATTGAATAAATAAAATTGATTGATAGTGTCACGGGTAATTGTAGTTTCAAAAGTAGCCCGTGGGTAACAATCTGTGACTTGTCCTTGCGCTCTAACGTGTACTTGTTTACCTGCGATCAAATCTTCGATGACATGACCACCGCCACGTTCGCGGATTTCCTCTCCGTCCATTGTGTCCACCGCACAACTAGCACCAAGGTATAAATCTACAGCCCCAAACCCTGTATAGGCTGGTACACCATCTATCCAACAACGGCGAATTTTAATCGGGGGATCAGTGTGTCCCAGATTAATAATGGCACCGCTGGATTCCATTGGCTCAAATGTGCCAGTAGTAATCACATCAACTTCTTTTGCAACTTTGCTCACGCCGACTTCTGCGACTCGTGCTTTGACTTCTTCAACTGTGAAAACGACTGCACGCTGGCGGCTGATTTTCTCGTTAATTTCGGCGATCGTTCGCATACTATACCAAATTAGGGGTTTAGGGGTATGAGGGTGTGTGGGTGTAGATGTTAAAGAGCTTGATGTCCTATACCCTTATACCTTTACACCCAGTCTCATTATTCCTGGGTATGGTTTAATTTACCTGCAACAGCCCTATAGTAAAGATTTTGTAGCGGATATGGACTAAATTGTATCAGGGTCGATGTTTAATTCTCGCAGTTTAGCCGCTAACCTTTCGGCTCGTTCTTGAGCTAGTTCTTTCTGCTGACGTTCAGATTCTGCTGCTTCTTCTGGTGTTAAAACTAATTGACCTGCTGATGTAAAAAATCGCAACAATCCTTCATGAATACCCAAATATAAACCTAACTGCTGACTCCACAAATGACCTTGAGCATTTGGTTCTAGCACTTGATATTGACCATCGACTAAATGAAACCCAGCAAATTCTTGAGTTTCTGGGTCGAACCAAAAATAATCGGGTGTGCGGAAGGTATTTTGATAGAGTGTTTTTTTAGAGTTTTTATCTGTTTTCGCTGTTGACTCCGAAAGAATTTCTAAAATTACGTTAGGATATTTCCCTTCTTCTTCCCAAACTACCCAACTTTTGCGAGTTTTGCGTTCTGTGTCCAATACTACAAAGAAATCTGGCCCTCGGAAGTGTTCATCTTTGCGTTTGTTCCAACTGTAGTAGATTGTAAGATTACCAGCAGCGTAGAAGTCGTTTCTATCCCGCCACAACCATTCTAAGCATTTAAAAAGTAGGATTATTTGTCGAAGATGCAGTTCTGTTTCCAAGGGAGGTTCGTCGCTGTATAAATCGCCTGGAGGAAAGATAACATCTTCTGGGGTTGCTTGCGGAGTGTCTAGTTCTTTGGCGAGGGACATGAGGAGATTACTGCATCTGCTAGTGATGGGTTTATTTTAACGTCTGCATTGTTTGATATTGGAAATGCGATCGCTACCAGATAATATCGTTCTGATCACCACAAGGAAACTCAAGAACAAAAGCACCTGTTAAAATCTACTTCAAGATGTGCTGAATGTACCATTTGAATGGTACAAATGGGAGATACGATTCCCAGCATCAGCGCATAACGATAAACTTGGATAGCAAAACACACCTACAGCCTAAAACGATGAAAGCATCTGCTAAGTTCGACTTTGAGGACGAGAAATTTAATGCACCGCCTTCTCAAGTCATTCCCTGGTGTCAGATGATTAATCCTCGGTATGGCACGGATGGTATGCAAACCTATGGTCTCGCCATCAAGCTGGATAATGCCAATGCTGTGGGTTTTCAGCCAGATGAAAATTGGCAGCAAGTAGAGCATGAATTTAGCTCTGGTGTCGAAACAGTTTATATGACTACTACTCCACGTTTGGTGATCGTGCGCCGAGGGCCTTTATCAGTCAAAGACAGAGAAACTGGCATTAAGTTAGGTACGCTCAAAGAAAATTATGATGCCTTTTTAGCTGATAAACTTAAGTTTAAAACTTTTACTCGCTATTTAATTTTTTTAGTCAGTGAAAATAAAAAATTTTTACATGAGTTGCCACTGCAATTGACTCTCAATGGTGCAGCAGGAGCAAGTTTTAGTAAAACTTATTGTGAATTTCAGCAAGGCAAAGTTGTCAGCGGTTTTGTTGCAGAATTAGAAAGAGCTTATGCTGTATATCGCAAACAACCTGTAACACCAAAAGGGCCATTGTTCCACGCGCATGGAATTTTCTGCCCCATAATTGAGTGTGAAGAAAGAGGTATTGAACCCAATACGGTGCTAGTTGCTTCCACTGTAGACTACAAGCATCCAACAGTTGGAACATTAACACAATACCTGATTGCTTCCGATGCTCCTGAGTCGGCAATTATTTGCAAATATTTTGAAGAATACAAAGAATTTGGTAAGGAACCTGTAAGAACAGAAAGCAGTAAAATAGCTATGGCAGGTGTTTCTAGTTCTTATATTTATGCTGATGAAGATGATTTTGCCTATCCGCCTTACTAAAGGAACTTTTAAAAAATGATCATAGTCACTCAAGCTGTTTGATGAGCAGACAGCTAATCATTGTTATCTTAATGATCATACCGACTGTTATCGAGTAATTACATACAAAAAAAAGCAAATAGCAAATCTATCAAAAGTATCAAATTAAAATTTGTTTGAAACTATTCCACAGATAGTGCCAATGTTAAAGTTAGCTTTGTCTGATAATTCTTAATGATTTTTTAATCTGCCTAAATTATTGGTGATTCTGCAAGTCATCCTGTCAGCAAAATACTATTGATTGAGGTCAATAATGCCATGATTAAAGCCTACAAATGGCAGTCTTGCCTAACTTTATCGCTGGTAGCTTTAGCATATTTTGAAATTACACCCATAAAATTAGCGCAAAGTACACCTACTGATATTCAGAGTAACTGGGCGCAGTCATGTATTGTAAAACTATCCGAGCAAGGTATTATTAGTGGTTACCCGGATGGAACTTTTCGTCCTAATGCGCCTGTAACTCGTGCAGAGTTTGCAGTGATGGTTAGTAAAGCTTTTCCTAAAGTCAAAAAAACGCGTGAACCAGTTCAGTTTGTCGATGTACCCTCAAATTACTGGGCTAATAATGGGATTAAACAAGCTTCTCAAACAGGATTTGTATCAGGTTATCCCAATCAAATTTTCAATCCTAACCAAAATATTCCCCGCGCTCAGGTTTTAGTAGCTTTGGCAAGTGGTTTAAAATACTCTCCAACTAAACCTGTTAGCACAACTTTAAACGCTAATTTTACTGATGCCAATCAAATTCCTAATTATGCACAAAAAGGAATAGCAGCTGCAACTGAAAAAAAACTGGTTGTCAACTATCCAAATGTTAAATCTCTCAATCCTAATCAATTAGCAAATCGGGCTGAAGTATCTGCTTTCTTGTGTCAAGCTTTAGCAAAAACTCAACAAGCTAGTACTATTCCTGCAAAGTATATTGCGGGTGGTGCCACCTCTTCATCTTCAATATTTGTCACTGTTCAACAAGGCGCAAGACAAAAATTTCAAGGTTTGGGATTTAGTTCAACTGTTGCTGGCAGTAGAAGATACTCGCAGTTAACACAGTCACAAAAAAATAGACTGCAAAAATTGCTGTGTACTGATGCCAAATTTAAGATAGTTAGACTGTGGTTTCCAGCAAAAAAATACTCTCCTCAGCCTGGTGATGAAGATATGTCTGTATTTGTAAATCCTCATGTAAAATCGGGATTTATTGCTGATGCTTTGGCAAATGGTTGTAATACGCTTTTGTTAGCTCCTGATAGTATTCCAGCTTATATGAAAGCTGATGATACTAACTATATCCAGGATTCTCAGATTAAGAATTATGCTGCACTATTGGTGAATTTTATCTCTAAGCTAAAACAAGAGTATGGAATCCAAATTAATGCTACAGGTATATTAAACGAACCTAATGATAGAACAATCAAATTTACAGATGCTCAGTGGCCTGTAATGATTCAAACTCTTCGCCAACAATTGGATAATCGCGGTTTGAAAAATGTAGAAATAGTGACACCGGAACTGGCTAACGGTGATGCTGTGGCTGTGCGAATTATCAAAGCTATAAAGAATGATTCTCAAGCATGGAAAGATTTAACGGCTATCTCAACCCATTCTTATAATAATGCGGCAACACCAGCGATCGCTCAACTAATTGACGGAACAAATAAAGAGTATTGGATTACAGAAGCTGGGAATAATGGTAAGGAAGAACCAGGAGATGCTGTAATTGCTGCTTCTGCTGCTTCTCGCTTTCTCAACGACATGAACAATCGAGTTACTCACTGGATTTGGTTTATTGGACATGCACAAGCAGATCCTCGTGATAATGCTACACGCATAATTCGTTATTCTGTCGAACCGTTTAAGTATGATATCTTCCAGAAATATTATTATCTCCAACAATTGAGTCAAACATTTGATACAGGAACCACCTTTAGAAGAAGTGTGAGTTCTCTTGACAAAAGTATGACATGGACTTTTGGTAAAAAGCCTCGCATCACTGTAGCATCTGCAAAAAATCCTGATGGTTCATGGGGGATAGCTATTAGTAACTATACTGCTGAAAAATTTGCCGATCCTAGCGTTTCAAAATGGGAAAAAACTCAAGGTGGCTACCCAGCAAAAAGTTTTGAGGTGACAGTGTATGTCGAAGAACTTGCCCAAGCTGGAGACATCAAAATGCGGATGTATCGCTCAAACAGCAATGTAAATAATAAATATATAGGCGATCGCGTCATGCGTAAAGGCAGAATTACGATTCCAAAAGTAGAAAGTTTGGATTTAATTACTCTGCGTAGTCAGTAATCATAAATTTGCTGATTTGTATAGCAATCCTATCTGATTGTCCAGATACCCGATTCCTCAAAAAAGTCGGGTATCTTGTTTCTCACGAACGATCAGTATGACACACATATCTTATCGTTAAGTGATTAGGCAGACATGATATTATTCGTCAATTAACCATCCACACTTGCTATAACTTTTGTTCCTAAAGCAACTTATTGTCTCCCCAACTTATTATGAGGATGATATACCTCAATCAATGTTTTATACCATTAATGATTTGAAGACTGCATTTGAGAATTAACATATTGCCTAATCAAAGGCTGTACAGTAAATAGTATCTGATCTTTATCGTTATGATGATGTTGAATTAGAGAACGTCTTCTTAAAGACTGCATGGCGTTAAATAAATCTGTAGGTAAAAGCTCCGTCTTCTCTAATAATTTCGATATGGAAATTGCTTCAATATCTTCTGCTATCACAGACATGACTTGTTTTTCTATAATAGATAATCTCTGAAATAACAAATTTAATTTATACTTTAAATCTTCATTTAAAACCAATTTGTCATATTTAAATAATTCAGAAATTCTGCCACCAAACAAATCTTGAATCATTGTAGCAGTAATTTTTAACCATAGTGGGTTTCCTCCATAATAATCTATTAAATTTGACCAATTTTCTTCTTCTACTAAACCTTTATCTTTGAGTATGCTTCTTGCTGCTTCACCTAAACCAGTTAATTCTAGTGTTTGAACTGCTCTATTTTCTTCTTCTAGTTCAACAATTTCTCTCGGTTTATCCCTACTTAGCAGCAATAAACAACTTTTATGCTGAGATTCTCCTAGTCGTTGAAATAGCTCTCCATAATCTTCATAACCAGATTCGTAACTACCAACTAGTTGTCCATTACTAAAAACAGAATGCACATCATCAAGTATTATCAAACAGCGATACTTTTGCAAATATTCCAACAGTTGCGATCGCCTAATATTTGAATTCGTTGGTAAATCTTTTTCTTGTTGGTTTGAAAATAATTTAATTAAATCTCTCTGAATTTCTATAAGACGTGGTTTAGAGACTAGATTTCGCCAAACTACATAATCAAAATTATCTCTAATTTCTTCTAATAAATGTCTAGTAAGAGTAGTTTTTCCAATACCACTAATACCTAAAATAGCAATTAAACGAAGACTTTTCTTAATTATTAATATTTTTAACTTGTTTAATTCGTCAGTGCGTCCGTATAAAGTCGTAATATCGGGTGCATCGCTTAAATCTTGACGCTGAATATCAGTGTTTTTATTATCATAAATTTGTTGTTGAGGTGAGATATTAGCAACTTTTGGAGGTTTTGATGTATCTGCACAAACGTTAACATGACCATTATGAACAAAGTCACCAAAAACATTAACCCTGTTCTGTCACTCTCCGGAGTAGATAAATAGTAAATCAACCATTTTATGCAGAGGAATAAAATGGTTTGAACTGATTCATGGCAGTAATTAAGTGATTAAACCCAAGCAATAAATTAGAATTGGGAAAAATATCCAACCAAGGATAAATCAACCAAAAAATTAAGAGTGGTTGAACGATTAAGCGAGGATTATTTAGAACATTCTTCCATCCAATTGCATGATTCCATTGTTGATGAGTTGAAAACTTAACAGAATTACTACGCACCTCGGTTTTACTGGGTTGATTGCGGTAAGGTTCTAATAATGAGGCTGTTGTGGCAATTTTACCAAGTAATCCAAGAGATTGAAGGTTAGGACTGGGGGAAGGTGCGGGAGAGAAGAAGATATCGATTTGACGAACTTCATCTGTGACTTCCCGACTGACTTCTATTTTTCCAAAGGGGAGAGTAATTCTTCTAGATATTGTTTAGCAAATTGATCATGGGGTTGTCTGGTCATTAGTCACAACTATTTTTTGAGTAGCAAATAGTATAGTGAACCATTACCACCTGTAATCCCAGCGCGATCGCCTGCTAATTTACCAGTTCCCATAAAATAATCTACCCGTCCTGGGCCTTTAATCGCACTGCCTGTATCTTGATCGAGGACAAAACGGCTGACAGTACGATACTCTAATTTGCCACCCACATCTGGATAGGGGAATGAACTATTAATTAGTGCTAGTGCGCCAGGAGGCATAACAGATTTATCTGTAGCAATCGAACGTTCTGCTGTTACAGGCACATGAATGCTACCTGTAGCTTGTCTACCGCTAGTTTCTTTGAAGAACACAAAGCGTTCCCAGCGTGGCAAATAATTACTCAACTCTAGGGGATTTTGCCGGAAGTAACTGATGAGCCGTGGCATTGTCAAGCTTTCTAGTGGCAGTTTGCCATCTTTGGCTAGTTCTTTGCCGATACTAGTCCAAGGATAATCAGTTCCGCCTGCATAACCAACAGAAGTAGTTTTGCCATTAGTTAACCTGATTTGAGCAGAACCTTGGATGTGTACCATGTATGCGTCTAAACGATCGCGGAACCAAAGGAATTCCAAACCACGCAACTGGCTTTTATCCCCTAATAAACCATCTTTGCCTTCCAAATCAATCCGTTTTGGATGGGGTTTCGCCCATTGAGCGAAATTCAGCGGTAGTTGATAAAGAGGATATTTATATATAGAAGTTTTAACGCGGCTGGCCTGATAAACAGGCTCGTAGTAAGCAGTAAATTTAACAGTACCCTTGCCATCGTTGCCTACGGACTTGTAAAACACAAACTCCCGCCGGATAGCGGCTTGGAGTTGGGTTGCAGATTTAGCTGTTGCAACTAATTGCCGAAAACGCAGCAAACTGCGCCGCACGCGATCGCGTGTAATGCCTGGAACCGGATAATCTTTATATGCAGCGATCGCACTATCTTTTGCCAAATAACGTAAACTGTTGTCAATGGCGGCTAAGACAGCCTGGCGATCGCCCCTTTTGCCTCTACTTCCAAAAATTTGCTCATCCCACCCCAAGCAAGTAGACACAGGAGTGCAACTATTACCGATGTCAACTGGTAGGAGTGGTAATTGTAACTCAGGCGGAGTGCTTGGCTGTGTAGGCAAAGGTACAGGTAACGGTATCGTCGTCGGAACTTGAGCAACAGCTGGCCAAATTGTGTTTACAAAGGCAATTCCCAGACTCAAAGAAGCCAAAGCAAGGGTTTTTCTCATGATTTAGTCGAATCTTTCAACACTAGAACTAAACAGTGGTTCTACCCGGATTGCCACAATCCGAGATGGGCGCACAACCATATACTCTCCTTGAATATTCTTGATCGGTACACTAATAAAATCATTCGAGGTAGACTTAGGAACAAGTTCGCCACTATACCATTTTTGGAATTCTTGGATGTTTGGAAACCTAATTTCTTCACGATGACCAGTTTCCAGCAATAGGTAGACGGCGTATTCATTCGGTGTTCTAGGCATAAAGTTGAATCATTAAAAATACGTTCAACCCATGTTAACCATGTCACCCCAGAATGAAAAGGGTAAGCATACGGGAGCAAGAAAAGCTTAACGGAGAGTTTTCCATTAATCAACCATGAGGTATACTCCTACGTCTCGACTTTTATTGTCCCTCTTGACGGCCAATACTTGAACCTGTTCCTTAAAAGGTGAGTTTGACAAACAGGACTTACGCAAAAATTGCCACAAAGCTTAATTTATCGAACCGCGCTTTTTTGAAATTACAAATGATGAATTACGAAGCCATATTTCTCGGCGGGATTTCTCGCCCTTGATAAAACTGTTGTTCCAATTTCCCTAAACTAAACCAAATTTCGCCACCGAGTAATACAGCTAAGTTGGCAATAATCACGATGATATTAGAAGTATGACCTGGAAATAATACTGATAAAGACAGCAAACTCCAAACTAAGGCTGTCGCTATCACCACTCCTAGCCGCAAACGTTGGAGGTTTTTCAGGGCTGGGCGGCAACTAGCGCAGTGTTTCGTGTGAGAATGGTATCTATCTAATAGGGCTTCTTTGGGCAGTGGCGGTGGTAGAGTCTCGCCTGGAAATGGTTCTGCACAATATTGCTTCACCCAAGAACGCAACTGAAATACAAAAATATCAGCTTTTGTTGGTAAATAAAACGCTTTGGTAAAGTTGGCACTGCCACCTTTTTGTTCTAAATAGCGTTCTTGGTAATGTAAGAAAATCTGATCGTCTTCTAGTACGCGATTCTGCCCAAGATGGGAGTACCAACGAGGAGTGAGTTTGAGAAACAAACCTGGCAATTTTGCCGAGAATTTGAAAGGGAAAATGGCAAATAAGCGACATTCTCCTTTGCGGATAGGAGTTGCATAGACGACTGTCAACGTTCTACCAAACTGCTTGGAGGTGAGGTCATGCCACATCAATCCTGGTGCAATAAAGGTAGTATCTTGTTTGCCTAAAGCTCCTTTGCGAGGGCCTTCTTGCCAAACACCTTTAAATCCCCATTTGCCTGACTCGACAATTTCCAATTCCACAGGCGAAACGTTTGCCCGGTTGCCGACAGTGCGATGATGTGTGTAAGGAATGTGGCTGGAGTCGAGAACGTTTTCCATTAATGTCAAAGCATCGTATGGTAAATCTCGAAAAGTATTCAGGCAAATCCACTCATCAGCCTCTTGTTCTAAAACGTCAACAACAGGAACCGGAGTTTTCGCTGCGTTCTCTGCTTGTCCAGGATAAACAAACAATAGTCCCTGCCGTACTGTAGTAGGTAGTGAAGTCACGCAAGCACGGGGTGAAGTTTCCGCCTTTGAGCCTGCTACTTGTTGCGGAATGCTTTCACATTTACCTGTCCCAGAAAATGCCCAGCCATGATAAGGACATTCTAGCCAGCCATCTTCATTAACTCTGCCTTCTGAAAGTGGGGCTAAACGGTGGGGACATTGGTCTTCAAAGGCTCGCCAAGTTTGTTCATTATTGTCCCACCACAAAACTAGGTCTCGCTCTAGTAAGGTGAAGCGCGTTAGCTGGGATTTATCTAAATCTGCAACGTAGTGGACGGGATACCAAACTTCTTGCCAGTCAAAGCGTTCTGGATCTAGTCCACCAGCAGGTAAATGTTCTGTGGTTGTTTGGGATAATGGCTGTAACAGGCTGTTGGACATGATGAGATGCGTCAAATAATAATTGTTTTCCCACAGAAAATGTAACAATTTTTTAAAGAGTCTGGCAGACAAAAGTCATGAAATCAGCCGATGGTCTAAATTAAGATGCAGTTGCACAAAACAATTTCAACTCTATGGCAGTAGACACAAGAGAATGTGCAGAGGCTAAACTAGTTTTGCGTCAGGCGCTGGCTGCTTGTGGTGGCAACACTAAGGATCAAGCTGTAATTGCTGCTATTGAAAATCTGCGACTTCTCAATCCAAATCCAGCCCCAACTCGTAACGGTAAGCTATTAGATAATGAATGGTTATTGATTAGTGCGCCTAATTTTCCTGGAGGCGATCGCTTGAATAATGGTAAGTTTGCTTATACGCTTGGTCGTCTCGCTTTCAATATGTTTCAGCCAACAAAATTAAAAGTAGTGATTGACCGAGTTCTGCAACCTGTTTTTTTACTAGAAAATGGCGAACAACGCAGTCACGATATTGTTGTGGAATTTACGACGGCTGATGAAGATTTTGGGCAAATATCTGGGATAGTTCGTAATCTAGGTGTCTGTGAGCCTATTAGTGATACGGTGCTACAAGTCAGATTTACTGGCGGAATTTTAGCACCGCAAGACCCAAACAAAATGGATGATTGGCAGGCAGTTTTTGGTCAGCAGCGTCAAAATGCCAAACGCACTTTCAAAGATAGTTTGATGTTGGGTTTATTGCGGTTAATGTTTGGTTTGGTTCCGCCACAAGCAATGAATCCTCAGACTGGAGAAGTTAAGTTTATCATGGAGCGATCGCCTAAAGGTCGTCTAGAAATTCTCTATCTTGATGAGGAGTTGCGAATCACTTGTGGCGAAAAGGGAACCATTTTAGTATGTGAAAGGCAATAGCGATCATCTCAAGGCGAAGGCAGGAGGCAGAGAGCAGCGCGTTGCGGTGAGCAGTCCGTTGGGCGGCTTTGCCGACAGTCACGGAACTGCGTTAGCGCAGCGTTAGCGACGCTCTTGAGCGTCACCCGAAGGGAGGTTCCCTCCGTTGTAGCGACTGCGGAGAGGCAGTAGGCAGCAGGCAGCTATGCTGGAGGTAAAAACGACTGCTATATTTGAGATTTATAATAAGTTGCTCTCAAAAATAATATTCCTACTCGCTACTCTCCACCCATCAACATCTAAGTTCATGCAAACTCCCACTTCTAGTATTCCACATTTAATCGCTGCGGGTTTTCATGCCCTTTCCGATCCCTTGCGGATTAATGTGTTAGAACTATTGCGACAGCAAGAACTGTGTGTATGTGATTTATGCGATGCTTTGGGGGTTAATCAGTCAAAACTTTCGTTTCATCTCAAAACATTGAAGGAAGCTGGCTTAGTTAACTCTCGTCAAGAAGGACGTTGGATTTATTACAGTTTAAATATTCCTCAATTTAGCGTTTTAGAGCAATATTTGGCAGATTATTGCCAGCATGGTTTAGTATCACCTGTACGTTCTTGCTGCGACTAGTAGAAAAAGGCTGAAGTCTGAAGTCTGAAGTCTGAAATGAAGAATCCCGTATAGGGGGCTTTTCAACAATTTATATATTAGCACTAACGCATAAGCTAATGAGCGTTTAAGTTGCATATTCTCTGGTTAAGACTGTTTACACCCTTATACCCTTATACCCTTACACTCCTACACCCATTTTCAAGGCAAGTCTAATACAAATGACCAATCACCAATGACGACCATACCACTGATTATGCAATTTAGATGTGTTTTAGCTTACCACTATCTGGTACTACTGGTAGTTTGGGTTTTTGTTGTTCTTGTTCTTGTTGTGCTTGCAATTTTTGTTGAGCAATTGTTTGATTAGCTAATGCTAATGAGTTTTTTGGATCAAGTTGTAAGGTAGCGGTAAAAGTATTTACAGCTTCTTGTATTTTACCCAATCTCAATAAAGCAACTCCTTTACCAGCTAAGATGTTGGCATCAGTAGGAGCCAGAGTACTCGCTTGATTGTAAGCATTAATTGCTTCATCATATCTGGCTAAATTAAATAATATTATGCCTCGATTATACCATCCTTGCGGTAAATTAGGGTTGATATTGATCGCTCTATCCGCAGATACTAAGGCTTCGTGATTTCGGGATAAATGCCACAAGACAACACTTCGGTTAGCCCAAATATTGGCTAAGAGTGATTTATCTGCAAATTTGCCTACATTTTCTAATGCTTTATTATACGCTGCTAATGATGCTGGATAGCGTTCTAATGTTTTAAGAATTCTGCCTTTATTAAACCAAGCTTGAGCATATTTCTGATTAATTTGGGTAGCGCGATCGCTACTAGCAATTGCATCAGAATATCTACCTAAATACCACTGGGTGGCTGCACGATTATTCCATGCTTCAGCATAGTTGGGATTGAGGGCGATCGCTCTTTCTATTGATGCTAATCCTTCTTCGTAATTCCCTAACCCAGCTAAGGCAATTCCTCTTTCTTGCCAAGCTAAGGCGGGACTTGCATCACCCCAGCGACTATCGCCTTGTAGTGCTTGTTCAGCGGCTGTTTGTGCTTCTTTAAATTTACCTAATTTGTTGAAGCTGGCACTTTGACTTGCTAAAGCTAACGCATAATTAGGACTTAGTTTCACAGCAAATTCATAGGAAACTGCGGCTTGTTCTGGTTTGCCGATCGCCGCTAATGATCTACCATGTTCTAACCAAATATCTGCATCTTTAGGATTCATCGCCACTGCTTGATCAAATGAGGCGATCGCTGCATCTAATTGTCCATTTTTTTTCTGTGCCAAGCCTTTAGTATACCAAGCAATTGCTGGCGTAGTATCACCCCAATAATTATTAACTTTAATTGCTGAGTCGCAGGCAGCGATCGCTTCGCTTAACCTGTCTAAATTTGTTAATGTTTGACAATTACCTACTAAGGCTAAAGAATTTTCTGGATTAATTTCTAAAGCCCGATTAAATGAGGCGATCGCTGCTTCTAATTGTCCTAATTTACTTTGTCCTAAACCACGATTGTACCATGCCACCACTGCTGTTGTATTTCCCCAGTTGCCATCAGAACGTAAGGCTAAATCACAAGCGGCGATCGCTTCGGCAGTTTTGTTTAAACTTAATAATGCTTGACATCGTTGAGCTAAAGCTAAAGAATATTTTGGCTGGAGGCGTAAGGTGCGATCAGCTGACACTAACGCTTCACTATACTTTGCTTGCTTGAGTAAAATTTCTGTGCGTGTTACCCAAATTTCTAGTTCGTCCGGTTTAAGACCAATTCCTTGATTACAAGCGGCGATCGCTTCTTCATATTTCTTTTCTTCTGCCAACAACTTACAAAAATTTGCCCAGTAGTCAAAATCTTTAATTTCTAACTTTTCTTGAGCAAACAAAGTTTTTGGTACTAACGAATTTGCTAATAAAAAAACTGCTGTTAGTCCCCAGGCGATCCGGCTCGATTTGGCTACTTTACCAAACCAGTTATTAACAGCTAGTCCCCGTCTTGACTTAGCGTGAAAATATCTCATCTTTTTTAATTTTTGTAAATAAAATTTAACGATGTTGACAACTATGAAGTTCAGCCCGCATCAACTTTAGCAAAATCATCTTAGATGCATTAATTTTGCAAAGATTCGCAAAAATTAACATCCTGAACTAGAACAAAAGCCAAATTTGGATAATTTAGGAAAACTCTAATCAGTTAATGTATATTCTATTGATACAAGGATAATTAAAAACTTTAGACTCTCTTAAATTAAAAATCTAATTTATATGCTGCCAGTAATTTCATTAATCATTACAGTTTACAATCGCAAAAATTATCTGAGATCTGCTATTGAAAGTGTTTTGTCTCAAACACGGCAAGACTTTGAACTGCTGATTTGGGATGATGGTTCCACAGATAATAGCCTAGAAATTGCCCGTGAGTATGAAAAGCGCGATCGCCGCGTGCGGGTAATAGCAGGCAAATATAATATAGGATCAGCAAGAGCCTTAAAAGCTGCGATCGCTCAAACTCGTGGTAACTATATCGGTTGGGTAGATAGTGATGACTTGCTGGCACCAACAGCGCTGGCAGAAACAGCAGCAGTATTAGATGCCAAACCCAATATTGGCTGGGTTTACACCGACTATTTAGATATTGACGAGAACGATACAATCCTCAGTTACGGCTATCGTTGTCTTGTACCTTATAGCCGTGAAGAACTGTTAAATAGGTTCATCACATTTCACTTTCGGCTAATTCGTCGGGAAGTGCTTGAGTTGGCAGGTGGTATTGATGAATATTTTCCAACCACAGAAGACTACGATTTGTGTCTGCGGCTTTCGGAAGTAGCAGAAGTAGAGCATATCTATAAGCCACTGTACTACTACCGCACCCATCCAGAAACCATATCATGGCAACAACAACAAAAGCAAATCAAAAATTCGCAACTAGCAATTATCAAAGCACGTCAACGCCGACAGCATAGCAAACCAGACTTACAAAATAAAGCCCTAATTCCTAGCAGCAAGATAAATTTTTCCGCTATTTCCAAAGCTAAGAAGCAAACTTTTCAACAATCTCATAGTCTCATCCAGCAAATCAAAACAGTAGCAGTCAGCAACATCGCATTGCTACTATGCCTGATACCTGTAACAGTAGTAGCGCAAATCACCCCCGCCAAAGATGGCACAGGCACAACTATCCAAACGCAAGGCAACAACATCAACATTAGTGGCGGTAGCCTCAGCAGCGACAAAGCCAA
>NZ_JAIVFW010000150.1 GCF_020829595.1 Nostoc sp. CHAB 5844
GAACTGCTTGGCATGGGCATAACCGGCCGCTTTGTGTTTCAGTTTTTTACCTTTCATGGCAAATGTCTGCTTGAATTTGATTCCAACGTGTTTGGCGTTCTTGATCAATTGGTACCGGGCGATTTCCAACAGCCTGCTGTCAGTCGGATAAGCCACTGCCTCCTCAACTACTGTGCTGTAGACAATGACTCGTTATAACTCGCTTGGATCAATCGCTTTCATCTTCACCTCTGCATCCATGGTAGCCTTGAGCAGCTCTTCAACCCCAGCCTCACCAAGTATTTGGCGAAACCGAGTGATTTGTGCAGGGTTACACTGAAACTTGGTGCGGTAATACTCCATACCACTGAAATATTGCCACTGTACATCTCGGTCCAGCGCACCAACTACTCTCGGTCACTCACATCATATGCGTGCTGCAAATACAGCAATGACACCACCAACCGGATTGGCAATCGAGGACGTCCGGGGGTTGCTCATCTCCGCACCTGCTATCTGCAGAGTCTGGCCAAACATGCCGTCTGTGAAAACTGGCAGCCTTTACGGTCGCAATGTTCAAACCCTGGTATCAACAACTCTCCCAACATATCCAAGAGCATCTTATGCGAAAACAACGCTAAGGGTTGATGAAGGTCAATCATCGGATCAAAACGGGAGCAGAAAAAATCTTCGGTGACCATCAACACATAGAACAAAACCCGTCAGGATTCTAACGCCCATATTCTATTTTCTGGGGGATTTCAGCAATCAGAACAGATCAAACCAAGTAAATAAAACACTCTCAGGAATTTCGCAATACCGACAGTTTACAGGTACGGATTTAAATAAATCATAATAAAAAACTCAATGAAATCTACAAGAAAACAAACTCATCTCAGTAACCTTCTTGCAAATCCTAATTCCCTGCTCTCTAGCAGCATTTATACTTATTCACCATATAGGAATACTTAGGATCAACTGGTCAATACTTTCAAAATAACAACAATTATTTTGGTGATTAATATCTAGGTATCGCACCTTGCCTTGGATAACACTCATTATTTTTACAACATTTATTGCGCAGCAGAATGGGACCTTTAGACGATATATCTTTCTATCTTATTAATTTTTCTAATACAGCTCTCTAGACCTTCGTGAAAACAAAGACTTTCTCACCACGTATTAAGCCATAATCGATTACAGACTTCCCTTCAGAAGTAATTTCATTCGAAAAACTCAGTCCGTGATCCAAAAACCTATTACGAAAATCCGCGCCGTAGTACCTAACATGATCGCCTTGCCCGTAATGCAACCAACGATCACTTTCTGTAATTATCTGGGAATCCTCATAAGTATCTTTCCAGCCTTCAATAATGGGTACTTGACAAATCAAAACACCTTTTGGTTTTAAAATTCGCGCCACCTCTTTTGCCGCTCGCTTATCATCTACATGCTCGAGCACATGATTGGCGATAACGACGTCAAAACTGCTCTCAGGCAATTCCATAGACTCTATATTTAGAGTAATATCTGCTTCGTTAAATAGATCAGCTGTGACATATTGTTTGAATCGGGCTCTAAATTTTAACTCTAATACTGGCTCCGGAGCGAAGTGCAACACCGAAAGTTCATCTTGCTCCAGTTGAAGGAGATCACCATTTTTGATAGCTAACATCAATAGCCTATGCCTTTCTAAAGAATTGCATTTAGGGCAAAGAGCATCAATTCTAACAGGTCGCCCATAATAATTAAATGGTCCCCGATATCCACATATGGTACATTCCCGATCAGCCATTGGCTCCAGTTGCTTAAGAGCTTGTTTTATAGCTCTGGCCTTAGATAAAATAAATTTTGGCGTTAAAGCCTTTGTCACTTTTTTTAGCATTTATTCCCCACTTTAAATGAAATTTTAATACGTTTAAAATTTGCCAAATGAAATAAATATTAAAACTCGCATAAATAAAACACCACAGAATCTTTCTACACCACTCTGTTATCTAAATATGTGCAAAATATAGCCATATTCACAAAATACGCACTAGAATTTAAATTTACTTTCGCAACACCTTCGCATCTTTACTGCAGGACCCAGGCCGAACCTACATTATAAATTGCAAATATTAATTTAATTGTACAATGTAGATTTATAAAATAAAAAACCTCACTCACAGTCATTTTATTTTGAGAGGATCAATAATTTTTCTGAATTATAAACCACTCGGAAGAATTTACTTGCTTTCCAGTTTTATACTCGATTTGGGTGCCTCATAAGAAATGGAAAAACTATATTACCCTTACCAATCGGACGGGCCAATCGCGTACACCGCAAGCTATAACGTTCAGTTAACACTAAAGAAACCAAAATCAGGCAAAAAACTAATCAGGTAAAAATAAGCTCAAACCATATGAATAAGAAACTTTCGATGGTGCTATAAACTCACAGAATCTTCCTATAAACCTCATCCATAGAACTCTCAACTGAGCTCCACGCAAACTCTTCAAGCATCCATAATCTACCCTTTGCACCCATCAGTTCTAACTCAACGTCCGATTTAGACATTAAGCTATCGAGCGCTCTGAAGAAGCTGTGATCTTCTAGAGAAACCCAAGATCCACATTCATGCGTGTTTAGGCCTGACCACGGTGCATTGGTTGAACACAAAACGGGCAACTGCTCAATCAAACTTTCCGCAACAACAAGACCAAAATTTTCGTTCCGGGTTGGAAGTACGAATAAACTCGCAGCACGAAACTCTTGTAACTTCTGGTCACCAAATACAGGACCTACAAATGTTACTCGTTGAAGCGAAAGTTCCTTGACTATATCTGTAAGATTTTGGAGTGAATTAGAATCACCAAAACCAACTATCCTCAATTCCCAATCTGGGTGCATATAAGAAATGCGCGACCAAATTCTCAATAAGACATCCAAACCCTTCTTCTCATGAATTCTGCCCAAATATAAGAGTGTTCGAATCCTATTTCCTAACCTCGGGGCAATTTCCTTATCTGAGCGAGTATCTACAACTCCGTTGGGTATTACTACTACGTCATCGGCGTGGTAGTAACGATAAACTTCAGCTAGCTCGGCTTCACAGGTGACATGTATCAATCTCGATTGCGAAAACGCCTTTCGTTGAAAAAAGAAAGAGAAAATTTCTTTCTTTAAAGAACTCCGCTTTAATGAATAATCACAGAGCATTCCATGAGGTGAAATTACCAAGGGAACTTTCATGATTTCTGCTGCAGGTCTTCCAAAAAATATCGATGAACTCCATAATCCATGAACATGCACTATGTCAGGATTAAATTTTAATAAATCTGAGGTTAGTTTACATGCGAAGCCAAGAGATCTTGGTCCTATAGATTGATATCTGTACAAGATCACTTTAGAACAAAAACCAATATGATCAACAGTAAAAGCTGAATCGCAACCGAAAATACCCACTTCATAGTCGAGTCGGTTAGCTTGAGAGTTAGCCAGACCAGCAACCGCTACCGAAAGTCCAGCGGCATACTTAGATAGATCAGCAGTAATATGAGCAACTCTCATGTTAGTATAATTTCTATTTGTTATTTAATACGTAATGTTATTAAGATAAAACTGTTTTATAATTTTCTGTCCACTTAACATAAGAAAATCTTGTAGAGTTCACATGCTCGAACCCGCGGCGTAAGGCGTCAATACGATGAGAGCTATTTCGCCATAAAGCAATGATTTTATCAACGTACAATTCAGCGTTCATATATTTACTTATCGTGAAATCTTCTAAATTAATATCTGCGAGTGCGCCCTGCTTACTGGATATGGGAATACACCCGTGCTTCCAAGCCTCAAGCACCGGCATACCAAACCCCTCATAATGTGAAGGAAAAATCAAAAAATGTGCTTTTCTCATAAGCATGCTCATAACTGCATCCGGTACAGCGTCGAAAACACTTGTTGTTTTACTTACTGAAGAACTGAGCAAGAACCGTTCTTCCTGTTCATTCAGCATACCTATTAAAGTCAAACGAACTGGATAACCGCTTTTGTTTAAAAGATCAGCAATTTTTAATACTAATTCCCTATTTTTATAAAATCCAGTTCCAACATGAATCAGATTTAAGTAATTTTCATAACAAGAAAATAAATCGTCTGTTTCGCGGCATGCAAATTTATATCTATTGCTCGGAAACACAGGATTTTCAATTACGATAATTTTCTTTGATGGAATGCACAAATATTTACATAAGTCATTTGCTGTGACCGAAGATACAGCCACTATTGAGCTCGCACCATTTATGGCCGCTAGGACACCTTTTAGCAATGTAGTTCCTCGCCTTGTAAGGACTGGTCCCGGAATGAGACCCTTGAGTGCGAGTAAAGGTATAAGGTCGTGAACAGTAACGGTATATGGCACTCTGCGTACTAAGTGCGGCAAGACTGCACTGCCAGGATCGACACCTATCTGATCAGCCATGCGCGGCAGGCGTCGCGATCCGTCCCGACCGCTGCAGCTTGACTTTCCGGGTCAAAACCCGGATCTGTCCGGCTCAAGAAAGGCCAGACCCATGACCGACGTACACGACAAAAATGACCTGCCGCTCTTCGGCCGGCCCTGGATCTTCATCCGCGGCGTTCCGTCGATGAAATTCCTGCCGCCGGAAGGACCGCTCGAAGTGGCCTTTGCGGGT
>NZ_JAIVFW010000151.1 GCF_020829595.1 Nostoc sp. CHAB 5844
CACGAGGTGGTGCTGCGCTGCCTTCTTGCCATAGATACTGGCGAGATCATCCTCGGATACAAGATGGACCTCATCATCTATGGTGGGATACTGCGATATGCCGCGTTGAAACCTACCGCCCTTGTATCCCTCTCCTATAAGTTGAATTTTTATCCATCTGTATCCATTCGGCATTTCAATGGACATGTTTTCAGGGACAGCACTTGCACCGACCTGAGAAACGATTCCGAAAAGCTCGATGTATCCGACCGGGATCTTTACGAAGCTTCCTACTTGGCCGATACGATATCCCTGCCCATTCACGAAGCTTAGGCCGGAAAACTGATTTCCTTGGAGGGTAACGCTGACAGACGTTCCGCTAACGTCTTGTACTGTTCCAAGCAGGGTCGCGTGATTTGCTAGCCTATCCATTGCTGTCATCACCTGTAGAGGTGAGATTGCGAAGTAAGTTTCCGAACTGGGCGAAGTCGCCTAGCTTTACCTCACAGCTTTCGTCCTCCTCATGCGGGACGATGATCCCTTCTGGTAAAGAAAAGGGTACATCCGAAAATTTCCATTTGGCGAGGGTGCGCCCTACAATTGCGCTATCGAAAGCCATTACGCTTAAGTTTGGCGTGCCAAGTCCACATGTTCTAGCTTGGATATATTTGTCGTCACCCAATTTGCCGAATAGGAGTGCAAACACATGCGCGGTGGGATTGGACGCCAATGTTCGGCAAATCACGTCATTTATATGCTCGTCGCCAAACGAATACCCAGACATAAATAATATAGACGAAGGCTTGAGCAAGAATTCTTTCAGCCTGTCAAGCATTGCCAAGTAAGGCATCTTTCGGCTTTGGTCGTACTTCAAATGCGATGGATAAATTAGATGCTTTTGCCCTTCGTTGGCTTGGTCAGACCTAACAACATTATTTGCCTTGTCTATTTTCCAATTAAGTGATCCATGGATCTTCCAAAGGCGCGACCATCTTGCTGGGAGATTGCCCTCATTTTCCACTGCTCCCAGATCGAAGAAAGCTCTGCGCGTGCCGATGAATCCATCAAAATAGGGCGCGAATGACTCTTCAAACGCCTGTTCAAGTAGCAAGTCGTAGTTTGTTGTGAAGATATGGACAGGCTGCTCCCGATTGATCGAGCGCGACCAAATGGCAAGATTATGGTATGGAGTCTTCAGATCGGGTAGCTCCCTATCTACGACCTCAGAAATTATCGAGCAGATATCCTGATCAAGCACCGACAGTTCGCTGGAATTCAGGTTTCTAACCGAACCTTTTCCGGCGACGCTTGCCAGTAATCTGATTTGGGTAAGTACATATTCGATATTATCGTGGTTTCCCCCATCCTCCTTTACAATATCGATAAGCTTGTCCCAAGCGGTAGGTTTTTTGGCGTCCGGGCTCTTTAGCTTGCTTTCGATAATCTTCGTCAGACCTGCAACATCAGGGATCAACGCGTCTGAAAGATGTTTGCCATCCTTTTCACGGTGATTTACTCGAACTGAGAGAGGACATCCGGCTCCAATGAAAAAGCCAATATGTTTTCTGTTTTGGGAAAGAGCTTGTTGGATATAGCTTATTTGCCTGACAACGTCGTGAGCAGTCATCCGATGCCTTTAGGTTACTAGAGAATCGCATTGATGAATTCGGTTATTGTCTAGCATGCACGTTATTGGAGACGAATAGTAATCGCTCAATCATCGGCGACGGTCTTCCCTGACTTACCCGTCAAAACTGTTTCGACCAGAGCGCAGAGCAAGATCGAAAACAACATAGAGAATCAAAAGAGATGCCAACTGCTGTAACGATCTTGGAAGGCCTTCTTTCGACTGATCATTCCGCGCCCACGTAGCGCAATTCCGGCGGCAAAGGCTATCATGGAAAGCGCAATGGCTGGAAACCACCATTCGCCCCTCGGGCCTTTTCCGTCGAACATGATGAGCATCACTGTGCCCATCGCTGCGAAAAATACAGTTCCGACATCATATTGTTTCGAAAGGCGCGATAGGCGACCGAGATGCTCCGTGTAACGAAGCTTTCTTGCCAGCTGACGCTTTTCAGCCGCGAGTTGGTCGCGCTCGTGTGCAGTTATATAGAAACCCTCTTCAATTTTCCGTTCGAAGCTCTTTTCACTCATAACGCTGACCTCAAATACTTCTCTGCAATTTCCTGTGTAAAATCGCCGTGCTGCTCGGCGTAGTCGATCAGGAACCGTATGAGCTTTAGACGCTTATCCGGTTCCACCATTCGTTGTTCGCGCGCGATATAGGCATCTACCGTCGCCGTAACCTCGTGATACAAGTCGACAGTATCTTGATTGTAGGGGCTGCCTTGCCCTGTCATCATCCATACCGGGTTAACATTGAATTTGACGTGGAGTGCACGGAGAACTCGAACCGGGATTTCCCGCTGTCCGCGCTCATAGGTGTTGTAACCGCCCTGGGACACATCGAGCGCTTCTGCGAACGGTATCTGCTTCAATCCCGAATTTTCTCGAATCATCGCAAGACGCTTCCCCATCTGTATGAGCAGCGTGTCTTGTGTCGAATTATTATTTTTCTGATAATTGCGTTGCATTTATGAGTTCGGTGTGATTTTTTGAGTCTCATATCAGTATATCACCAATTGGAGGTAAATTTCCAATGCAGGCGCAACTCTTGTCTCCGAAACAGCTTGCGGATCGCTGCGGGTGGCCCGTCGCGAGGATTAGAAACCTCATCGCGAAGCAGGAAATTCGGCATGTCCGGATCGGCGGAAGTCTGTTTCTTCCAGACACTGCCATCGATGAGTACCTAGCTGCCAACATGATTGAGCCGAAACAAAAGAGCTTGCCGCTGGCGGGAGCGGCATCAGATGCGTGAGGGGAGAAATATGCGGCAGCACATAAATAATCAGCCACAGGTTTTCTCGCCGATATTTAAGTTCGCGGTCAGCAGAGCGGAAGCCGCCGCCTTGCTGGACATATCTACCGGTACGTTTGACGAGTGGGTGCGGAGGAAATGGATGCCAGCAGGGATCAAGATTGGCGCCTTGCGGCGCTGGGATGTTGCGGAGATCTTGGCGGCTTGGCGCGTACTCGTGGAAAAGAACATGCTGGTAGAAGAAGATGATGATGGTGAAAACCCGTTTGATCACGTCGTCGGCTAGCCGGCGAGTGCCATTCAAGCATTGCTCGCGCGACGTCGATCGGAACGGGAATGAGCGTTTCTATATCCGCATACCCGGCGAGCCAAAGTACCGGATGAAATCGCCTTACCTTGATGAGGCCGGCAACATAACGCAGGCTTTCACTGAGGAATATCATCGCGTTTTCGCCGGTGACCGAGGTGAAAAGGTTGTTCCTATCTCGCGTCTTGAGCCCGGTTCGGTGCGTTGGCTGGTCGAGAATTATTACCGGTCCAAGGCATTCCAGAGCCAGGCGCCGGCAACAAAGAAGGACAAGAAAAGCGTCCTAAATCGATACTGCGACAACGTCGGCCACCTGCCTTTCGCCAAGATCCGCAAATCGGACATTGAAGCCAGCCAGATGGCGCGAGCAGAGACGCCAGGCGCAGCGGACAAGCTCATTAAATATCTCAAGGCGTTGTTCAACTGGGCGATAGGCGCGGATCTCGCGACGTTCAATCCGGTGGCGGGCGTCACGAAAATTCATAAATCTGCCGGCTTCCACACCTGGAGCGAAGCGGAATTGGCGCGCTTTCGCGCTGCCTATCCGGTAGGCTCGATGGCCCGGCTGGCTATGGAGCTGATGCTGAACCTGGGCGTCAGGCGCTCCGATTTGGTCAAGCTTGGCTGGAAGAACCTGATCGGCGACCGCATCGAGTTTTCGCCCTTGAAGGGCGCGGCGCATCATGGGCAATGGCTGAGCCTGCCTGTCACGGACGAGTTGCGCGAAGCGCTCGATGCGATGACGCATGACAAGCCGACATTTCTCATCACAGAGTATAGCAAAGCGTTCTCATCAAACGGCTTCGGCAACAAGATGCGCCAGTGGTGCAACGATGCCGGCCTGCCGGAGTGCTCGTCGCATGGCCTCCGAAAGTCATCGGCCACGATCCTGGCCGAGGCCGGTGCGACCGAACATCAATTGATGGCGATCTTCGGCTGGTCTGATTCCAAGATGGCGCAGCATTACACCAAAGCCGCCCAATCCAAGCTGCTGATCGATGCCGGATTCGACCGGCGCAAGAGCCATGTGGCCCGCAAAAATGTCCCACTTTCATCGAGCCGGAATTCCGGTGAGACAAATCGAGGAAAAAACAATGGAAAAACAACGTCCGAAGACGGAAATGGTGGGCCCGGAGGGACTCGAACCCCCAACCAAGCGGTTATGAGCCGCCGGCTCTAACCATTGAGCTACAGGCCCGGCCCGGCGCGGGGCCGGGGGCGTCGGTCAATGGCGGCCGACGTGTAGAGATCGTCTAGACGAATTCGGCGGGCCTCACAAGCGCCGCCGTATTCTCTACACAATCACGGGCGAAGAACGGCGCAAGGGACGCAACCATCAGGAGATTTTCTTTATGTTCTACGGAACTCTGGGCCGCCGCACGGGCGCCAGCATCGTCGCGCTTTCGCTGGCTCTCGCCGCTGCCCTTCCCCTGGCCGCGCAGGCGCAGGACAGTGCAAAGCCGCGCG
>NZ_JAIVFW010000152.1 GCF_020829595.1 Nostoc sp. CHAB 5844
TCGGGTCTTCTGATCGATGCCTTCGGCTGGACCTCGATCTTCCTGCCGGTAATCGCCGCCGCGGCATTTTCTTTCGGGATTGCCGCCCGCTTCATGCGCGAAAGCCGCGATCCCGCCGCAACCGGTCTCGACTGGCCGGGCGCGGCAAGCTTCACCGCCGCACTCGCCTTGCTCACCTACGGGTTCCTCAAGGCGCCGGAAGCCGGTTGGAGCGATCCGGCTGTGGTCGGCCTGCTCGCCGGTGCCGTGCTGTTCTTCACCGTCTTCGGCATCGTCGAGCGCAGGGCGGCGCGCCCGATGCTGGACCTTTCCCTGTTCCGCTATCCGCGTTTCGTCGGCGTGCAGTTGCTGGCAGCAGCACCGGCCTATGCCTTCGTGGTGCTGCTGGTTTTGCTCCCTGTCCGCTTCGTCGGGGTCGAGGGCATGGGCGAGATCGCCGCCGGCCGTCTGATGATCGCGCTGTCGGCGCCGCTGCTGGTGCTGCCACTGGTTGCCGGCTGGCTCACGCGCTGGCTGCCGGCGTCGGTTCTGTGCGCCGGTGGCCTCGTCGTTTCCGCCGCCGGCCTGTTCTGGTTGTCCGGCGTGCCGGCAGGTGCCCCCGCCACGGCGCTGGTCCTGCCCATGCTGACCATCGGCATCGGCATCAGCTTGCCATGGGGGCTGATGGATGGGCTCGCCGTTTCGGTGGTGCCGACCGAGCGCGCCGGCATGGCGACTGGCATCTTCAACACCACGCGCGTCGCCGGCGAAGGCCTGGCGCTGGCCGTGGTCAGTGCGGTGCTGTCGGCTCTGACAGCCGGGCACCTCGCCGCTGCCGGGCTTGGTCAGCCCGAGAACCGGGTGGCCGCCGCACAGCGTCTCGTCACCGGCGATCTTCCGGCGGCAAAGCTGCTTTTGCCGGACGGCGGCCACGAGCAGCTGGTGGCGCAATACGCCCTCGCCTTTTCCAGTCTGCTGCTGGTGTTCACCATCATCACGATCATGACCGCGGTCGTGGTGTTCCTGTTCATGGGGCGGAAGGCTGGAGTGGTGGCCGAAGTCGCCGAGGCGTAAGGAGCGGCGAGGTTATCCCGCCGTCCATCCCTTTTCGCGCAGGGCGGCGGCGACTTCCCGGCGCTGGTCGAGCTTGAGGTGAAGCAGTTCGACGTCGTCGCGGTCGCGCACGGTGAGATGTTTGCCCGCGATCATCGCCGTGCGCACCTGCGAGCGGGCAAAGCGGTGGCGCTTGTCACCCTTCTGCACGATCAGTTCGCCGGCCGACACACTCACTGTCGGTTCGTCATGCACGATCAGGAAACCGCCACCGATGCCAAGCAGGCCGCCGATGATGGCGAGCGCCCAGGGCGACAGTTTCTGGCCGAGCGTCAGCGCAAACCTGAGCGGTTCTTCCAACGGTATCCATGGCAGTTGCAGCAGCCAGCCGGCAAGGTCGGGCAGAAAGGCCACGAACGCCCCGCCCCCGATCACCGTCGCAATGAAGACGGCGAGCTTATCGGTGCGGTTCATTTCGATGACGATGGATTCGTCGTTCATGGCCCTAGAAAATGAGAAACAGATGTTCTGCCTCTGTCAATTCGCCTTGCGTTGAAACTGGTGGTTAGCGTCGTCACGGGAGAGTGGAGCAAATTGAACCGTCAGTCGATGACCTGAATCGTCTACATCCAGCATTGAAGGTTCGGAGAGCTGGATCTTGCCTTCGATCTCTCAAGAGCAACAGGATTTGTCTCTATACCTCAGAGTTTGCTCGGAATCCGAATTACGATATTCAATCTCTGGACGCGGCCGGGTGGAGACATTTTTTCATGAGCATTGCTGCCGATTTTAGGAAGGCCGCAGAATTGTCGGTCGACAATGTGGCGCGCCACGGCGACACGGACATATTTCCGTTTCCTTTCGAAAATTATGCATTTTCAGACCTTAGAAACAAATTTGTCGAGCTTGTTTTAGAATACAACACGAACTTCGAAAAATTTATAAATGATTATCCACCTCAGCATGTGAATTCTCTGACACCGGCAGGATATTTTGGCTTCCGATGGGCAAGTCAAATCGATCCAATTTGGAATTTACACTTCCTAGCTTGCGTTATTGCTATAGCGCCGGACATAGAAGTTGCTCGGATACCTCTCAAAGAGGAGGTAGTATTTTCATATCGCTTTAATCCAAATTACGAAACGGGCGACCTGTTCGACAAAACAGTCAGTTGGGCCAACTTCATCGAAGCCTCGGTGGAAGAAGCTGCCCAGCACGAATTCGTTGTTACTTGCGACATTTCCGAATTTTATCCTCGGCTGGGGCACCATCGATTAGAAAATGCTTTGCTTCAGATCGATAAGCCGGGACACGTCTCGAAAAAAATAATGAAATTTCTGTCAAATTTCTCCAATACAAGGTCCTTCGGATTGCCGATAGGTGGTTCAGCTGCAAGATTACTTTCCGAAATCACAATAAATCAAGTAGACAGATTGCTTTATTATAAAAATATTAAATTTAAAAGGTTTGCGGACGACTATCATATATTCGCTTCGTCAAGAGAGGATGCGTACAGCAAGCTCATGTTTTTGTCGGAAAAGCTTTTCGACAATCAAGGTCTCTCAATGCAAAAGGCCAAGACGCGTATTATGAGTACGGCGGAATTCCGTGCAACTAACCCATTGGCAATTGAAAGAGCCCAGGTTGATCCAGAGCAAGCTGGTGCAGATGCTGCAGAGAAACACTCTCGTACGGCTATCCTACGTTTCTCTCTCAATTTTGATCCTTATTCACCTACTGCCGAGGAGGACTATCAGGAACTTCGGAAGGAGATTCAGAAATTTGATATTATAGGTCTTCTCAAGAGTGAGTTGTCAAAGAGTCGTGTCCACACTGCTTTAACGAAGAAATTGATATCTGCAGTAAAGCACTTGGATGTTAGGCAGCGCGAAGAAGCTGTGCTTTCCATCTGGAAGAATCAGGAAATATTATATCCAACCTTTGCATCAGTTCTCGTCCTCATGGATTCGGTGATCGATTCGATGACGGTCGAGGGTAGAAGAAAAATAATAGATGCGATACTGGAACTGATTAATAAGGAATCGTATTTGCTCAGAGCTGATACGCACATGTGCTATGCCATAAGAGTTCTTGCGCATGAGAATATGCCCGAAACCATTGGCGCACTCCAGCAGTTGTATGAAACGCGTCTTTCTCCAATTGTGAGAAGAGATATAATACTGATCCTTGCAAGGTGGAACGAATGGTATTGGATATCTGATTTGAGAAATAAATTTCGTTCCCTAAGCGGAGCGGAGCGGCGTGCCTTTATAGTCGCATCACATGCTTTGAAAGACGAGGGGCGCCATTGGCGACAGAGTACAAAGAGGGAATTCGATCCGTTTGAGAAATTGATAGCAGAATGGGCGGATTCTAGGACTCAAACTCCCAACTGGAGAATACCTGTTTGATAGATGCGGCAACGTTCGCCAGCTTATTTAACGCATTCTGGAGGTCTGCTGCCCCAACATGCGAACTCTTTGTTAGAGATGTTAATATCGGTAAAATTAGTCGATTTGATATACCGTTAGCGGGCAAGCATTCGCCTCTAGTTGCACCGTTTATAGCGGAAACCGGTTTTTCAAGATTCGCATTGATGGCTAGTCAGCCGGAGTTAGCGAGCGACTCTGATAGACTATACGAACTCGCTCTACGGCAAGCAGAGAAGCGGTTGCGTGGGTATCAGGATGCAGACGCCAACCCACCGACTTTGACAGCTTCTGACAAGTCAGATGCCATCGCAATATCAGATCGTTTGGCGATTTTTTTTCGGCACCCAACGAAACCAATTGTATTGCGCCCGTTGTTTTCAGGTTGCGGCTTTGTAGACAACTCTGAGGGGGACATTAGATGGGGATCGACACTTTTCGAGGTGAAATCAGTCGAGCGGACGTTTCGAAGCGTCGATATATACCAGCTATTTACATACTACAGCCTCTCTGTTTCGGAGGGAAATAGTGACATAGACTCTGTTGGTATAGTTAACCCCAAGAGAGGGGTTAGCTTTGAAATTGACATAGAAGATTTAAGTAGGGAAATCTCGGGACTCAGCGCGTCAAATCTTGCCGATGTGGTTATTCGAGCGATATCAAGTGGAGATATTTCTCGGTAGTGAATTCATAATATCTGAAAAATAGAAGCTAGGATGCAAATCCATAGCCACTCTGCTCTTACTCAAGTCCCCGCCGAATACGCCGCGATGGCTGCCATGTTGACGATATCGCTGTCCTTGGCGTTGAGGCCGACGATCTGCACCGGCTTGTTGAGGCCGACCAGCAGCGGCCCGATCACGGTGGCGCCGCCGAGCTCCTGCAGCATCTTGGTCGAGATCGAGGCCGAGTGGAACGCCGGCATCACCAGCACGTTCGCCGGTCCGGTCAGGCGGCAGAACGGATATTGCGCCATCAGGTCGCGATTGAGTGCGACATCGGCGGCCATCTCGCCATCGTACTCGAAGTCGACGCGCTGGCCGTCGAGGATCGTCACGGCATCGCGCACTTTCTCAGAGCGCTCGCCGGCCGGATGGCCGAAGGTCGAGAAGGCGAGCATGGCGACCTTCGGCTCATAGCCGAGCCGGCGGGCGACGCCGGCGGCCTCG
>NZ_JAIVFW010000153.1 GCF_020829595.1 Nostoc sp. CHAB 5844
GACTAACATGATTGAAGCTTATGATTCACTCATTTGTAACCAAAAAAAACTTATGTCTTCACCTTCCTTGAATAACTAATCAATCCTTAAACTGGCTTTTTGTTACTTTTTCAGCAAGCCCTAATTAGAAAATTTATTAATAGTGAGCTTAATATATTTTGATAAAATTTGCTTAAAATAATAAGTATTTATGTAATCTGGATATGGCTTTAATCACCAGAACAATTAGGATTAACGTGCAGGCTGACGAGAATAATCAGTATATTTGTCAGTTATCGTCCCCTATTGAGTCAAGCTCAAATGAAGTTCGCTGCTGTGGACAAAGCGAAGAACACGCCATAGCCAACGCACTAGAACAGTTAGCCAGCCAATACCGCCAGATTAGCGAGGAGCGTCAAAATACTGATTGGGAAGCAGTAGAGTATTCGGCTGCTGGCGAAGCAATTCAAAAACGTTACCATGTAATTCTGCATTATGAACACATTAGGACATCAGAATCTAAATTTGATGCTTTACAGGACACGTTGCTAGGAAATACAGTGGTTGAAAATGCCAAAGTTAACTTGATAGAGATTGATGACAATCTGCCAATCCAGCCTCTAACTTGATAACCTAATCACTTTTTATTTTGCTCAGAAAACCAGCAGCCTTACTTAAACGGCTGCCCCCACAGTTCCCAATTCTCCTTGTTAAACGGACTGCGCCACTTCAAAATTAGCTTCAACTCCAACTGCTGCCGTGCGCGCCGGTCAACAGGCGCATCCCACCAGAATGCTGCGTTTACTGCTGTCTGCAACCCATAACGAGAATGCAAATCCTGGTAACTGGCAATGTATTCTTTGCAATCATGAATCCCCTTCCACCGCTTGTTACTCCTACAGGTTTCACCCACATATAAAATCAAGCCAGCCTCTGAATCGAGAATGAAATACAAACAAGCCTCACCAAGACCCTCAGCAGGTTTTCGGTAAAATGATATTGGGACAAGCTGTAGGGTCAGTGGGTCAATTGTGTCAGGGTCGCAGTGCTTGGGGGTGAGGTCAAATAGTGCAGTCTGCTGTGGTGGTTGACTTTGCCTGACTTGTTGCTGATGAGCGATTATACGTGATTTCCACTGCACTAAGGCATCAGCACTCATCGCCAACTGCTTTGCTCTGGGTGCTGGAGTAGACTTTAAATCTGAAAATAGGTTGATTTGCTGGTTTTCCAAGCGCATTGACTAAATTTGACGAAAGCTATCATAAACCATTCCACCTGAAAAACCACAAATTTTAAATCTGACCAAGGAAGTTTCGTTTACCAAGTTCTACGCCACAGTGTCTGAGAATGTCATAGGCAGTTGTGACATGGAAATAAAGGTTTGGTAAAACAAAGTATAGGAGAAACTGCATTCCTTGAAAGGATAAGGTGTTGTCACGTATTGGTAAGGTAATTGTTCTTTCTTCTGAACCATCAATTTGTTCAGGCTTAAATGTATTGAGATGAGAAATAGTCTTTTGAATCCGTTCAATCAGTTGCCCAAATGTTGTTTCATTATCCTCAAACTGGGGTGCTTCTGTACCTGCTAACCGTGCTGCACCTCTATTGACAATGTCACAGGCGATCTGTACTTGCCGAGATAATGGAAACATATCTGGGTACAAACGACTATTGAGCAATCCAGAAGGCTCTATCTTTTTAGTTTCTGCATACATAGCACCTTTTTCCAGAATGGCTATGAGATTATTAAGTACATGGATAGAAACAGGAATTGAAGCTTGGTACATTGAAATAGTCATTAATATTTCTCCACAAACAGTTAAATACTTTTGATAAGTCTAAGTTTAAGTGAATTTCACAATTTTGTTATACTGGAATCTTAAATTTAAACTGAAATTAAGCTCTGATTAATTCTAATTTTTTAAAAAAGTGATTTTTTGTTGCTAGGTTGCTATGGGCTAATAGTAAAGTTATTGATGTTTTAGGTTAGATGAATAACTTTTTAATCCTAAATTCCTGATTATTACTTGCTAAAAGTTTACTTTATAATTCAAATCACAGTAAAGTTAGCTCAGAAAAATTATGCAAAAAATTCATATTTATGCACACCAGGGAGATATTGCAGGAGTCGCACGTAAAATAGCCAATGGGGTTAATATTGAGCGCGTAGACGAGTATTCCCAACAAACACCATTAATGTGTGCGGTTAGTAGTGCCAATGCAGGTATTGATATGATTCGCTTCCTCTTGGAACATGGCGCGAATGTGAATGCTGTTCAACAAGAATCTCAAAATACCGTACTTGGGTTGGCTGTACAGTCAGGAAATCTAGATAAAATCCAATTGATTCTGGATGCTGGAGCGGATATTAACTATCAAAGCCCAGACGGATATGATGTCTTAATCAATGCTATGTATGGTCGAGATATCTTGCAAGATCAAAACTTCATATCAACTTTGAATTTACTCATTTCTAGAGGTGCTGCTGTCAATGGCATCACTAGCTATGGTGAATCTGCAATCAAAGTAGCTGCTCATCTTGGGAGATTTGATGCTGTCAAATTATTATTGAACGCGGGTGCTAACCCAGAGCAACTGGGATGGACAGAATTAATGCACGCTATAGTTTTTGGGAGCCTAGAGCAAGTAAAGTTATTGCTGGAGCAAGGAGCCGCTCAAGATGTGCGTGATTGTTGGCATAGAACCCCTTGGTTATTGAGTATTCAGGTGGGTGAACTACCTAAAGCCAAATTACTCCTAGCTGCAAGAGCAAATCACAACGATGTGGGAAACTGTGGAAAAACACCGTTAATGTATGCGATAGAAAATAATAAAACCGAAGTTCTAAAGTGGCTAATTGCCGAGGGATTTGATATTGAAGCCACTGATGACTTTAGTAACACTGCCTTAATAATCGCAGCAGAGCATGGTGCTACTGATTGCGTCAGAATTTTCATAGAAGCTGGCGCAAACCCCAGCAGAATCAATAATTGCGCTCACAAAGCCATTAAGATAGCTACTAATCTTGAAATTGTCAAAATGTTAGTTGCAGCTGGTGAAGATGTGAGCGATATTAACAATGATATGCGGCGATCGCTCACTGGTATTGCCAACAGGAAATTCTCACTATCAGAATTATCACCAGAGCAGTATTTTGCTGGTAAACATCCGCGCTTTGGTAAAGCCAATCCAGAATTGATGAAAATTCCCTTTTGGCAGGCGATGATTTGTGAGGGTTGTTCTGCTTATACAGCTAAAAATATTTTTAATGATAGAGAGAATTGGCAAGATAAAGTATGGTGCTATGAGCGATTTGGCAGAACCATTACACAATTACCAGATGGCAGAATTGTAGAAATTGCTGGTGAACATGAAGACTACTATGACCCTGATTTTTGTATTTATAACGATGTTGTAGTTTATCAAGGTGATGGTAATTTTCAGATTTTTGGTTATCCCAAACATATTTTTCCACCAACTGATTTTCATTCAGCTACATTAGTTGGAAAATACATATATATTATTGGTAATTTAGGATATGCCGATGCAAGAATCTATAATGAAACTCAAGTTTATAGATTAAACTGGCACACTTTTCAGATAGAAAAGTTAGAAACATTTGGTAATAAACCAGGATGGATTAGTAGACACAAAGCTTACTACAAAGAACCAGACAAAATTTATATTACTGGTGGTAAATTGTGTGTAATGGGTGATAAAAACTCAGAAGATTATATAGATAACTTAGATGATTACGTCTTAGATTTAATCAACTTAACTTGGAGTTGCGCTACTGTTTAACTGATGTCAAATGGACAGAAGCTGAAGCTAAACAAAAGCAGTTAAATATTAGAGCGCCTTTGATTTTATGTAAGGATTCAGGTAACAGAGTATTGACAAAGAGAACACTTGAGGGGGAGTATCACAAATATGAACCAAAACCTGCCTCAAGATTTAGACCGAGAAAGCTTGAACCAGTTATCGAAGGAAGCACTGGTAGAGATAATTATTGAGCAGAGCAAGGTAATACGTGAGTTACAGAAAATCATCTACGAACTACAGCAAGAAATAGAGCGTTTAAAAGTCAGTCGAGATTTAGACAGTTCTAATTCATCGAAGCCACCGTCTGGGGATATTCACAAAAAGAGCGAAAACAAAAAAGTACCTGTCCAAGAAGAATCGAGTCAGCCGAAAAAGAAACCAGGTGGGCAGCCAGGACATCAAGGTAAGACTCGTA
This sequence comes from Nostoc sp. CHAB 5844, assembly GCF_020829595.1. Taxonomy (GTDB): domain Bacteria; phylum Cyanobacteriota; class Cyanobacteriia; order Cyanobacteriales; family Nostocaceae; genus Nostoc_B. The sequence continues at coordinate 4,217 of NZ_JAIVFW010000153.1, forward strand.
AGGGTTTTGGAAGAGTGGATGGATTCTCTCAAGGCGTTTTTTAGACATACTTATAATACGAATTCACCCGTTAAAAACAAATTGTTATAATTTCCCAAACCGTTATAATTTCTTCATCTCCTAAATCATCAATTACAGTTATATTCCACCTAAAAAAAAATGGTTCTTCAGGACTTATTATGCCAAATAATTAGTTATTCAAGGTAAAAGTCGTCAATAAATATATAAAATTATGACTTAAATTGTTGACATGGTTGACATTGAGACCATATTTATTATTAGCTGT
>NZ_JAIVFW010000154.1 GCF_020829595.1 Nostoc sp. CHAB 5844
TGTGAATGTATGTGTCGCTGCAACAACGATTCAAATAACGACCAACTATTAAGACTAATATTAAAAAGAATTGGCCCGTTACCCGCTGCTGTGCCAAATAGTTTAGTTAAGAAAAATAGCGGAACACGACAAATAGAAAGTCTAGCTCAATACATTGCTTATTCTGTTATTCAAACTAATGCTCAATTTGGGCAATTCCCACAAGAGATAAAAATTAAGGATGCAGACCTGACCCAACAGGGAGATCAGCAACAAACGGTAACAATGCCAAATCTCGCTGAAGCAATTGCTGAAATAGTGGGATTGTTATTGGTATTGCGAAGTGAATCAGCAGCTAATTTAGTCGCAACTGTTAACGCCATGATTGAAGCTGGAAGCGCCAAACAATCAGCTATATTAGCAAGTGACTATGGCGCTGCTAATGCAGAATTCTTAGGTTACAAAGGTAAACAAATTGAGCGTCAAGTTCCGTTTACTTTTGTTCCTGGTGAAGCTCAACTAGATAAAATGCTCAAAGCTGGAGAAGTTAAAGTTAAAGGCTGGGACAACGCCGATAAAAATGACCTCAATGACTTAGTTGCACCAATATTAGAAATGGCCGCTATGTACAGAGCCGCTAATTTTCGCAATGTTGGTACAAGTAACCCGCTAACAAAAATCAAAGAAATTCTCGAAGGTGCAGTAAAACTTTCAGATGCAGTTGATACTTTAGCTAAAACTCCACCACCGCCAGACCCCAACAACCCCGATGCGCCACCGCCACCACCCAAAAAGAGCGATTGGGATGAATTTGTAGAAAGTGCCGAGACTGGGTTTATTGCCAAACCAGGAATTACAGATAATTTAAATCCATACGATCGGCCATACACTCAAAGGCCAAAAATCCGCGAATTTGGTACAGATACAAGTGAAAGCACTTAAATTAAACATCAGCTTTTGTAATTTCATTCTCACCCCAATCTTCACGTAGCAACCAAAGCCTTTCATTAAATATTTGTTGGCGCACTTGTGCCTCGGTATATCCCAGTTCTTGCATCAAGCGTTTGATAAGTCTGTATTGGGGTACGTAGTGATACGGCTGTTTGATTCCATAATTCTTTTTTCGCCAACGCCTTTGCATAGTGCGTTTGCTCGTTGTACAGAGCAATGGATAAACGATTAATTCCATCGTTGGTAATTGGTTTTTTGGAGCGTTTTTTGTAGCTAATTAAGGCATCGTCTTTTTTTAGACCCCTAGGGGTCTAAATGCCGTTTCTGAAAATTAATTGTTAAATCATAGCTTGTAATTAGACTTTCACAAGTTGTTTAAAAGTGTCTATTGTGACTCAAGATTTCTTTGCCTCTTCCTATGGGTTTTTGCTGTTGCTACTAGCAGTCAGCGTTAATTAACGTTGATTAAACAAGCAGAGATTCAGTTTTTTATGTCTTCTTATACTCGTGGTAAAAAACGACCAAACCTCGTTTTTGTAACTATTAATGACTTGATGTACTTTGGTTTTAAACCCAAAGATTTAACATCTCTTCCAGGCGTAACCGCAGCAGATGTTACAGCTTTAGGACACGTACAGCCAAATGCTGTTGCACCTGGGAGACTGAAAATAATTGGCGCTTCAGCACCTAATCCCCCTAGAGTTCTGAAAAAAACTGGTGCAGCAGCTGGTCAACAACAATCAGTTAGCACGTTCTGTGGGTACAACAATATTGGACTAGCTCAAGCAGCAGGCTGGACTTTAACAAAAAGTCGCACGGGAGTTACTTTACGCGCTCCAACTTCACCCAGACAAAGCCTAACGGCAGTTGCTGAATTGAGCGATGGCAGTTTGTATTGTTTTCCGATGAATAAAGCTGACTTTGAATCCTACGGCGCAGCTTTGGGTTTGAAAAACTCGACAACAATCACTACTACGGCTGAACGCAACAAGCTCGTGAGTGGTGCTTCAATTCCTTACCCTGGAAGGGCTGCACTACTTTTAGCTGGTGGGTCTACTTTCTCTAGTTTCTTCTCTACAGGTAGTCAGGGTAGTGCATCTGAAGCTGGATACGACATTTTATCTGAAGAGAAAATCCTAGCTAGTGCGCCAGCTAACCCCTAATGACACTGCCAATTGAAACCGAATCTGGGTTAATTCTGCCGGGTCATCCTTGGTTTAACAGCTATCTCTATGGCACTCTACCCCCTGGCTGGCGCAATTTCGCTGATCACAATCCTGATTTTGCGTTTGTGGCTCGTGCAGGGAGTGGACTTTTAGAAGCGGTGAGCGAGGATGAACTGGAAGAATACTGGGAAGGCGGTGAATACGACCAGTTAATAGAGGAACGTGGCGACGATGACTGTTACCGATGATATTGGTGTTTGGAATCACCTTGGCACAGTCCAAGCAATAAAAAAGCAGTGGATTAAGTTTCCTGTAACTGCCACTGGTGCAAACGCCACCATCCGAGCATCGTTTATCTGCAACGATTGGAAGTCACTTTCTAGCTACGTTCTGGTTCGTCCCCGCTATAAGACTACAAACAGTGACCAAACCGGGAATGCTATAAGAATCTATCCTTCTAGTACTCCCGTGATTTTTGAAGCCCCAATTCCCCAAGATTTACAAGAGCGTTCAGTCTACTTTCGAGATTTTGAAGTTTACAAAACTGGTTTCCGTCGTCAGCGTATCGGCGTAACTCCAGATGCCAATTTGCAAGTCAAATTGGAGGAACTATGGGGTTAGCGGATATTATTGAGTCGACTTTAGAATCTCGACAAGTAAGGTCTTCAATTGGAGAGCGAGTTTTCAAAAACAGCTTTGAAGACAAGCAACAAGACGACAACGGTAATATTTTAGGTTGGCTTTGGAATGCTGGCAGTAGATTAGTTGGTTTTTTAATCGCAAATGTTGGCGGACTAATTAGTTTTACCCTTACAGGTTTGTGGAGCCTGTTTACCAGCACACTCCAATTCATTTGGAATTTCGATTGGAATATGTCTGATCAGACTATTGACCAGCAAATTCAACAATCCTGGGATGCTTTGGGGGGAATGCTGGGCGGAACTTTGGGGAACTTAATCGGTTACTTGGGCTGCGGGGTTCTGCCAGGGGCTACCATCATGGCTTTTAATGAGCCATTAGGTGCTTATGTTTTAGAAAATGTAGTAGAAGAATTAGCTGAAGAATTTCTGTCTAATTTGGCTAATTTGGTACGTTACACCTTTGTTAGTGGAGTGCAATCACTGCTGCTTTGGGGTTTTAAAAATATCCGCAAGTTTATTAAGTCAAACGTTGGTTTAGTTAATCGACTGTTTGGCGGCGGGGCTGCTAAAGCAGTGAAAGCTTGGGGGGCAGAGGGTAGTAAGCCTTGGTCGTTCGCGATTGCGGTTGACAATGCTGTTGAATCCATTCCCAACACTTTTTTACGGAATTTCGTTGAGGAATTCCTAGAAGAATCTTGGGATGGGTGCGTTGAGGCAGGCTACGTTGTCGCCAACTCTGTTGAATCTTATATGGCGGCGGAAAAGCTCAAACAACAACAATTACCCCTAATGGGTAAAACAAAATACGTTGAAATTCAGCCAGACCGCAGCATTGATGATCAGCGAATTATTTTGGCAGGCCCGCAAGAAGCACTTAAGCCAGTAATTGTGCAGACACTGACTAACTACCAGTTAATGGAAGCTAAGGACATTGGTACTTTTGTCGGTTCTCCTGTGGATGAGTATCTTAGGGCTAAACCCAGAAGCCTCACCTTGGTAGTGCAGTTTTTTAGTGTGCAAACTCCACCTTGGACAAAGCGAAATGGTCAAAACAGACTCGTTAGCGGGACTTATGTAGTCCCTGAAATCGACACTGCAAAGCTCGATTGGGAACGTATAAAACTAGCCTGTGGCGGTGCTAATGGCTATATGTATGGGCGATTTCGAGCCTCTACCTTATTGGATAACGGGCGAGGGATGGCCTGCTTTGGGCAAACTGGTGATGAGGCAGAGGATAGATTGCGCGCACTCGCAGCACTAGGTAAAGGCAATATAGTCAAAAAACCGACAATTTCTGAAGATAGAACCGAGGATATCAGCGGGACTTACATTAAACAGCCAACTAGAATTTATCCGGCTTATTTTACAGTTTTGAATCAATATCGTGTTCCTGGTGCTGCGGGTTCCGGCATACCTATCAATGGTAAAAAGTACATCCGCAAGGATGAGCGGATAGATTTGTGGACTGAAACTAAACCGATTAATTTTGAGGAAATTATTTTAGAACTCCTCAAGAAACCTGGTGCAGATAATCAAACTAATTAAGAGAAATCATGGAAATTATTTTGCCACAATTCAATATTGAAGAAGCGATAGATTCAGCTTGGCAAGCTAATCAAGCTAAAACTGAAATTATTAATAGCGACAGACAAAAAGCTGAAGAAACGGCTATTAATGC
>NZ_JAIVFW010000155.1 GCF_020829595.1 Nostoc sp. CHAB 5844
TGTCGACGCCGGGCTGGATGTCGGGATTGCCGGCCTTGCCGATCGCGGCGATGCGCCCGTCCTTGATGCCGACATCGGCCTTCACGATGCCCCAATGGTCGAGGATCACCGCATTGGTGATGACGAGATCGGGCACCTCGGCGGCATTGCGCTGGCTCTGGCCCATGCCGTCGCGGATGACCTTGCCGCCGCCGAATGTGACCTCCTCGCCGTAGATCGTGTGATCAGCCTCGATCTCGATCACGAGCTCGGTATCGGCGAGCCGGATACGGTCGCCCTTGGTCGGACCGTAGAGCGAGGCGTAGTTCTCGCGGGTGATGCGCACCATCTCAGGCCTCCAATCTGCCCATGACCCTGGCGTTGAAGCCGTAGACGACCCTGTCGCCGTCCAGCGCCACCAGCGCGACCGTGCGCGATTGTCCCGGCTCGAAACGGACGGCTGTTCCCGCCGGAATGTCGAGCCGGAAGCCCCTGGCCTTCTCGCGCTCGAACTGCAGCGCCACGTTGGTCTCATAGAAATGATAATGCGAACCGACCTGGATCGGCCGATCGCCGGAATTGGCGACCTCGATCGACCGCCGCTCGCGGCCGGCGTTGAGCTCGATCGTGCCGTCCTCGATGAAGAACTCGCCCGGGATCATCACGCCGCCTCACGGAATCGGGTTGTGGACGGTGACCAGCTTGGTCCCATCCGGGAAGGTGGCTTCGACCTGCACGTCGTGGATCATCTCCGGGACGCCGTCCATGACGTCCTCGCGCGTCAGCAGCGTCGCGCCATAGGACATCAGCTCCGCCACGGTTCGGCCGTCGCGCGCGCCTTCCAGGATCGCCGCCGAGATATAGGCGACGGCCTCCGGGTAGTTCAGCTTGACGCCGCGTGCCTTGCGCCGTTCCGCCAGCAGCGCCGCGGTAAAGAGCAGAAGCTTGTCCTTCTCGCGCGGAAGCAGCTCCATCGCCTTCCCCCATCCTCACAGTCGATCGTTTCAGGTGGCCCAGATGCGCGGCGCCTCGGCCATCTTGCCCTGCCCCAGGCTCCGAAGCACGTTCCATGCCCGCACGAACAGTGCCTTGCCGTCCGCGACCCGCGGCCCGAGATAGCGACAGACCACGGCTTCCTCGAGCTGGCTGACGCAGAAGACGCCGTCTCCCGCCGCCCCGATCGCGGCCCGCACCTGCTCCGCCGCATCATCGGCGATAGCGCCGGCATAGACCATCGTTCCCCAGCTCGGCTGCCGGGCCAGGGAAAAAGCAGCCTCCAGCAAAGGCGAGCCGCCCTGCAGCTCCAGGCGCTCGAACCAGATCGGCCGGCCATCCCGCACGATCTCGATGCGCTGGCTGAGGCGCCCCGTCTCGAAGCGCTCGCCGGCCGCCGGACGGCCGAGGCACAGGAAGTCCCAGCCGACATAGCTTGCGTCGGGCGCCAGCGAAACCTTCGTCTCGATCCGCGCATCGGCCCCGTCGAAGACGATGGTTTCCTGCGGCAGATACTCGCAGACGGCGCCGGCCCCGATCGCGATATCGACCGATTGCGTGCTGGCGCTGTGTTCGCTGCGATAGAATTTCGTCGCGCCGGGGGTCGTCAGCAGCGCGCGCGCTTCGGCGTCGAGATGGAAGCGCAGATCGAGCCGGTCGCCACCCGCGACCCCGCCCGGCGGGTGCAGCAGGTAGACATGGCAGGTACCGTCCTTTTCGGGGTGGAACGGCCGCTGCACCACGAGTGGACCGAGATGACGGCGGCGGACGAGGCGGGTCTTGCCGGCACTGAGCGCGAACCACAGTTCCAGCTCGGCAGGCCATGAACTCGGCTGCGCCGCATACTGGGCGCGAGCCGGCGACGCCACGGTCGCATGGGCCGGTTCGGAGGATCGAGTAGGCACAACTGCGTTCATGGACCGCGTTTCGACCGGCGTAAGCCGCCACATGCTTCGTCAGAAAGCAACTTTGAGCCTATATTATCAGCATTCGCCCGCTGCTTGAGCAATTGCAGCAATTGATCCGCGATCGAACGTTGACGAACGCCTTGATCGAAGCTGTTCTGCAGCCGGAGACGGACGCCCCGTCTCGCTCTGGGATGGCTCTTGGAAGTTCATCGCCGCGCGAGCAGGGCCGCGTCGAAAGCGGGGTTCAGCATGTTGAAAGCGATAGCCGTCCGACGCGCGGTTGCGGCAGCCGTGCCAGGTGAGCCTGTGCTTGGCCGCGCGGTCCTCGAGCACGACGCCCGGCATCTGCGCCGGCGCATGATCGAAACCATCAATGGCAACAAAGTTCTGGTCGATCTGCCCGAAACCGTCGTGCTGTCCGCCGGCGACGCCTTGGCGATCGAGGGCGGTGGCCTCGTCGAGATCGTGGCCGCCGACGAGCCGCTCTATGCGGTCCGAGCCAGGGATCCGCTGCATCTTGCCGAACTCGCTTGGCACATCGGCAACCGCCATCTCGCCGCGGCGATCGCGGCGGACCGTATCCTGATCCTGCGCGACCACGTCATCAAGGCGATGCTCGAAGGGCTCGGCGCTGAGGTCGAGGACATCGTCGCGCCCTTCGACCCGGTGCGCGGCGCCTATTCCGGCCACGGCCACAGTCACGCACATGACCATGGACACGATCACGGCCACAGCCATGACCACGCCCACTCGCATGATCACGGGCACCACCATCACGATCACGGGCCTTCCCATCATCATGGGCATTCCCAAGGCGACGGGAAGCACGATCACCATCATCGCTGAACCCGGCGAGAGACGCCTGTAGGTTACCGCCACGTCCATCGCTCGAGGCCTTGCGCTCATGATCTCCAAGAACGGCCCCCTCCGCGTCGGCATCGGCGGCCCCGTCGGCTCGGGCAAGACGATGCTGGCGGAGAAACTGTGCAAGGCGCTGCGGGATGACTATTCCATCGCCGTCGTCACCAACGACATCTACACCAAGGAAGACGCGATGGTGCTGGTGCGCCGGCAGGCGCTGCCGGAGGAGCGCATCGTCGGCGTCGAGACCGGCGGCTGCCCGCATACGGCGATCCGTGAGGATGCTTCGATCAACCTGCAGGCCATCGCCGAGATCAACCGGCGGATCCCGGACCTCGACATCGTCTTCATCGAATCCGGCGGCGACAATCTGGCGGCGACCTTTTCGCCCGACCTCGCCGACCTCACGCTCTATGTCATCTCCGTCTGCCAGGGCGAGGAAATCCCCCGCAAGGGCGGGCCGGGCATCACCCGCTCCGACTTCCTGGTGATCAACAAGAGCGACCTCGCCCCTTACGTGAACGCCGATCTCGACGTGATGCGTAACGATGCGGCGCGGATGCGCGGAACCCGCCCTTTCGGCTTCACCGACCTCTCGCGCGGCAAGGGCCTAGACGAGATCGTCGCGTTCATCGTCGCGCATGGTGGCTTGCGGGCCGACAACGGGAAAGAGGCCGCCGCGGCCGAGGCCTGAGGCATGGACGACGTCCCAGCTTCCAGCGGCGACCGGGGTTCGATCCCGCTGCATCTGCTGCGCCTGGTGAGCCAGGGCCTGCCGGTCGGCGGCTTCTCCTATTCGCGCGGGCTCGAAGCGGCCGTCCATGCCGGCTGGGTCACCGACGAGGCGGCGGCGCGCGACTGGATTCTCGGCACGCTCCGCGCCAATGTCGCGCAGCTCGACGGCGCGCTGTTCTGGCGGATGGCGCTGGCGCTGGAGGACGGCGATCAGGAGCGCTTCCGCACGGCCAACGCCTGGCTCGCCGCCGGACGCGAAAGCCGGGAATTCCAGCGCGAGGACAAGCGGCAGGGCGAGGCGCTGCTGCGGCTGCTCGCCGAGCTGGACGTCGCGGCCGCCCGAGACCATGCCGGAGACACGCTGACCTTCGCCGCCGCCTTCGCCATCGCCGGCCATCATTGGCGCATCGCCCCGGAAGCGGCCCTGAAAGGCCTGCTCTGGGTCTATGCCGAGGGGCAGGTGACGGCCGCGATCAAGCTGGTGCCGCTCGGGCATACCGCCGGCCAGCGCCTGCTCATCGACGCCGCCACCGCGATCGACGAGGCCGCTTCCCGGGCCCGCTCGCTGCGCGACGACGAGGTCGGCAATCTCGCCCCCGCTTTGGCGATGGCCAGCGCCTGGCACGAAACGCAGTACAGCCGCCTGTTCCAGTCTTGAGCAGCTCCACCACCAGCCCCAAGCCTCGCAATTCCCGGCAAGCCGACCTATCCTGCGACGGACAGGGGTTGCCGGGAGCAGGATCCAGGGTGGAACGGGTCACGATCACCATCGATGCCGACTTGCTGGCCTTCGTCGACACGCTTAGCGCGACGCAGGGCTATGGCAGCCGCTCGGAAGCGATCCGGGACATCCTGCGCAAGGCGGCCCGCACCGAGCGGCA
>NZ_JAIVFW010000156.1 GCF_020829595.1 Nostoc sp. CHAB 5844
CAAAAAGATCAAATGAAGCACTAGTAATTGTTTGATTCAATAAGTGACTAGGCGGCAGAAAGAATTGTATTACCCCAAGTAAAAGGGCAGGGGAAAGAATATAGAAGTTAAATATTCGAATATAATTTTCAATATTCTCTTTTCGTGCGATTCTATAACCTAAAAAAGCAAGAACTATTGGTAGAAAGAATGCTTTCAACCCCCATAAATATGGATAAAAGTTATCTAAAGGGTAACGAAAAGAAGATAGCAAGAGCAATAGTAACAGCAAATATGCCAATGCGAAGAGCCATCTTGTATCTAAATTTTTGCGCCAGCTTGAGATAGTACCACTAAGGATAGAAAAAATAAGGGCAAGAATTAGTAAAATATCCCCAATCATAAACAAGTAAGGAGAATCAAAAATGTACTTACGTATTAGTCCATGATAAATGTAGAATATAAAAAATAAGGATAATACTGTATGGGGAAAATCTTTAAACAGAAGTCGATAATCAAAGGTACGACAATTCATTCACTATCCTTCGCTTATAGTCTTGCCATGTATATGACGATGCTACCAATTGCGCTTTCTGAGCGTATTCTTTCCTGATATCTTCATTGTCATACAGAAACTCCAATGCCTCGACATAAAGATCCGGCTTAGAAGACGGCAAGCAAAAACCGTTCTTCCCATTCTGAATAAAATCCGCAGCCATACAATTCTCAGATGCGACCACTACCGATCCAGATGCCATCGCCTCGGATACAACTAATCCGTAACCTTCTACAATAGTGGGGAATAGAAAACAATGAGAACGCAGCAAAGTATTTATCACCTCCATATGACTTCTCACGCCTAGGAAGTTGACCTCCTTTCGACTCAGAAACGCAGTAAGCTCCTTAGGTAACAACCTAGGAATTGCCCCGATTACATCAATAGTCCACGGGATTCTAAGAGCGTTACAGATAACAATTACATCAGCAAATCCTTTCCTCTGATCAATCTGTCCTACAAATGCCAACCTTAAGGGCTCTTCAGAGCCTCGTCCTATAAGGCTACGTGATTTAACTGGAGGAAATCCATAAGGAATGACAGAAACACACCCAGGTCGAACCAGCTCGTTTGGCAACGATTTTTTTGTAAAAGAAGAGGCAACAATAACCTTGCTAGCTAAATGAAGCTCTTCGGTTTTTCTGTCCAACTTTTCCTTTGTATCAGAAAGGGCAAGCATCGTAGCGGCCCAATTTGGATACCTTTCACACTCAGCTAATTGTAAACTCCTTGCGAACCGGTGATATGCAATCGGGAGTTCATAAATTTTAGTCGCTCCAACCCTTCCGGCGGCCTTGAAGGTATTTAAAGCGCCATCCTCATAGCAATAAACGCACTCGACATCACCACGACTCACGTAGCTTGCAACCTTTTCATCTAGTTTATTGTATACAAAATCAATATCAATGTTCTTTACAAGCGGTGCCTTCGATAGAAAGTAGGCTCTTTTGAGAAACAACCGAACCAATTCATAAGTAGGGTGTCCATAAACATTCTCTCTGGACTTATAATTTAAACTTCGATGTATTAACCGGTTTATTCGGGGAAAATACCTCGTTAAATCGTTAATCCACTTTTCCTTGAAAACCAACGTACCATGAAATTCGAAGTTAAGCTCGCTTTCTGACAACCCTTCAAACAGAGCACGTAAATTTGGGTTTCCAGTGGGATGTGAAAGCAGTAACATATCTACTTAAGACTCCTATAAAAATACTCCAAATACCTCTCTGCCACCAGCTCACATCGCTGGTTTAGTACAAAATCACGCGTTTGATTCAAAGCCAATTTCAAAGGAAGATAGTTCTCTAAATCTATTTTTATTCTATATGCTAATCCTTCAGGCCCTGTTTTCGGGTCGAAGACAGTACAGTGATAGTCAACTGCTTCCAAGAGACCACCTAAATTGGATACGATTGGTACGCATCCAGATGCTAGCCCCTCAAGAGCGACCATACCAAAGGGCTCCCTGTAAGTTGAAGGCACAACTATAAATTTAGAGCTTCGCATGAGCTCAGATAACTTGCTTGACTGAACCCAACGTATTAAATTGATGTTCAGCAATGAGTGATCAGATAAAAACTGTTCACACCAATTAAAATCTGGACCGTCTCCTACCATAATAACCGAGGGTCTAGTATTATATATAAAATCTAAAATATACATGGCCTCGCAAAATAGACGAACCCCTTTCTGACTTACAAATCGCCCTGCAAAAATTAGATCATTTAATCTATTACCTTCATACTCATAAGAACTATCATTTATAAAAATTCTTACAGGATTCTTAATAACTACCGATAAGTTTAGTTGATCCGCTACATACTGACTAACACAAATTCCTTTAAAGCGCTTAACAAAAAATCTTTTTAATCGATCTCTGATTGAGACATTACCGTCATCCATCTCGTAAGCATTATTGTGTTGGAATACTACTTTTTTCCTGAAAATCAGAAAAAAAAATATGTTTTTAAGCGACATGTTCGCGACAAGAACAATGTCTGAATTGTAAAAATCTCTTAACACAGAGAGATAAGTTTTTACCCTTTTAACCGAATACTCGTACTTCTCAATATTTAAATCGTCTTTATTTTGTTCGTTTTTCGAATATGTCACGACAAGAACATTATGACCCAAGCGGCTCCAGGAAGATGATAACTCCTGTACCAAAGTCTCTATACCACCTTTCGAGGGAAAAAAAACAGGTGTTACATAAACAATATTCATCGCTAACGCCCCACTAACCAACATTTCGTAAGCGACAAGATTTCTCTGATGGAGAATCCTTTTAAAACGATTAAAGGGTAAATACGAAAAGCCTCAAGTAGCAAGAAAAAGGATGACCCCCAATTTCTCCGTCGCCGCTCTTCGCTTGCACGAAGAATGAAATACCTACTCAGGCATATAATTCCATTACTACCCTGCGGTTGTTTTTCAGTAATTTCAAGCTTTAGGTTTTTCACTATCTTTGTCCACTCATCAATGACCAAACCCTTATTTGAGATCCTCGCAGCAGACCCATGATGTCGAATTACAACATTAAGCATATCCACCTCAACAAACTCATAGTTTAAATTTATCAGAGCTAGATTAATCAATAGCTCCTGCCTGGAAGATACACTTGGGAACCTTTCCATCGATCGTAACGCTAACGCTGGATATAGGGGGAGTGAAGTTTGTATATTGTTATTAAGAAGCGTCGCCTTGTTATCTACATTCAGATTATATTTTTTAAAATCATTGACAAAAAACTTATTCTCATTCTCATAGTAATCTACTTTCCTACCGAAGAATATTACATTCTCTTTAAACGTATATTCACGGTAAAAGTTCAACATGTCATTCAGAACATCAGGCGAAGTAAAATAATCATCGGCGTCAAGGTAACTTATGTAGTGCCCAGAGGAGTACATAAGCCCTGTATAACGGGCAACGTTTGCACCTTTCGGTGATTGCTGTATTAGTTTGATTTGTGGAAACTCTTTTACAATCTGCACTGTGTCGTCAGTCGAACCATCATCGACAATAATATACTCAACCTCAACACCTTTTTGACACAGAACAGATTCAATAGTTTCTCGTATGAATGCCTCACCGTTATAAACCGGCGTTATTACAGATATCAAACACATTAATTAAATCTCACCAAAAAATATTATCTACATTCCTAACAATCTCATCAAAGCTTTTACTTTGCAAACAAAAAACACCATTTTATAATTAATTATTTTTTTATTTATATTTAATCGATCTTACAAAATTAAATTTTTAACCGTTACCGGTGTCACCTGATCGAGTCTAAAACGGCTGGATTGCTCACTTTTCACCGCTTGCATTATGTTTTTTATTCAAGCCATCACCGTAAATGAGGGCAAATAAAGAGCTATCGCCCGCATCAGCCAGTTCAGGTTAAAGCCAGCGGTACACGGCACCAGGTGAAGTGCATCACCAGTTGCCCCCTTTTAGCCACGTTCTTCGCATTCCGTGATCCGCTTTTAAGTGCCCACTCGTCGGTTTAATGGCCTGCCTGCGTCTCATTCTCTTTCTGTCCGCTTTGAACATCGATTCGTATTTGCCTCGGTGGATGATTTCCACATCTGGATTTGCACGACCCACACCACGGTAGCCCAAGTCCACGTACTCCTGCTTGATCGGTGTGTTGTGGTATTCAGTGAGAACCTTGGCTTGTTCTAGTTGCTCCGCCGGTGTGTGCGCATCGTATGGACTGCCGGGAAATGTTTGTGCTCCAACAATTAAACCCTTCTTGTGAGCCACTGCAAATCAG
>NZ_JAIVFW010000157.1 GCF_020829595.1 Nostoc sp. CHAB 5844
TAACCATAGTTGCATTTGGATTAATGGCCAGCACATCGGCCGCCACTGCCTCAATCGACTTGGTGTTGAAGTGGTTGGTTTCGGGGTCGTAATCAGTAGGAGTTGCAATGATCACAAAGCTTGCACCCACATAGGCTTCTTCCTTGTTGGTGGTGGCCTTGAAGTTCAGTGTTCTGTTGGCCAGGAAATCTTCGATTTCCGCATCGTGAATGGGTGACTTTTTCTGGTTCAACAAATCAACCTTGGCTTGAACTATATCAAGCGCCACCACCTCATTGTGCTGGGCCAGCAGCATAGCGTTGCTTAAGCCCACGTAACCCGTGCCAGCAATTGCTATTTTCATAAGTTTATGAACCCACCTAAAATCAATAGAAAAACAAAAGATTAATTACAAAAAAAATCAATAAAATCATTTTATCATTTATAAATACTGAAAAAATATAAAATATATAACACAGAAATAATTATATACAGAAACCAAAAATCAATAAATTATATCGATAAATCAATTAAATAAAAATTAAAGAAAACAAGACTTCAATTTAGATAGGATTAGAATGATAAAACATTTCTTAAAGAAGACCCTACAAAGATATCGAGAAAGATCTGTAAAAAATTTCTTTAACAGAAAATTTGAAAAAAGAGTTCTTATTTCATATATTACAACTCCATTTAGAAGAAGTAGCGTAGCACACACGAGCTTCTATGAGGTTCAATCCGCCGCAAGAATATTTGACGAGCTCGGCTATCGGGTTGACGTAATAAACTACTTAAATCGCCCGCTATCACTAAAACACTATGATGTTATTTATGGATTTGGGGAAGTATTTCAGCAATACTTTGAAAGTGGTTTAAATGGAAAAAAAACAATATATTACGGAACAGGAATGCACGTCTGCCACCAGAATACATTCACCTTAAAGAGAGTTAGAGATGTTTATGAAAGAAGAGGCGTGTGGCTTGCAAAATCTGCTCGTTTTGTTGAGAAAACCTGGTCACATCAAACGTCATTAGTCGACGGAATTATTGCGTTAGGTAATCAGGAATGTCGCTTGAGCTATGAAAAACATTTCAATGGAAAAGTTATAGAGGTTCCAGCCCCTTACTTTCATACCCTCAATGCGTTAGACCTCATAGAATCAAGAGACCAGACTCAGGCAAGAAAAAAATTTCTGTGGTTTGGGAGTTCTGGTCTTATTCATAAAGGTTTAGATCTATGTCTAGAGTTTTTTTCGAGAAGAATAGACTTAGAACTACATATTTGTGGCAATTTACAGACAGAGCAAGATTTCGTCAAAGAATACGAAAGGGAACTTTATGAACTAGACAACATAAAAACGTATGGCTTCGTTGATATCACCTCGAAAAAATTCAGAGAAATAATACAGAACTGTTCATTCATTATATTTCCCTCCTGCTCCGAAGGCGGAGGAGTTGCAGCACTAACCGCAATCGCAAATGGAGGACTCATCCCTATTATCAGTCGAGAAACTAGTATATCTACCGGCCATGAAATTAGAATTGAGAGCTTAGACCTTAAAGGAATAAGTGACGCAATTGAATCAACAGCGACCATCTCCGACAGCAAAATTAATGAATTACAAATAAAAAACTCTAGATACGTTATCGAAAACAACAACCAATCTGTTTATTACTCAAAATTAAAAGAGTCAATCAAAAAAATCCTAGAGATTGAATAATCAATCAAACTCACTTTTTATCATGCTCTCGATTACACGATACATATCATATTTTGCAGACCAGCCCAGTTCTTTGAATGCTTTTGCTGGATTGGCGGCACTAATGACAATATCTGTAGGGCGAAAAAATGCTGGCGATTGGATCACATAATTCCTCCAGTCCAGCCCAACACAGTGAAACGCATACTCTACAAATTCTTGTAGAGTATGGCTTTTACCCGTGGCAATGACGTAATCCTGAGCTCTGTCTTCTTGAAGCATTAGCCACATAGCTTGAACATACTCACTGGCCCAGCCCCAATCCCTTGAAATATCCAAACGCCCTAGCTCCAACTTTTCATCACTTCCTTGAGCGATTCTTTTGACCGCCTGAATAATTTTTTGTGTAACAAATCGCTCGGGGCGCAAAGGTGATTCATGATTGAATAAGATACCTGTGCATGCATGAAGCCCATATGCCTCTCGATAATTACTTACCAACCAGTAGGCAGAAGCTTTCGCTACAGCGTAAGGACTACGTGGGGTGAACTGCATCGATTCATCAGCAGGAATACCTCTGGTGTCGCCGAAACATTCACTAGAGCCGGCATGATATAGTCTCACCAGCTTTTCATGCATACGGCAGGCCTCCAGCATATTTAACGTACCCTGAGATATACTTTGCATGGTCTCGGCTGGCTGTTCAAATGACAACCCAACTGATGATTGCCCCGCGAGCATGTAAACTTCATCGGCATCACTGCGCTTTAAAGCCACAAAAACACTGCGAAAATCTTCTGGAGACATCGAAAGAAGTGTGATTCGATTCTCAATACCAAGTCGCCTTAGATTATTTAAAGTTGAACCTTGAGCATCTCTGGATGTACCGAATACACGATACCCCTTCCCCAGCAAAAAACAGGCAAGCAAACTTCCATCTTGTCCACCCACTCCGCATATCAGCGCGTTAGCCATCTCAAACACCGTTTTTTGCATATTTTTTATAAAGAACTGCAGTCTCTTCAGAACATTTATGCCAAGTGAAGAGCTCTTTACGCCGTAATCCTTTTTCGATCAGCTTATTTCTAAGCTCACTATCAAAAAATATCGACTCAATGATCGATGCCAAATCATCCGCAGAGGAAGGATCAAAAAATAACCCTGCGTCTCCAATCACCTCTGGCATCGAACTAGTATTACTTGATATGACTGGACATTTGTAAGCCATAGCTTCGAGTGGAGGCAAACCAAAGCCCTCATAGTAAGATGGATAAACAAAAGCCAATGCCTTCTCATATAAAGCTTCCAACAAGTCATCGCCACCAGACATTTGCCTGACCTGTCTATCAGAAAACCCTAGAGAATTTATTAAACCAACCTCCTCTTGGCAGAATGCCCCACCACCAAAAGCAACTACGTCTATTTCACGACCAATGTTAGTAAGACTTGCTAACGCTCGCAACACCGTTTGAAAGTTTTTATAACCCTTCCTCTGGCCCACATACAATAAATAAGGTCGAGAAACTGAAAGCTGCCGTCTTTTGCCGAGAGCATTAAAGCCCTCGAAACCTAAATGCACAACTGACACCTTGCTTGAGTCAATATCAAATAAGTCACAAAGATCGTTCCTCGTACTTTGTGAAATACATATGACGTGATCTGCTCTTTGCACCGCCAGCAATTTATTTTGGGATGTTTGATCTCTTCCAGGGAACTGCGATGCAAACTTCTCATGGATCATGTCATAAACGGTCAGAAACCGAATCCCTAATTTATGGCTAGATGTAGGATGCTTGGAAAAATATGTTTCGTGTATAACATCAGGGGCAAAACGGCTAATCGCTCTAGAGCAAAGACTATGATTCAATCTTAAAAACAATCTAGCCGTTTTCGGTGGATAATCGTTCAGCTCAAAGCCTTGAACCTTATTGTCATCAAGTTCAGCCAAATATCGATTTCGATGAAGTGGAGCAAAGATACGTGTATCACAACCATGCACATCCAAACCCTTAGCCAGCTTCACAAAATACCTAGAAATCCCTCCATACGACTGAAGGGCAAAGGTTTGATAGTCAAAAGCTACCTTCATTCGCTACTACTCATGTGTTGATAATCACTCCATATCCTAGATTTTAACTTCCGAGAAAAGAATCCTGGAAAGATCCTCTCAATCATAAAATTCTTTTTCCATACAAATTTCGAAACAGGCTTCTCAGAGAAAAGATGACGTCCATGGCTATCTGTGCATAAATGCTTATTAAATTTACGTGCCAAGTAAACTAATGTCCTCTCTCTAAAAAAACCAATATGTTGGCCATGATTCGCACCGTAGTACCACCAGTCAGTGACTTTTGGCGCTGGATCAGCTATAAGTTCTGTAGAAAACAGGATGTTCGGAGCTATTTCGAAAAGACGTGCTATCTCTGCCGACGGAGATACAAAATGCTCTAAAACTTCGAATGCCGTTACCAAACTAGCGGCCTCACCATTATGCTCAAAGCCGACTGCCACCAAGTTTTTACAATAGGGATCCGACCACAAAGCATCGATCCCAAAGTCCCGCAGAAGTCGCACAAGGATTCCATAGCCACCGGCGCAATCAACGACTCGGGTGTTTCTAACA
>NZ_JAIVFW010000158.1 GCF_020829595.1 Nostoc sp. CHAB 5844
TTGGCTTTGTCGCTGCTGAGGCTACCGCCACTAATGTTGATGTTGTTGCCTTGCGTTTGGATAGTTGTGCCTGTGCCATCTTTGGCGGGGGTGATTTGCGCTACTACTGTTACAGGTATCAGGCATATTCCTAAAATGATGTTAGTAGCTGTTAATATTTTGCCTCTATACAAATGTCGAAAAGCTTGCTTCTTTCCTGAAAAAATAATAGGAAAGTTGATTTTAGTTTGGTCAAATTTAACATTCAAAAAAAAACTGGTGACATAAGTATTTTAAATTAAAATTTGATATAAATTTATCGTCTGATGATTTAAATTATACATGAGTTAGTGTGTGTTTAAAAGTTTTTTGAATATTAAAAGTTTCCTTTACATATAGCCTAGTGATTAATACAGCAACTAACAGGTGACAGGTGACAGGTGACAGGCTTCCGCCGTGAGTTTCGACAGGCTCAACTACCGCGTCAGCCGAACGGTGATAGGCTTAAAAGCCTTGTGTTGACTTAGTTTTATCGTTGGTTGATGTCCTAAGCTATACTTAGCTTGCTATATCAAAAAAATTAATAAAAATTAAGCTTTCTATTATTTAGTAGCAGAAAGAAACTTACATTATTTAACAAACATGGTTTCTCAGAATTTCAATTTTTACAATTGATACCATTTCACTAAAAACGTGATACATACAGCGGTTTTCAATTGAATTGAATACACCCTTTAAAAATTAAATTATTGTAGGGGCGAACGGCCGTTCGCCCTACTGTGGTCTATTCAATTGCAAATGGCTATATGAATCCTGTAGAGACGTAGCATTGCTACGTCTCTACAACAAGAATGTGTTTCACATTTAAGGGAAATTGGTATGAGATAGGATATCTGGATGTTAAAAACCTCAAAAATATCTAACGACAGATACAAGTTAGATATTTTTTTACTTTTAAATTTTTAAAAGCTGCTTAATATCCATATTTCATTATTAGTTCTTGTTCTAATTTTGAGAACGCTACAAATCATTTGCTAAAGGCACACAACTAGCTGTGTACCTCTAGGAAAAGCCAATATCAAAGCTTTGGTGAAGTGATATTACTACTGAATTCTGCTATCTACCAAGGATTGCCAATCATCGTAAAAGCAGACCAGAAATAGGGATGAGTTAGATTTTTGTCACCGAGTTCTACTAAAACTTCTGGTAGAGGTAAATCACCATGAGAAGTTTTCAGTTTACCGTTTTCTAGACGTACTTCTCCTTTGAGCATTGCTATTTGTGCTTGTCGGAGGGCTTCGGCTTTAATGGGAGCTTGTTTCAACTTTTCGTAAAATTCTGTCATCAAGCCAAATGTTCCTTCATCGGAGACATACCACAAACTCGCTAATGCAGACTTAGCACCAGCTTGCACTGCAAAGCCAGCAAAACCTAATTCTGCATCATCATCACCTAAAGCTGTACGACAAGCACTCAATACCACTAGTTCCACAGGTGGGTTATTCCAACCGAGTTGGCGCATCTGATCCATTTTCAGTTGAGTATCCCACAATTGAATATAAGAATTACCAGGCGCACCTTTTCTAAATTCTCCGTGAGTAGCAAGGTGAACAATACCGTAGGGTGTTTCTTGGCGTTGTCCTTTGAGGTTTTTCAAAGTGAAGGCTTCATTTAAAAAGGATTTACCTGGCCAAAGTTTTTGAGTGATGGTGGTTAATTCTGTGGGAACTGCTGGTAGTGGATCTAAGGTCTGGAATTGAGATGCACCCATCCCCAAAACTTTAGCTTTTTTAATGTCAACATATTTGGTATCAGTCAGGCTAAGGCTGGGCATTAAACCGACGCTATAGCGCTCAACTAGATATTCTTCACCATCATAGAGTGCTGCTACGGGCATAGCTCGCAATCCCGTATCCATGAGAAAAACTAAATTATTAATTTCTCGTGCTTGCAGGTTATCTTTCAGGGGTGCAATCAGCCAACTGTATAGTTTTTTAGCAGGATTGATATAAGTGCGTCGCAGTGCTGGGTCAGTTATCGAACTAGTAAATTGACGGTTGGCGGTGAGAACTTGCTCACGCGTTACATTTGGTAATACTTGCCGAATAGGTTCACCCTTAGCTGTCACCACTAACAATTCTAGAACGTCATTGTCTTGCGCGAGGATGGGTAGTTGAGCCGTTGGTTGAATCTTTGCAGGTACAAATGAAACGTAAATTAGAGCAGGTTTAGCACCTGTAGAAGCTTCAATGTTAGTCAGAATCTCACGCGCTTCTTTGATCCCTTTAATTGGGGTGTTGCCTTCTCCTAAGTACCCCCCAACCTGATCAGTAAACTTGTCTTCAGGAGCAGGATCTCTAACCACGGTGACTTTCGGTGGTGGTTCTGGAGGATTAGGGATTGGATCATCAACATTTGGCTCTGAATTAATGGTGACATTGACCTGTTGAGGAGCTGAAACAGAAACCCCATCACTGGATCTAACAGTGAAAGCCGGAATTACACCAGAAGTATTTGATGGAGGTGTATACACTAATACTGTACTAGCAGTCAACACACTTCCTGAAGTAACTGGTGTGCCATCTTGGAAAGTCAAACTACCTGATGAAATGGCATCAAAAACTACAGTGAGATTGTCATTGTTAACATCACTGGTAATAGGATTTAATGACCCAAATGTAAAAGTTATAGATTGATTTACTACACTTGAAAAAAGTGAATTTGCTGTGATGGTGGGTGGTGTATTGATTGAAGTAAAATTAGCGCCGTTCCCAGGATCTATAACAGTGCCACCATTGGGTAAAACAGGAAAAGAAGTCACAGTTGTTGGTGTATCTTCTATCACAATTGCGCCTGCTGTACCATTAATGCTGGCTGGATTACCAACAACAAACGGAATGTTATCTGGCCCACCATCATGTTGAATGGTGATTGAGCCTGACTGATTTGCACCAGTAGTGTTAATTGTATCAGTACCTCCACCTTCTCCGTCAGGAATTACACCTATGCCTCTCACCAATCCGTAGGCTAAAACGTTGACATTTCCGCCTGGAGAATCACCTTCATCATCAGTATTTTGTGTATTGATACTACTAAAGGTAATATTTCTGCCAAATGTACCACTAGTACCTGCTGTGAGTGTGACATCACCTCCTTGCTGGAAACTAGAAGTATCAATATCACCAGTAACAATACTATTACCAGCTATTAAATCTACATCACCAGATCCATCAAAATCAGTAGTGACAATATCACCAGTGGTAATGCCACCACCAGCTGTCAAACTGACATTACCTGGTGTAGCGGTGTTAGAGTCAGAAGAATCGATATTGCTAGTGGAAATGTTACCTGTAGCGCTAATAATTACAGGCCCGCCATAAAGACTAAATGATATATTGCCTGTTGTCACATTTCCTGGTGAAGATGGCCCTGTAGTTGTGTTGAGTCCTGTTGGTGGAGTACCAAAATTTGTGCCGATAATGTTGGTTTCACCTGCTCTTAAAATTAAAGCTGGTTGACTACTCAAAATTCCTACATCTGAAACGCAATTAGCAGAAGCACTACCTGCACAAATTACTGCCGAACTAGGAAGTGCCGTATCTGCACCTGTAATTACTATTGCACCAGTAGTGATACTACCACGGGATTCGACTTTTAAAGATGGCCCTGTGTAGTTGCCAAATGTGACATCTTGGTTAGAACTAACAATGGGGTCAACTAAACTAATAAAGTTGCCTGCTTGGCTTTGAGAATTGAGAATTGAAA
Organism: Nostoc sp. CHAB 5844; assembly: GCF_020829595.1. GTDB lineage: Bacteria > Cyanobacteriota > Cyanobacteriia > Cyanobacteriales > Nostocaceae > Nostoc_B. The sequence goes on from NZ_JAIVFW010000158.1 coordinate 3,745, forward strand.
ATTTGCCACCGCTAGTAAAGTGAGCATCTAAAGAAATCTTGCCATCACTAATTAAAGTTAAATCACCACCACTCACAAAAGGTGTTTTATTTAAGTGATTAATTGCAAAAATATCAATGCCTTGATTGCCTTGAATGGTGAGTTTGTCACCTGCAATAGCAGAGAAATTGTTAGCGACACTATCACGAATTGTTACTGTATCTTTGGCAAGTAAGTTTAAGTTGCCAGTGGCAGAAAGTTGACTTTCTGATAGTGTCAAATTGTGGTTAGCAGCGAGGGTAACATTTTTAGCAGATGCTTGAGTTACCACAACATCACCATGATTAACAGTCAAACCAGAACCAGTTAACTTCACCACACCATGATCCACCACCAAATTAGTCACATTTCCAACACCACCACCAGTTAACAAAGCAGGTAAAGAATTCGATGCCAAATTAGCATTAGTCGCATTCAGCGCCTGAACCTCCAAACTCAAAGGATTCCCTGCCAGACTCAAGCGCAGTAAACTACTAC
>NZ_JAIVFW010000159.1 GCF_020829595.1 Nostoc sp. CHAB 5844
GCCTGCCCATGCCATTCTAAAGCCGGGTTCGTCCAGAGCCTTTCCGCTCGCCCGCGGCTGGCGGAAAGGCCCTGTTCGTTTCCTGCGCAAGTCCAAAGACAAGACCGTTGCACGTTTTTGCCGGAATTGCGCCCGCCAACAGGATATCCGAAGCGAGGCCGCCGTTGACCCAGGACGACATCACATCCGAACTCGTCACGCTGCGCGACTACTGGCGCTATGCGATCTCCCGCTTCAATGCGGCCGAGCTCAGCTACGGCCACGGCACGACGACGGCCGGCGACGACGCGGCCTTCCTGCTGCTCGATACGCTCGACCTGCCGATCGACGCGCTCGATCCCTTCCTCGACGCCCGCCTGCTGCCGGCCGAGCGAAAGCTGCTCGCGTCCCGCATCGAGGCGCGCGTTGCGACGCGCAAGCCCTCGGCGTACCTCACCGGCCGATCCTATATTCAGGGCGTGCGCTTTTTTGTCGACGAGCGGGTGATCGTGCCGCGCTCGCATATCGGCGAGATCCTGTTTTCCGAATATCTCGGCGAACACGGCTCGTCCTTCCTGCCCGATCCGATGCTGGTGGAAAGCGCCGTCGACATCTGCACAGGCTCGGGCTGCCTTGCGGTGCTCGCGGCAAAGTTCTTTCCGCAGGCAAGCGTCGATGCGGTGGACCTGTCGGCCGATGCACTGGAGGTCGCCAGGCTGAACCTTGCCGAACACGACGTCGAGGACCAGGTGACGCTCTTCAAGGGCGATCTCTTCGCCCCGCTTTCCGGCCGCACCTACGACCTCATCATCACCAATCCGCCCTATGTCGACCATGACGCGCTCGCCGGCTACCCGCCGGAATTCCGCGCCGAGCCCGTCATGGCGCATGACGGCGGCGAAGACGGCCTCGACCTCGTGCGCAAAATCCTTGCCGGGGCGGCCGATCACCTCAATCCCGGCGGCGGCATGATCTGCGAGATCGGCTCGGGCCGCGAGATCCTGGAAGAGGAATTCCCGCATCTGGAGTTCGTCTGGCTGGAAACGGAGCAATCGCAGGATGCGGTCTTCTGGATTTCCGCCGAAGCGCTCGGCGTTTCCTGATCCCGTCTCACGCGACGGCGTTGCGGGGCGGCGGGCAGAGGGGATCCTCCGGCCAGTCGTCGTCCTCCTCCAGGGCGCGGTTTCGCTCTTCGCCGAGCCGGTCCAGCGCCTCCTGCGTATGGCCGGCGGCGAGCATTGCCTGTTCGTAGCGCTCGCAGAGCACTTCCCAGCCGGCAAGCAGGCTCGCCTGCGTGGCGTCGTCGCGCACGCAGGGCGGAAAGGTCTTGAAGAAGGTCGTGGCGATCTCGTCGGCGGGATAGCAGCCGGTGCAACGCTTGGCCCGCCGGCATTTCGGCAGGCGGCAGGTGCGGTGGTGGCCGGCTTCCGTCGCCGCTGCGCGAAGTTCCGGCTGGACGCGCCGGATGTGCCGGCGCTCCAGCGCGCTCATCGTGGTCGCTACGTCCTTCAGCTCGTCCATCGCTCCTGCCTTCCATGATGCGGCCGTTCCGGCCTTGCCTGCGGGCGTGCGAAAACGCCCCGCAGGCGCTCCCTCGGGTTTGCTCATGTCCGGAGAACCGCGCGAAAGCGTTGCCTCAGGGATATGGGATGTGCGGCATCGCTTTCGCGCGGCCCAAGGCGTTCTTCGGAGACGGTCCGGTCTCCTTCAGGCGCAAAACGGCTTCGCTGCGCAGTGTGTTGGCGCTTTTCCGAAAACCGCGTTCCGCGCTCTTCGGGGACATGCGCCACCATCCTGCTTGCATGGCGGACCCAAACCGACCCCGCGACCCGGGGAAGGGGGAAGCTCCGCACACGGCGCTCACCCGCTGGCCTGATCCCTGAGAACGGGAAAGGCTGCGAGGCACCGTGGCGCTCCACGCCTCTTTCGCCCCTGCCGTACGTTTCGGCCGACAACGAAAGCGCCTCCTCCCGCCCGCATCGACACGTTACGCGATCCGTCCGGCGGCGAAAGGACGTTCAGGATAATGCGGGTTTTGGGGGGCGGGGAAAATGTTCACCTTTCATACTTTTTTGAGGCTGTCTGAACCTACAGTTCCGCTGGTCGAGAACTCAAGAAACTGAGTAAATAGCAACTAGAGGCCACAATCGCCATGCGCCCTGCGAACATCAACAACAAATTCATCGGTAACATTTACTTCTGTGAAACGCCCCTCCTTCTGGATTAGTCTTATTGAAACAACTGCTTCCTTGGTTTTGTCCGTTGCAGGGCGCCTAGCTAAAATAATCCCGACCGCCTCATCATAGCTCTGGATGGATGAATGAGAACGTGTGGCGAGTACACATCCATACTTTTGAAATCCCCCCATGGCCAAGCGACCCAGTTGCTCTTGCCAAGGGCCAGATGTCTCACGCTCAGTTTCAATCAAATTTTGTGTCTTTTTTGTTATTAGATCATCCATTGTCATGTCACGGACAGTAATGGTGTCCTTTATGAATTCTCCTATATTTTTCTGGTGTTCTTTCGAGAATCCACCATCGCGCGCTGAATCAGAAAGTGATTTTAAAAAATATTTCATCGTATGCATAAGTTTTGCATCTCGTGATGCAATATTCATTTCATACTTGTAATTATCTACGTCAATTTTTGTAATTATCTTATTAGGAGGTATGTAGCCTCTAAATCTTGATTTGTTTTCTATTGTGGTGTCAACAAGTCTGTTTATCCCTAGGCATTCTATTATTTGTTTTTTTTCAACGTATGGCATACGTCTGGAAATAACAAATGCCTGATCAATATTTGCTTTTATCCCAAATGAGAATAGTGAATCTTGGGCTTCTTTGCATGATTCCTCAATCTTTCCGTCTTCAAAATCCAGATTCAAGGAAATTAGGTCATCAATATTTTCTTTAATAAACTCAGAATTTCTTGATTCTATGAGGCTTCCGTCAATTTTTTCGAGGCTTATGTTGACGAGAGAAGCTCTAGTAATAAGATTGTTGTTTCCTGCTTTAATGTATTTTGTATTACCTCCTGGGCTCAAGTCGCTTGTGAAAAAAGATGAGAATTCTTTATATTTTTCTGAGATCGTCTTCGCCGACGAGAATGCTTGACTATCATTCTCGTGCATCGTTTTTGAACGTATTATTCTATATGCTGGGGAGATGGCATTATCTAAGAAAGTCAATATCTGAACGATCTGTTCTGGTATTGTTCTTGTATCGGTTCTTAGATGATAGCTGATTGTTGGTTTTTCTTTTCCGCGAACCAACATCATTCCCGAGCAGACTTGACCAATAGGCGTCCCATTATTGATCGTAAATACATGCTGGGCGCCAGCGTACCCTCCGTTTAAAATATTTTCTTCAGTTATTCTCTCAGGATTCCCCGACGCTTTTATGCTAAAAAAGTGCATCGCAGAACGAGGTCTCGGGTACGGGAAGGTACTTAGGTAGTTTTGAAGGTTCTCAACTTCGCAATGATATCTCATTAGGTACATTCTTGATTTATCTAGTTCATATTTCCCCTCCATGAATACTGGGTCGGAGCTATCTTGCGCATGAGATATTTGAACTGCGCTTGTGATGACCAATAGGAGAGAAAGCAATAGGCTGCGCATTAGCTCTTTCCTCAATTCGTGTTGAAATACGGATGAGGATTAATCAACTTATCGTTGAATTAGTCAAGGATTGCGTTTCGGTGTAAATTAGGACTAACGGCATCGAGACGGTGGCGCAGTTTTGTGCTTCAAATCGAATGCATCTGGCCGCCACGTTTGCAGCTCTTCCAATCCCCCCAAATTCCCCGTATACCGCCCACCGCAACGCGCCGGCGCATCCGGCCACTTACCCTCGCATACCACCCGCATTCGTTGGCGGGACTGGATAGCACAGGCCGACTGGGCCCTGTCGGGACGTATTGACCCGCTGATCCGCGACTATCGCCTGCTGCAGCACGATGTCATGTTCGGCGAAGGTTACGCACTCGAACGCTTCTTTCCTGAGCAAGCGAACAGACTTCAGCCGAGCAGTTGAAGCAGAAGTCACCTCGCGCGGTTAAACATCGGCAGCTTTTGGACTGGGGGCACACTTGCGGTGACCCCAATTTTCCGTCATAGACTTTTTTTGTTCGACAATCCGTGATGCTTGACAGGATCATTCCCCTGCATTTGCGAGGGCAAATATTTGGCGTAATTTCCTTGGTGAGAAGCGAATCTAGCCCCGCCTACAACTCAGCCGACTTGGCATTAGCCGAAGATTTGGCTCGTCGTGCTGCCACA